>NZ_SCOC01000055.1:0-19574 GCF_005502615.1 Gordonia sp. ALPHA1B1 | reverse complement strand
CCGTCGCGAAAGCGGTGATCGACTGAATTGTCGACCGTGTTGCCGAATCTCGTTTACAGCGCGTCGAGGTCGAGCAGCCCTCCCCCCGCTAATTGAGCCGGCCCCGAGCGGAGCGAGGCGCCGTGTCGAAACCACTCACCCTCGTCAGAGTGTGTCCCCCACCCGCTGGTCGAGGGGCGTCCCCACTCGCTGGTTGAGGGATGTCCCCACTCGCTGGTTGAGGGATGTCCCCACCCGCTGGTTGAGGGGTGTCCCTACCCGCTGGTGTCCCCACCCGCTGGTTGAGCCGGCCCCGAGCGAAGCGAGGCGCCGAGTCGAAACCACCTGGTAACCAGACAAACCCATATGGATCTCGGCCCTTATTCGACCAACCCGAAAGCGCCGCACATGTGTACGTCGAGTCGATGTCGTCGCGGAGGCGTAGCCAGGCGTGCTGGCGTGTCACGCCGGCAAGCCGAAATCCAGAGACAGTCCGGAATGACGCCGGCCTGATTGTCGGCAGTTGAGTTTGTCGGGTCGCCAGGTGGTTTCGACACGGCGACTCGCCTAGCGGCTCGTTGCCGGCTCAACCAGCGGGGGGTACCGGCTCAACCAGCGGGGGGAGGGCTGCTCGACCTCGACGCGCTGTAAACGAGATTCGGCAACACGGTCGACAATTCAGTCGATCACCGCTTTCGCGACGGTGATGCAGGTGGTGATCCACTCTCGGTCGGCCGGTCGGAGCGGGCGCGACGCGCGGTCGGCGTCCTCGATCGCCCAGTGCGCGTTGAGGATCATCCGGACGATGACCCAGTCGCGGGCCCGGTCCGGATCGAGGTCCGCCGCATCGGTGATGGTGTAGAAGCGGCGGCGGATGTCGTACCGGACGTCGGATACGCGCGGGCCGAGGCGATTCCACAGCATGGGGGCGAGTTCGTAGTGCGCATCCCCCGACATCGGGCTGGGGTCGATGGCGACCCATCGGCCGTCGCCATCGGCGAGGACGTTCTCGTGGTGCAGGTCGCCGTGCACGATGACACCCACCGTGGCCGTGTCGGCCAGGAAGTCCCGGCCGACCGACAGCGCCTGCTCGACGAACCGGCGCGGAACCGGCGCGTCCCGCGGGATGCCGGCCAGGTTGTCCAGCCAGCGCTCGAGATGTGTGGTGAGGAGCGCCAGCCGCCCCGGCGCAGGGATGTGCAACCGGCCGTAGAGACCGGCGACCACCCGGCATGCTTCGTCATCGTCGACGGTCGTCAGATCGCGTCGCGTCAGTCGTTCGAGGAGGATCGCGCGTCGACGCGGATCGGCGCGCAACATGCGTACCGCCCCGCGACCGTGCCAATGTTGCAGTCCCAGTGCCTCTTGCGCACCTTCGTCGTCACCGTCGAACGCCACCTTGAGGACCGCCCGCGCACCCTGCCGATCGAGCACGGGAACGACGAGTGACTCGAACCCGTGCCACAGCTCGTCACCGTCACGACGCAATCCCCACTCGTCCAGGAGCGCCGAGACCGCGCCCGGTAGACACGACAGCCAGTCCACCCACAGCGGACCGAGCGCGGCCTGCTCCGACAGACCAACCGGGATCTCCGACGCCGTGATCACGGTGCGCCACGGACGAACCGGTAGCCCATTCCGGCCTCGGTCAGGAGGTGCCGCGGGTGCGCCGGGTCCTCCTCGAGTTTGCGTCGAAGACTCGCCAGGTAGACGCGCAGGTAGTTGCTCTGCCCCAGGTACCCCGGGCCCCACACCGTGGTCAGGATGTCACTCTGCGACACCAGTTTTCCCTCGTGACGCACCAGCATCTCCAGGATGCCCCACTCGGTCGGCGTCAGGTGGACCGGAACCTCCCCGCGCGTCACCTGTTTGGCGGCCAGATCCACGACGAAGGCACCCGCGTCCACGACCGGTGCTTCCGACGTCGCGTTCGATACGGCTCCGCGCCGTAGCGCGGCTCGCAGCCGGGCCAGGAACTCCTCCATGCCAAAAGGTTTGGTGACGTAGTCGTCGGCCCCCGAGTCCAGCGCGACGACCTTGTCGGCAGCGTCGGTGCGCGCCGACAGGACGATGACGGGCACCGTCGTCCATCCGCGCAGTCCCTCGAGAACCGTCAGACCGTCGATGTCGGGCAGGCCGAGATCGAGCACCACGACGTGCGGGTTCTCCCGCGCGGCCGCTGTCAGCGCGGCGGCCCCGGTGGCCGCGGTCGTCACCGCGAAGCCACGCGCGTTGAGGTTGATCCGTAAGGCTCGCAATAACTGCGGTTCGTCGTCGACGACCAGGACCCGCGTCTTCTCGGCGCTCATCGAGTCGGCCCTTCGGTCTCGGCGTGCGTATCCTCGTCGGTCGCGGGCAGGTCGACGACCATGGTGGCGCCACCGCCCGGCGTGTCCTCGACGCTCAGCACGCCCCCGATTGCCGTGACGAATCCCCGCGCCACCGACAGCCCCAGGCCCACCCCCGACGACGCGCCGCTGGTGTCGCCATTCTGATGGAAGGGTACGAAGATCTGGTCTCGATCCACCATCGGGAGACCGGTTCCGTGGTCAACGACCCGGATAACGCATCGCGGCGGGTCGGAGGGGGTCAACCGGGCGGTGATCTCGACCTGCCCGCCGCCGTGTCGGCGCGCGTTGTCGATGAGGTTCGCCAGCGCACGCTCCAGTAGTCCGGGATCGGTATACGCCCAAGCATGTTCGAGATCGAAGACCGGGCCCGGTTGCCGGTCGGGTCGCCCCGCCGTCACCGCGGCGCGATGCACGACCTCGGGGAGGAAGGTCCGCTGCCGCTGCGGCCGGACCGCCCCTGCCGCGAGCCGCGAGGAGTCCAGCAGGTTCCCCACCAGCGAGGTGAGGTGGTCGACCGACTCGTCGACGGTCGCCAGCAGTTCCGCGGTGTCCTCGTCGCTGAAGGTGACGTCGTCACTGCGCAGGCTCGACACCGCCGCCTTCGCCGCGGCCAACGGCGTCCGCAGGTCGTGTCCGACCGCCGACAGTAGGGCCCGCCGTAGCTCGTCGGTGCGCGCGAGCGCATCGGCCGTCGCCGCCTCGGCTTCGAGGGCGTGACGCTGCACGGCGCCCGCCGCCTGCCCGGCCACGGCCGACAGGACGCGACGATCCCGCGCCCCGAGCTTCGGCCCGCGCAGGAGCAGTTCGAACTCGTCACCCGGCACGACGCAGACGGTGTCGGCGTCCTCCGGGGTCGTCGGCGGTGAGTCGCCCACCGCGGCCTCGACCGTCCGGCCGGCCCGCGAGGTCCGCCGTACCACCGACACGGCCGACTGATCGTAGGTCTCCCGGAACCGATCCAGCAGGACCGGGACGTCGGCACCGCCGAGCACGACGCTGGAGAACAGCGCCAGCAGTTCGGCCTCGCGGGCGGCGTCCTGCGCCTGAGCACGTCGAACTGTCGCCGAATCCACCAGCGCGGCAACCGCGACCGCGATCAACAACATCACCAGGATGGTGATCAGATTGTCGGGCTGGCTGATCGTGAACGTGAATCTCGGATCGGTGAAGAAGTAGTTCAGGAGCAGCCCCGAGATGACCGCCGACAACGCGGCCGGCAGGATGCCGCCGAGCATCGACACCGCCAGAACCGCAACGAAGTACAGCGCAGATTGGCTGGCGAAGCCGAGCCACGGGTCGAGCAGCTGGAGCACCCCGGTGACGGCGGCCGGGACCAGCACCGCGAAGACCCAGCTCAGCGGCCGGTGGAAGCGGGTGTCCCGGATGTCTAGTCGGGACCGCCGGGTCGTCTCGTCGTGGGTCACCATGTGCACGTCGATGCGGCCGCTCTCGCTCACCACGGCGGCGCCGACGCCTTCGTCGAAGATCCGCTGCCATCGCGGTCGGCGCGAGGTGCCGAGTACGAGCTGGGTGGCGTTGACGCCACGTGCGAAGTCCAGCAGCGTGTCCGGGATGTCGTCGCCGACGACGGTGTGGATTCGCGCCCCGAATCCCGTCGCGAGTTCCTTGAGCGCGGCGAGGTCCACGCCCGCACCGGTCAGCCCGTCGCCCCTGACCACATGGACGGCCAACAGTTCGGCGCTCGACCGCGATGCGATCCGGCTCGCGCGTCGGAGCAGGGTCGGCGATTCGGCACCACCGGTGACGGCCACCACGACCCGTTCACGCGCTTCCCAGGTCTCGGTGATGGAGTGCGCCGCACGATAATCCGCAAGCTTGTCGTCGACCTGGTCGGCGAGCCACAACAGCGCGAGCTCGCGCAGCGCGGTGAGGTTGCCCTGCCGGAAGTAGTTGGCCAGGGCACCGTCGACCCGCCCGTTCGGATAGACCTTGCCCGCGGACAGGCGCTGGCGCAACGCTTGCGGATCGATGTCGACGAGTTCGATCTCGTCGGCACCGCGCACGATGTCGTCGGGCACGGTCTCCCGTTGCACCACTCCGGTGATCTGGGCGACGACGTCGTTCAGACTCTCCAGATGCTGGATGTTGATCGTCGAGTAGACGTCGATCCCGGCGGCGAGCAACTCCTCGATGTCCTCCCACCGCTTGCGGTTTCGGAGCCCGGGGACATTCGTGTGTGCGAGCTCGTCGACCAGCACCACCTGCGGCCGGCGAGCCAGCACCGCCTCGAGATCCATGTCCTCCAGCGGTGTCCCGCGGTAGGGCCGTCTGGTGCGCGGGACGACCTCCACACCTTCCGCGAGAGCGGCAGTCGCGACCCGACCGTGGGATTCGACGACCCCGATCACGACGTCCGTGCCCTCGTCGACAAGGGTTCTGGCCTGCGCGAGCATCTCGTAGGTCTTGCCGACGCCGGGCGCACAACCGAGGAACACCCGCAGTTTGCCGCGACCATCGTGGTGCCCGGTCGCCGCTGACGTCATCGGCCGAGTCTAACCGCGCTCACGGGGCGCGACAGCCGGGCGGCGCGTGCCCCAGCGCGAGGTTCACCTCGAGGACGTTCACGCGGGGCTCACCGAGGAATCCGAACTGTCTGCCCTCGGTGTGCGCGTCGATGACCGCCTCGATCTCCGCGGGTGACCGACGGTTCTCGCGCGCCAGCCGGGCGACCTGTAGCGAGGCATAGGCGGGACTGATGTGCGGGTCGAGTCCCGACCCCGACCCGGTCACCGCGTCGGTGGGCACCTGCGCGGGTGGCACTCCCGCCCGTGCGGCGATCAGCGCACGACGCGCGGTGACGTTGGTCAGCAGGAGCTCGCTGTTGGGCCCCTGATTGGTGGCCGCGGACGCTGCCGGGTCACCGGTCGCCATCGGCTCACCCGGTGCGCCCACGACCCGGGCGTGCAGGTATGGATCGGGCGCACCCGCTTCGACCTGCGGATCGACGCCGATCAGCGTCGACCCGGCCGCACATCCCGCGGCGTCGAACACCTGCGAACCTTCCGCGCCGGTGGTGTTCACCCGCGAGATCGCCCACACGGCAGCGGGATAGACGAGACCGAGGATGATCGTGAGACCGAGGATCATACCCGCGGCGGCGACGCATTGCCGGACGAAGCCGGACCAGACTGTGTTCATGACGTCATCCCATTCCCGGAAGAAGACGAACGAGGAGATCGATCAGCCAGATACCGACGAACGGCGTGACCACCCCACCGATTCCGTAGACGAGTAGGTTGCGGCCCAACAACTTCGACGCCGAGTCCGGCCGGTAGCGCACGCCGCGCAACGACAGCGGGATGAGCGCCACGATGATCAGAGCGTTGAAGATCACCGCGGACACGATCGCCGACTGCGCCGAATGCAGGCCCATGATGTTCAGGGCGTCGAGTTGTGGATAGACGGTGGTGAACATCGCGGGCAGGATCGCGAAGTACTTCGCGAGGTCGTTGGCGAGCGAGAACGTCGTCAGGGCACCTCGGGTGATCAGCAACTGCTTGCCGATGCCGACGACCTCGATGAGTTTCGTCGGGTCGGAGTCGAGATCCACCATGTTGCCGGCTTCCTTGGCCGCCGAGGTCCCGGTGTTCATCGCGAGGCCCACGTCGGCCTGCGCCAGTGCGGGTGCGTCGTTGGTGCCGTCGCCGGTCATCGCGACCAGACGCCCGGCGGCCTGCTCCGAGCGGATGAGATCCAGCTTCTGCTCGGGTGTGGCCTCGGCGACGAAGTCGTCGACACCGGCCTCGGTCGCGATGGCCCGGGCGGTGAGCGGGTTGTCGCCGGTGACCATCACGGTGCGGATGCCCATCGCGCGGAGCTGCGCGAACCGCGCTGTCATGCCGGGCTTCACCACATCGGACAGCGCGATCACGCCCATGACCCGGGCCGGTTGCCCGTGGGCACGGACGCCGACCACCAGGGGTGTGCCACCCGCCGACGAGATCCGTTCCACGTCGGCGGCGACCGTGTCGTCGACAACGCCATTCCCGGCCGTGACCCACCGGGTGACCGCATCGGCGGCGCCCTTGCGGTATTCGACCGTGGCCCCGCCATTTGTCACACCATCGGCCCGGGAGTCCACACCACTCATCCGGGTCTGCGCGGTGAACGGGATGATCGTGTCGCTGACCGGACGGTCTGCGCCCGTCTCCGCGTCGGCGGCCACCCCGTATGCGGTCCGGCAGAGTTCGACGATGCTGCGTCCCTCGGGGGTGTCGTCGGCGAGACTGCAGCGGTGGGCGATTCGTGCCAGTTCGTCGACGGACACCCCGGGGGCCGCGTACAGATCGGTGGCGCGCCGGTTGCCGTAGGTGATGGTCCCGGTTTTGTCCATCAGGAGTGTGTCGATGTCGCCGGCCGCCTCGACCGCGCGCCCCGACATGGCCAGGACGTTGCGCTGCACCAGCCGATCCATGCCGGCGATGCCGATCGAGCTGAGCAGGGCGCCGATGGTCGTCGGTATGAGGCACACCAGCAGCGCGATCAGTTTCACCGGGTCGGGGGACTGCCCGGCGTACTCCTGCATCGGCGAGACAGCGACGACCGCGAGGAGGAAGATCACCGTCAGGCTCGTCAGCAGGATGTCAAGCGCGATCTCGTTGGGGGTCTTCGTCCGCGCGGCGCCCTCGACGAGCGCGATCATCCGGTCGACGAAGGTCTCCCCCGGCGCCGTGGTGATCCGGACGACGATGCGGTCGGAGAGCACCACGGTTCCGCCGGTGACCGCCGAGCGATCGCCACCGGATTCGCGGACGACCGGCGCCGACTCGCCGGTGATCGCCGACTCGTCCACGGTGGCGATCCCGTCGACGACGTCGCCGTCACCGGCGATGACCTCGCCCGCCTCGACCACGACGAGGTCGCCGATCCGCAGGTCGCTGCCGGCGACCTCCTCGGTCGCCCCGACCCCGGTGACGTCGTCGTCGGCGCGGAGCCGACGAGCGACCGTGTCCCGCTTCACCTTTCGCAGACTGTCGGCCTGCGCCCGGCCACGTCCCTCGGCGACGGCTTCGGCGAGGTTGGCGAACAGGACGGTGAACCACAGCCAGGCGGCGACGGTCCAGCTGAACCAGGATGGCCGCAGCATCGCGAGCAGGGTGGTGACTACGGCTCCGAGGAACACGACGAACATCACCGGGTTCCGGGCCTGATCGCGCGGGCTGAGCTTCCGCAGTGCCAGCGGCATCGACGTCACCAGCGAACGCACGTCGAAGGCGCCGCGCGACACCAGCGTCGGCTCGGCGTCGATGGGATCCACGACGCTCGTCTTGTCAGGATCGTCGGAGGTGACGAGTTGTGTGGTCACAGCAGTGCCTCGGCAATCGGTCCCAGCGCCATGGCCGGGAAGAAGGTGAGACCGGCGACGAGCACAATGGTCGCGGTCAGAAGGAATCCGAACAGGAGTCCGGAGGTGGGCAGGGTCGAACGCGTCTCCGCCGCAACGTCATCGGTGGCGGTGTCGGCAGGGACGGTGAGAACCGCGGTCGACGCGCCGCCGACTCGGTCCCCGGTGGCGGCCGACGGTCGCGCGGGGTCCCCGGACCGGGCGTCACCACCGCGCGGCGTCTGCCGGGCGAGCAGCCCGGCCAGCGCGAGCACCAGCACGATGGGCAGGAAACGGCCCACGAGCATGGCCATGCCGAGCGAGGCCTGGAACCAGTCACCGGTCACCGTGAGCCCGCCGAACGCACTGCCGTTGTTGTTCGCCGCCGACGCGTACGCGTACAGGACTTCGCTGAACCCGTGGATCGAGCCCGGAGTGCCCGGCTCTCCGCTGTTGCCCTGCGCCTGCGTCGTCGATCCCAGGATCATGGAGATCCCGGTGCCGATCAACACGAGCGCCGGCATCACCAGCACGTACAGCGCGGCCATCGTGATCTCGTGCTGTCCGATGCGTTTACCGAGAAAGGTGGGCGAGCGCCCGACGAGCAGACCACCGATGAAGACGGTGATCATCGCCATCACGAGGATGCCGTACAGACCCGATCCCACACCGCCGGGTGCGACCTCACCGAGCAGCATGTTCCACAGGACGGCGCCGCCGCCGACCGCCGAGAAACTGTCGTGCGCGGAGTTCACCGCGCCGGTCGACGTGCCGGTCGTCGACACCGCGAACAGCGCCGATCCGGGGATGCCGAACCGGACCTCCTTGCCTTCCATCATCGCCCCGGCGGCCGCGGAAGCGCTTCCGGCGGTGCGGCTCTCGAAGATCCACACGAGCGTGAGCATCAGCGACCAGATCGCGGCCATCACGCCGAGCAGCGTCAGTCCCTGCCGGCGGTCGCCGACCATCCTTCCGTAGGTGCGCGTCAGGCAGACCGGGATCAACAGGAGTGCGGCGATCTCCAGCAGGTTCGACACCGGCGTCGGGTTGGAGAACGGGTGTGCCGAGTTCGCCGACAGTGTCCCGCCGCCGTTGGTGCCGAGTTCCTTGATGGCCTCCTGCGAGGCGAACGGGCCGAGCATGCTCCGCGCGTCGGCACCGTCGAGGGTCGTCCAGCCGAACCCGGTGTGCCAGGACTGCACCAGCCCCTGGGTGATCAGCAGTGTCGCGAGGACGAGGCTGAGCGGCAACAGGATTCGGATCGAACCGCGCACGAGGTCCACCCAGAAATTGCCGATCTCGCCGGTCCCGCGACGGTTCACGATCCCGCGGATCACCGCGATCGCGACCGCCATGCCCACCGCGGCGGAGACGAAGTTCTGGACGGCGAACCCGAGCATCTGTGTCAGGTTGCTCATCACCACCTCCGGCGAGAAGGACTGCCAGTTGGTGTTGCTGACGAACGAGATCGCGGTGTTGAACGCCATCGCCGGGGACACGCCGGCCTTGCCGTCCGACCACGGCAGGACCCCCTGGAGACGCTGCAGGAGGTAGACGACGAGGAACGAGATCAGCGAAAAGGCCAGCACCGCAAGGGCGTAACCCACCCAGGTCTGCTGGCGGCGGGGGTCCACCCGCGCCATGCGGTAGAGGACGCGCTCGACGAGAAGGTCCTTCTCACCGGTGTAGACGCGTGCCATGTTATCGCCCAGGGGGACGTAGGCGAGGGCGAGGATGACGACCAGCGCGGCCACCTGCAGCAGTCCCGCAACAGTTGTGTTCACGCCGTCAGAACCTCTCCGGGAACACCAGCGCGACGAGCAGGAACACCACGGTCGCGGCGGCGAGGGCCAGCAGCACGACGTTGGTCACCCCGTCCGCGGTCACGATCTGGTCCGCACATCGAGGGCCCGCACCGCCAGCACACACAGGACGAACCCCGCGAGGGCCGGCAGCACGTACACGAGATCCGCCACGCAGTCACTCTCCGATCACATCGACGTCCACCACTCGGTGGCCACGTCGAAGGATCACGCAGCCCGACGGGCCGCGAAAGAGCTCTTAACGCATTCCATACGCGGTTCGCGTCATTGTTGACGCCGCGTTGACATCCGCGCGCTTCTGACCTTTACGCCGTAGGCGTGATGACGATCCCCACGCTGCCGTGGTCGCCCCGGCGGAGCTTGCTGCCGAGCATGGTGATCTTGCCGAGGAGTCCGTACTTGTCGGCGATCGCCTTCTTGACGCGGCCGCTGTCCGCGGCGTCGAGCACCTCGGCGGTACCGCTGACCGGTGCGCCGAAAGTCTTGTGGCCCCGGACGTCACAGGCCTGCACGACGACGCGCGGATCGCGTCGCAGACGCTTGACCTTCCACGAATCCGCGACGGTCCACATGACGAGCTGGTCGCCGTCGAGCGCCGCCCACAGCGGCGAGGTCACCGCAGTGCCGTCCTTGCGGTAGGTCGTCAGATTCACGTACTTGGCGGTGCCTGCTTCGCCGAATGTCGCCGCGCTCGAGGTCATGCGGCAATGCTACGGGCAAACAGTGTCTGCGCATGGCCGTCCGACGAGCCGGCGGGCCCGTTGATCTCACCGAGAACCCCGGCGTCGCACAGGGTCGCCCAGGCGGTGACCTGGTTCGCCGACAGGACGGGCTTGCCGAGTTCGGCTTCGAGCCCGGCGAGGATGTCGTAGGTCCACAGGTTGGTGCAGGACACGAAGATCGCGTCGGCGTCGGGGTGGTCCGCGGCGCGGATGAGGTCCGCGGTCACGTGGTACGGAATGGTCCAGATCTCGGAGTTCCGGCCGAGTCCCGCCTGGGCGACGACGCTCCGGCCGGACTCGGCGAGGAAATCGCACAGCAGGCCGGTGAGGGACGCGGTGTACGGCGTGGCGACCGAGAGCGTACCGACGTTCAGCGCATCGAGGGCGCGGATCAGGGCCTCGGACGTCGTCACCGCCCGGTCGGCGCCGGCCGCGAGCATGCAGTTCGAGATCTCGAGCGCACCGGCCATCCCGTAAACGAAGCTGCCGGATGCGCAGGCGTAACCGAAGGCGCGCGGCCCGACCGACGAGACGGCCCGCACGGCGGCGGCGATCTCGGCGTGGTTGTTCAGGTCGCGGCACAGTTCCACGTCCACGGGCGCGTCGATGAAACCGGTGCGGGTGAAGTACAGCGACACCGAATCCGGCATCCACCGCCACAGCTCACGATCGAGAGCCATGTCGAACGGGCACACCATCCCGATGCCGATTTGGGCCGTCATGCAGGGATGATGGCACATTGTCGGATTGTCTACAATTTGTGCGGGCTCGCCTTGCGCAGCGCCGCTTCCACGTCCTCGCGGATCACGCAGCCGTAGGCGTGGTCGTTGACCATTCCCGTCGCCTGCATGAGGGCGAACATCGTCGTCGGACCCACGAACCGCCAGCCGCGCTTCTTCAGGTCCTTCGACAGAGCGAGCGACTCGGGCGAGGTCGTCATCGAACCCGGCACGTGGTCCCCGGCGGGGGCATATCGCCAGAAATAGGACTCCAGCGACCCCTGCTCGTCGATCAGTTCGACGGCCCTGCGCGCATTGTTGATCGATGCCTCGATCTTGCCGCGGTGTCGGATGATGCCGGCGTCGGCGAGCAGCCTGGCGACGTCGGCGTCGGTAAAGCGTGCCACTCGCTCGATGTCGAACCCCGCGAACGCGGCCCGGAAGTTCTCCCGCTTGATCAGAATCGTCCGCCAGCTCAGCCCGGACTGGAAACCCTCGAGGCAGACACGCTCGAACAGCGCCGTGTCACTGGCGATCGGGAATCCCCACTCCGTGTCGTGGTAGGTCGTCTCCGGCTCACGCGCCGCCCACAGGCAACGCGCTCGACCGTCGGCGATCGTTATGGTGTCGTCAGGCATGCACGCCCCTCTCGTCGCGAGGAGGCTACTCCGCGACACCGACATCCCAGCTCATCGGCGGTTCGGGGGGTACGAGCGCCGCCGTTATCTCCCCGTTACCAAGTATTGCGAAAGCGTCCCGTTGTGTGTCGCGATGATCACTTTGCGCAGCGCGGGGCCTAGCGTTGGACACATCGCAACTCGGCCACCCGGCGCAGTGCCGCCCGACGTGAGCCCCGAGAGCGGGACAATCCATCTGCGGCAAGGAGCTTCGTGATGAAAGACACCGAACTGAGCACTCTCCTCGCCCGGGTGGCCACCGGCGACATGGACGCGTTCGCGCAGTTCTACGACGCGACGTGTGACCGGGTCTACGGCATGACGCTTCGGGTCCTCCGCGATCCGGGCTACAGCGAGGAGGCCACCCAGGAGACGTTCCTGGCGGTCTGGCGCAATGCCGACGCCTACGATCCCGCGTCCGGCTCCGCACTGTCGTGGATTCTCACTCTCGCGCATCGTCGCGCGGTCGATCGCGTGCGCTCCGAGTCGGCGGCGACCCGCCGGACCGTCGCCTACGGCATCGCCGACACCGGTCGCGAGGTCGACGAAGTCAGCGAATCGGTGGAGCGACGCGAGATCGCCCGCCTGATCCACACCGGCCTGGAAACCCTCACCCCGCTGCAGCGCCAGGCGATCGAGCTCGCCTACTTCCATGGGCTCACCTACCGCGAGGTCGCCGAGCATCTCGACGTCGCCCTGCCGACCGTCAAGTCCCGCATCCGGGACGGCCTGATCAGACTCCGGCAGACCGTGCCGGTTCGCGTCGCCTGACACCACCCGCGCCAAGCCCCACCGTCCCGACCGACCCCGCTCGACGGCGATCACCCGCCAACCGAGTGGGGTCGACTCATGTCGGCACCCTGGACGAACCGGTTGTGGCGTCGACCACACAAATTTCGGGACGCAGGCCAGGTCACAGCCGTTACCACCTGGCGTTCGACGCGAATCCACCGACCACGTCTCCCGCCGCCCGGCCCGGACAGGCAAAATCATGGGTGGATGTCACGCGAGCCCATCCCCGTCGTGATATCGGTAAAACCGGACCCACAAGGCCGCACACACAAACGCGTCGACCAAGACAGAATCGAGAACACATCGCATGAGTGCCGAACAGCCGACCATCATCTATACGCTGACCGACGAGGCACCCATGCTCGCCACTCACGCGTTTCTGCCGGTCGTGCGCACGTTCGCCGGGGCGGCCGGGATCGCCGTCGAGACCAGCGACATCTCCGTCGCGGCTCGCATCCTCGCCGAGTTCTCCGACCTCCTGCCCGATGACCAGAAGGTCACCGACAACCTGGGCGAGCTCGGCAAGCTGACCCAGAAGTCCGACACCAACATCATCAAGCTCCCCAACATCTCCGCGTCGGTCCCCCAGCTGCTCGCCGCCATCAAGGAGCTCCAGGGCAAGGGTTACGACCTGCCCGACTTCCCGGGCAACCCGAAGACCGACGAGGAGCGCGCGATTCGCGACCGGTACACCAAGTGCCTCGGTAGCGCCGTGAACCCCGTTCTGCGCGAAGGCAACTCGGACCGTCGAGCACCGAAGGCGGTCAAGGAGTACGCCAAGAAGCACCCGCACAGCATGGGTGAGTGGTCGATGGCATCGCGCACCCACGTCGCCCACATGCGCGAAGGCGACTTCTACCACGGCGAGAAGTCGATGACCGTCTCCGGCGACCGCAAGGTCAAGATGGAGCTGATCACCGACTCCGGCGAGACCCTCGTGCTCAAGCCCGAGGTGTCGCTGACCGACGGTGACGTCATCGACAGCATGTTCATGAGCAAGAAGGCCCTGATCAAGTTCTACGAGGAACAGATCGACGACGCCTACAAGACCGGCGTGATGTTCTCGCTGCACGTCAAGGCCACCATGATGCGCGTCTCGCACCCCATCGTCTTCGGGCACGCGGTCAAGGTTTTCTACCGCGAAGCCTTCGAGAAGCACGGCGAACTCTTCGACGAGCTCGGCGTCAACGTCAACAACGGACTGTCGGATCTCTACAGCAAGATCGAGTCGCTGCCCAGCGCGCAGCGGGAGGAGATCATCGACGACCTGCACAAGTGCCACGAGCATCGCCCCGAGCTGGCGATGGTCGACTCGGCCCGCGGCATCACCAACTTTCACTCCCCCAGCGACGTCATCGTCGACGCCTCGATGCCGGCGATGATCCGCGCCGGCGGCAAGATGTACGGCGCCGACGGCCGGCTCAAGGACACCAAGGCCGTCAACCCGGAGTCGACCTTCTCCCGCATCTACCAGGAGATGATCAACTTCTGTAAGACCAACGGGCAGTTCGATCCCACGACGATGGGCACGGTGCCCAACGTCGGCCTGATGGCGCAGAAGGCCGAGGAGTACGGCTCGCACGACAAGACCTTCGAGGTCCCCGCGGGCGGCACCGCCAACATCACCGATCTGGAGACCGGCGAGGTGCTGCTCACCCAGACCGTCGAAGAGGGTGACATCTGGCGTCTGTGCATCGTCAAGGACGCGCCGATCCAGGACTGGATCAAGCTGGCCGTGAACCGGTGCCGCGATTCCGGGATGCCGGTGCTCTTCTGGCTCGACCCGTATCGCCCGCACGAGAACGAGCTGATCAAGAAGGTCCACAAGTACCTGCCGGATCACGACACCGAGGGCCTCGACATCCAGATCATGTCGCAGGTCCGTGCCATGCGGTACACCCTCGAGCGCGTCGTCCGCGGCCTCGACACCATCTCCGCGACCGGCAACATCCTGCGTGACTACCTGACCGACCTGTTCCCGATCCTGGAACTGGGCACCAGCGCCAAGATGCTGTCGATCGTCCCGCTGATGGCCGGCGGCGGACTCTACGAGACCGGCGCGGGCGGTTCGGCGCCGAAGCACGTCAAGCAGCTCATCGAGGAGAACCACCTCCGTTGGGATTCGCTCGGCGAGTTCCTCGCGCTCGCGGTGAGCCTGGAGGACGTGGGCAAGAAGTTCGACGACAAGCGCGCCGTTCTCCTCGCGAAGGCCCTCGACACCGCCACCGGCAAGCTGCTCGAGAACGACAAGGGACCGTCGCGCAAGACCGGCGAACTCGACAACCGCGGCAGCCAGTTCTACCTGGCGCTCTACTGGGCTCAGGAACTCGCCGCGCAGACCGAGGACGACGAGCTCGCGAAGCACTTCTCGTCGTTGGCCGAAACCCTCGCGGCCAACGAGGACAAGATCGTCGAGGAGTTGAACGCGGTACAAGGCGAGCAGGTCGACATCGGCGGCTACTACTACCCCGACTGGGACAAGACAGCCGCCGTCATGCGTCCGAGCACGACGTTCAACGAGGCACTCGCCGCCGCGCAGCGCTGACTGGAAGTCGGCGTGGGTCTCGAGTGAGACCCACGCCGACTCATCACACCCATTCGGACTGGATCAGACGCTGGCCCGAAATGTCCGTCGCGCCAACGACATTCGGGCCGCGGAGTAGTGCATGCGATCCACAACATCGTCGAGGTTTGGAACCCGCAGCCGGGGTTGCCCAGTCGTGCGGTGGTCACGGCCCGTCGTGCGCCCATCGTGCGTGTCGGCGGGCACAGGCAACGCGTCTATCGGCCCGTAAAGCTCGGCGCGGCCGCACGTAGTCCTCTCGATCTCTTCGGCGTACACACGCTGCTAGCAAACAGGTCGAGGATCGGTCAGTCGGAGTAGCGGGGCACGACGGCGAACACCTCGATGTCGCGCGGTACCCCCTTGGCGCGGAATCGCCGACGACGAGTGGCGTACCGATCGGCGCCGGCGGCCTCGACGGTCGCTCCGCTGGCCAACAGCTCACCGGCTCCCGCGGCTGCCGCGACCCGAGCGGCGACGTTCACATCGACACCGAGGAAGTCGTCACCGACCGCCCGCGGTTCGCCGGTGTGGAGACCGGCTCGCAGCTGTGGCCGGTAGTCCCCGACCGTCAGGGCACTCACGGCGACGATCACCTCGTGACCGGCCTCGATCGCCTCGACACCGTCGATGAACACGGCCATCGTCCCGTCGCCGAGATGTTTGACGATACGTCCGCCGCGGCTGCGCACGATGTTCTCGGTGACGCCGTTGACGTCGCGCAGGAGTTGGAGGACCTGGTCGTCTCCGGCATGCAGGGCCCACGTCGAGAATCCGACGAGATCGGTGAACAAGATGGTGGCGGGGACTGGGGTGCGACCGGATCGACGACGTCGTGTGGTCACCAACGCCTGCCACACCTGGATCGATGCGAGGCCGAGCTCTCGTATGGCACTGGGTTTCTCGGGCCGGGACTCGCTGATGAGGCGTGCCACGCGGTCGGATGCACGCGGCCCGGCGATCGGGCTCTCGTCGTGCGGGATCAGATCTCGTGCGGCGCGAGCCGCCTTGACGACCCCGGCGCTGGAGTCGGTGCGGGCCAGCAGGTCGGCCATCCGGCGCCCGGGTCCGGGACGGTCGGGATCGTCGCGTCGGACGGGAAGCCGGTCGCCCCGACGACGGGTCGACCCACCGGCCCTATCGTTCGCTGCGGAGGGCTCGTCCGGGCCGTCCGCGGCGGATGTCGCATGCTCGTCGGTCGGACCGGGATCCGGGAGACCGTCGCGGTCGCGGTCACGTGTCGAGTCGTCGGCTCCGGTCACGCCTCGAGTCTAGTGGCCCCGCTCATCGCGAAACCGACACCGCCGCGTCCTCGGTGACACCGTTCCGCAAACGCTGATGTAACGGCCTTTGTACCATCCGTAGTGCGTTCTGAGCAGGTAGCGTGCGGCCCATGAAGTTGGTGCGGGCGGCATGGGTGGCCTTGGGGGTGCTTGCCCTGGCGTTCGCGCTGTGGAACGCTTTCGAGCCTGCTGGGTGGTCGTCGATGTCGTGCGGCAAGATCGGCGAATTGGACGAGCCTGGCGTTCGCCCAGGCGCGACCTGCGATGACCCGGTGTGGTCGGCCTACGGCGTGTGGCCCCCTGTGACTCTCGGTGTCTTGCTCAGTGCCGCACCACTTGTCGCCGCGCTGGTGATGCGCTGGTGGGTGTCGTGGATCGCAATAGCGGCATTGGCGGGTTTGACCGTCTACGGGCTTGCGCATTGGACCGGCTTCTGGGGACTGCTGATGGTCGGCGGCGCCCCCATGACGATAGCCGCGATCGTGATCGCGGCATCCCACCTTGGCGTGACCGCGTACCGCGATCATGGCACGCCGGACATCGCCGACCGACCTAGTGGCAGCGCTACAGATGACAAGGGATGCGCTGCTACCGACCATCCTGTATCGCGGCCGGGAGCTGTGGAGCCTAGCTCAGGTGGCAGTCGCTGCACATGTAGATAGCTCCCTGGCGGCGTGGCTGCTCGATCAGAAACGGGAGTGGTACGACCTCGCTGCAGGCGGGCCGCTCGGCTGCGAACGGTACGCACGTTCCATTGTCTGCGGCATCCGCGACGGTACGCGTCAGGCGGGTAGACCTTGCTCGCCGCCGATACCGCGATGGACGACGCCGGGTGTGGGGACGTAGAGTTCATGCTCAGGTGCACTGGGACCCGCCGCCGTCGCGCTGCGGATCGCCTAACTCCCGGTGACTATGGTGATCACACCCCCGCCGTCGCTGACTGTTCGGATCGACGCGTTCGAGTACGGATGCTGTCGTACACCTCCCGCGGTCGGAGAGACAATCAACGGAACCCTTTCCGCCTACCCCACCCTGGCCGACCGATCACCGGTGAATGTGACCAGGTGGGACCGCGGCCGCGACCTCATAGCGTTCGATGGCGGTGTCGCGCAGTGGACTTCGACCGACGCCGGCCCGCTCGACCAACCGGTCGGGCTGTGGCTGTCCTGGCACTCCGGCGAGTCGCCCGGTGTCGAGGCCACCGGGACCGTCACGAGTGTCAGCCAGATCTACCTCGGCTCAGCCGCCGATCCCACGGCCGGTGAAACGCTCCAACCGGTCGAGCGGGTCGAGAGGTTTCCCGAAACCCTGCTCACCCCGGCGGGCGCATTCGACCCCGGCGGGGCCGTGGTGACTCTGACCGACCTCGTCCTGGTCGAACCCACCCCGCAACAGATCGCCGACTACCGAGCAGAACAGGCAATCGCCCGGCGCACAGTCAACATCACCGCACCCCCGGAGTTCTTCGGACCCACAGTTCCCGACCGCGGGGAACGGATCACCGTCGACCTCGACGACCCCACCGCACAGATCGCCAACCGGCCGCCCGGATCAGGCGGACTCGTCACCGGGGTCACGCGCCAGGTCAAGGAAGCGGTCTTCGACCGACGGATCGGCCCGGCCGGAATCATCGCCTTCCGGCGGGCACCAGCCGGTGCCTCCACGTCGGACATCACCAACGACATGTTCATCGTCCTGGTCCTCGACGAGTCGTCATGACCCAACTGTGGCTTCTCGAAGACCTCGAGCCGTTCCCCGACAGCCCCGAGCCTGGCGACGTCTTCGCACCCACCACATACTGGGTCGACGCAGCCGCCGGCATCATCGAGCACCAACCGGTACCCGTCTCGGTGTGCTCATACGTCCCAGCCACTGTTCGTCGCAGCGATGGGTCCGGCGACCAGATTGAATGGGTCGCCGAACTGGGCGGTGGATTCACCACCCTTTTGCGTGGCGACCACACACCCGGCCGCACCCTGCTACACGGCTGCCTGATGTGGGACCGATACCTCTGGCTCGACTACCGCACCAGTCCCAGCGGACACCTGCGCCTTCTAGACAGAGCCGGTCACCTCACCCAGCGTCGCCACCTCACACCGACACTGCACCCCGGATGGTTCGACGTACGTTACGTGGGTCCGCCGCATCACGCCCCGACCGGTGACATCCCGGATGAACACCATTCGCGCTTCAATACCTTGAAAGTCGACTTTGCATAACCAGTTTCGCCATGCGCCGCTGATCGCCGTCACATCGGCTGGTCCGAATTGCTGCTGCGCTGATCGGGCCCGCAGCTTGTCGCCATCACTACGGCGGTGACAATGAACAGGGCTGCATACATTCCACACGAGACACCTACAGCGGTCCGGGTTGTGGTGGCATCCGCGATGAGGGAGCCGATTCCGACCCCTAGAAGGGCGGAGAGTTCGAGGCCAGTCGACGCAACTGTGAGGGTGCGGGCGACCGTGGTGGACGTGCTACTCACCTGCAGCCAGCCGGTGACCGCGGCCAAAACCAACGTCCCGGAGAACGCTGACGCAAACTCGTAGAGGACAAGAAGCGGATACATGACCGACGTCCACTGCGACGCCGCGAACAGCGATAAGGCGCCGATGAAGCCGACACCAGCCGAGCCGAGGACAACGGCGCGGGCAGACAAAACAGTCAACGCCTTGCCGACCACCAGGCCACCGAGGATTCCGCCCATCGCACCGATCGCGAAGATGATGCCGACGACTTCGACCGGTACGCCGAGGACCCGGGTGATGTAGATGAGGACTGCCGGTGCGACAACGCTGTTGGCGATCGCGAATCCCCACAGGATCCATAGGGGCCGGAAGCGTAGCGCGGTCCTGGTGAGAGTGAGAAAGGATGCTGGAGCATCGACTTTTTCGGCCACGGCGACGGCGTCGCCGTGGTGGACATGCGATGATTCAGTCGTCGTATCCCACCGGCGGAGCGGCCAAAGTAAGACTGCTGACACAACATTCGCCGCGGCGTCGAACAACATGATCATGGGGGCCGGCACGAACTTGATCAGGGCCGGGGCCCCAGATTGGCCGACGATACCGGCCGCGCTCGACAAACGAGCTTGTCAAGATGTCTGTGTAAGAACGTGACTCCTGGGTTTCGTGTGGTTGCTGGTTGGGTCTAGTTGAGGTGGGGTTCGATGCGGTCGGGGTAGGCCAGGGCTAGTTGCCCGAGGGCCTTGAACCGCCCCGGGTCTGTCGGAGGCTCTCGAACCTGTGAAGGATGGAGAGCATGGCAGCACCACGCAAGTACAGTGAGGAACTCAAGGACCGGGCCACCCGGATGGCATGT
>NZ_SCOC01000054.1:0-21760 GCF_005502615.1 Gordonia sp. ALPHA1B1 | reverse complement strand
GGTCGGGGTTGGGTGGCTGTGATGTCGCTGCGTTCTCGTCGAGGGGGTCAGCAGACTCGATCAGGGTCGATTGGGATGAGACGCGAAGGCGGTCAGGTCAGGGCGGCCGAAGCCTGCCGGCGGGGTAGCGTCGGTCACGTCGAGGTCTTTCGGATGGATGGCGTAGGAACCTCCATCGTCGGGAGACCTCGACGTCTACCTGCGGACCGACGCGTTCGGCCGACCTACACCCTCATCTGGGAAGAGCCGGGGAATCCCTCCGGCGGGCGTCGGTGTTGTGTGTGCGGCTGCTCCCCCGCTCCAATGTTCCTGCGAGAGTTGCGGATTCACCGATCGCGCTAGAAGCGCGGGTGCTCCCCGAGCAGGGTGACGCGAGAGTCGTTGTCCGAGCGGTCACTCGCGCGCTTGACGGTGCCGAGGACCCAGTTGTCGACGTGCCGTGCCGTCAGCACGGCCTGCGCGCGGTCGGTGTCCTCCGGCGCGACGACCGCCACCATGCCGACGCCCATGTTGAAGGTGCGTTCCATCTCGAGCTGTTCGACCCGGCCGCGCTGACCGATGAGCGCGAAGATCGGGGCCGGCGTCCACGTGTTGCGCTCGAGCTCGGCCACCAGCCCGTTCGGGATCACACGCGCGAGGTTCTCGGCGAGGCCGCCGCCGGTGATGTGCGCGAATGTACGCACGTCAGCCTCGGCGATCAGGGCCAGGCAGTCGCGGGCATAGATCCGGGTCGGCTCGAGCAGCTCCTCGCCCAGGGTGCGACCGAACTCCTCGACATGACCGAACAGGTCCATGTGACCCCACTCGAGCAGCACCTTGCGGGCGAGCGAATACCCGTTGGAGTGCAATCCCGACGACCCCATGCCGATGACGACGTCGCCGGCGCGGACGCGGTCCGGGGTGAGCACGTTGTCGGCTTCGACGACACCGACCGCGGTGGCGGACATGTCGTAGTGGTTGTCCTGCATCAGGCCGGGGTGTTCGGCGGTCTCGCCGCCGAGCAGGGCGCAACCGGCTTCGACGCAGCCGTCGGCGATGCCGGCGACGATCTGGGCCACCGTCTCGGGGACCACCTTGCCGACCGCGATGTAGTCCTGCAGGAACAGCGGCTCGGCGCCGCAGACGACCAGGTCGTCGACACACATTGCGACGAGATCGCGGCCGACGGTGTCGTGCTTGTCGATGGCCTGTGCAACGGCGAGCTTGGTGCCGACGCCGTCGCTGGCAGCGGCCAGGACCGGCTCCCGATAGTTGCCCTTGAGTGCGAACAGACCGGAGAAACCGCCGATCCCGCCGAGAACCTCCGGGCGAGACGCACGCTTGGCATGGGGCGCGATGAGTTCCACAGCCCGCTCACCGGCGTCGATGTCGACCCCGGCCGCCGCATACGACGCCGGTGTCGAGCTCCCGGCCGTCTCGTCGGCAGCAGCATCCCGCTCCGTCATCACCGCAGCACTCCCGTTCCAGAAAATCTCGGTCGAACGTTGTTTCCGGCGTGTTCGCCGACGGGTCATACGGTACCGGAGGGCCTACGGCACGAAATCAGGGCCGCATGACCGCGCTGACGTTGTCGTTCGGCTGGGTCAGCGGGTCCACCGAGCGGTCGCCGGCCGCGCTCGCCAGCATCTGTTCGAGGACCGCCTTGCCCATCGAGGTCTCCTTGGGCAGCTCGATCGGGTACTTGCCGTCGAAGCACGCAGCGCAGAGGCTCGACGCGGCCTGCCCGGTCGAGTTGATCATCTCGTCGATGCTGATGTACCCCAGCGAATCGGCACCGATGGCCTGCCGGACCCCCTCGACCATTCCGGCCTCGGACTCCATGCCGTTGGCGATCAGTTCCGCCGGGGACGCGAAGTCGATCCCGTAGAAGCACGGCCACCGGACCGGGCTCGACGCGATGCGGACGTGCACCTCGGCGGCACCGGCCTCGCGCAGCATCCGGATGAGCGCGCGCTGGGTGTTGCCGCGCACGATCGAGTCGTCGACGACGACGAGCCGTTTGCCGCGGATCACCTCGCGTAACGGATTGAGCTTTAGGCGGATACCGAGCTGGCGGATCGTCTGCGACGGCTGGATGAAGGTACGGCCGACGTAGGCGTTCTTCATCAGTCCCTGGCCGTACGGAATCCCGGATTCCTGGGCGAACCCGACGGCCGCCGGCACGCCCGACTCCGGTACCGGGATGACCAGGTCACCGTCGGCGGGGTGTTCCTTGGCGAGTCGGCGACCGATCTCGACGCGGGTCGAATGCACCGAACGACCGTGGATCACCGAGTCGGGACGGGCGAGATAGACGTATTCGAAGACGCAGCCGCTGGGGGTCGGCTCGGCGAAGCGCGTGCTGCGCACGCCGTCGGCGTCGATGGCCAGGAGCTCGCCCGGCTCGATGTCGCGGACGAACGACGCACCCACGATGTCGAGGGCGGCGGTCTCCGAGGCGACGACCCAGCCGCGGTCGAGGCGGCCGAGTGACAGCGGGCGCACACCGTGCGGATCGCGCGCGGCGTAGAGCGTGTGCTCATCCATGAAGGTCAGGCAGAACGCGCCCTTGAGGGTGGGCAGCAGTTCCATCGCGGCCTGCTCGATCGAGCTGTCCGCGGCGCCGTGCGCGAGGAGCGCACCGACGACATCGGAGTCCGACGTCGCCGCCGAACTCTTGATCCCCTGCTCGCGTGCACGCGCCGCGAGGTCCGCGGTGTTGACCAGGTTGCCGTTGTGGCCCAGGGCGACGCCGGTCCCGGCGTCGGTGGTGCGGAAGATCGGCTGCGAGTTCTCCCAGGTCGTCGAGCCGGTGGTGGAGTACCGGCAGTGGCCGATCGCCACATGCCCGCTCATCGCACCCAGGGTCTGCTCGTCGAAGACCTGGCTGACGAGTCCGAGGTCCTTGAACACGACCACCTGGCTGCCGTCGCCGACGGCGATGCCCGCGGCTTCCTGGCCGCGGTGCTGCAGGGCGTAGAGGCCGTAGTAACTCAGCTTGGCGACGTCCTCGCCGGGCGCCCAGACACCGAAGACACCGCATTCCTCACGCGGTTCGTTCTCGAGATCGTCCAGCGGGGCCGGATTGATCGCACCCGAGCCGCGTGCGGAGCATCCGCCCGCCGGCGTCGTGGCAGCGAGCAGGTTCATGTGGGCGATCGAATGATCAGGCATCGACTAGCTCCCTGGGGCTGCGAATCGGTCCGTCGAGTGGGCTGGGAGACACGCGTGAGTTTACGGGTCGGTCGGCTCCCGATGCGAATCTTCCAGCGGTGTCGACCGGCGGGTCATTCCCGACGCCCCGGTCGAGTGATGCATCACACTCCTACTCCCGGTCGCCCGGCGGGCCGATCGGGATGAGCGGCAGCAGGTCGGCGATGAGTGCCGCGCGATGCCCGGACGCATCCACCAGGCCCGCGGCGAGGGCGTCGTCGTAGGTGAGGACACCGGTGACGAGGAGCAGCCAGGTCCGCGGCGCCATCTCGACGACGTTCGGCGGCGTTCCGCGGGTGTGACGGGGACCTTCGATGCACTGGACCGCGACGAACGGGGGCATCCGGACCTCGACCGAGTTCCCGGGGGCGAGCTGCTCGAGTGTCCGGGCCGATCGACGGACGGCGTCGGCGAGGGCGGCGCGTCCCGGGGTCGGCACGGTCGGGTCGACGAGCCAGTCCGAGACGGCCAGCACCGCGGCCCGGACCTCGGCGGGGTCCACTCTCCTGCGTGGTGGCACCCGGCCATCTTCGCAAGGGGGTTCGCGCCGATGCGGATCGGGCAGTATTGACCGCATGGGAGCCGAGGTGTCCAAACAGCAGTTCACCGGCGAGGACCGGGTTCGTTTCCGGCGTCAGGTGGGTCGCGGCACGGAAGCGATCGCGCGGATGCTCGCCGACGGGCTGTTCACCGATCAGGGCCGTCCGCCGAAGCCGTTGCTCGGCATGGAGGTCGAACTGAACCTCGTCGACGAGGACATGCAACCCGCGATGGCGAACGCCGCCGTCCTCGAGGCGATCGCCGATCCGGACTATCAGACCGAACTCGGCCAGTTCAACATCGAGATCAACGTCTCGCCGCGACCGTTCACGACCGACGATACGATCTCGCTCGAGCAGGCGTTGCGGACGTCGCTCAACCGGGCCGAGCAGCGGGCCGCACAGACGTCGAGCCACCTGGTCATGATCGGCATGTTGCCGACACTGAAGTCCGAACACTTCGCGCATCACTGGATCTCGGCGAACCCGCGCTACGACCTGCTGAACGAGCAGATCTTCGCCGCCCGCGGCGAGGATCTCGAGATCGACATCACCGGCGTCCCGCTGACCGATGGACACCACACCGAGCACCTGCGCACCTCGACCGATTCGATCCTGCCCGAGGCGGCCTGCACCTCACTACAGCTTCACTTGCGGGTGGCGCCGGAAGACTTCGCCTCGCACTGGAATGCGGCACAGGCCATCGCCGGGGTGCAGGTCGCCCTGGCCGGGAACTCGCCCTTCCTCGCCGAGACCGCGTTGTGGCACGAGAGCCGCATCCCGGTCTTCGAACAGGCCACCGACACCCGGCCGCTGGAGCTGAAGAACCAGGGTGTCCGGCCGCGAGTGTGGTTCGGAGAGCGGTGGATCAACACGATCTTCGACCTCTTCGAGGAGAACACGCGCTATTTCCCCGCGCTCCTCCCCGTCTGCACCGACACCGACCCGCTCGCCGAGCTCGACGACGGACGCATCCCCACCCTCGACGAACTGCGTCTGCACAACGGGACCGTCTACCGCTGGAACCGTCCGGTCTACGACATCCACGAGGGACAGGCCCACCTGCGCGTCGAGAACCGCGTGCTGCCCGCCGGTCCCACGGTCGTCGACACGATGGCCAACGCCGCGTTCTACTACGGCGTCGTCCGGGGCCTCGTCGAATCCGACCGGCCGCTGTGGTCGCGGATGTCGTTCAACGCCGCCGCCGAGAACCTGCAGTCCGGCGCCCGCACCGGCATGGAGTCGCAGCTCTACTGGCCCGACGTCGGCTGGGTGCGACCCGACGAACTCGTCCTGCGCCGGCTGCTCGTGCTCGCCGAGGACGGTTTGCAGCGGTTCGGCGTCTCCGACAAGGCCCGCAAGCGCTACCTGTCGGTCATCGAGGGCCGCTGCATCTCCCGCCAGACGGGATCGGTCTGGCAACGCCAGGCGGTCGCGGCCCGCGAACGCGCGGGCGAGAGCCGGACACAGGCGCTGCACGGGATGCTCCGCGACTACGTCACCCAGATGCACGAGGGCGAGCCGGTGCACACCTGGGAGGTCTGACACCCGCCTCGGCGCTCGTCGACGGACCTGCTTTAATGGAAACAATTTCCATTAAGGAGGCTCCGTTGAAGGTCCGTGCATCCATCCGGTCGTTGAAGAACCAACCCGGTTCACAAGTGGTCAAGCGCAAGGGGCGCATCTACGTGATCAACAAGGGCAACCCCAGATTCAAGGCGCGCCAGGGCTGATCGTCGAGCACTCGCCGCCCAGAATGCTATCGTCGCGGCCGAGCAACTCCGCTGGAAACGACATTCGTGCTGCGACTGCAGCATCAGGGTCCCCGCGTCGACGGGCGGCGTCGAGTAGTCACACAGACGGCAGGAACTGCGCGCTCAACTCGAGGCGCGGCCTGCCGTCGTGGCGATGATGCCGCCCGACCCAGACAACGTGGTCGTCGTCCCGCGAGATCCTACCGGCGCCCACCGACAAGTTCCCGCAACGCAATGACTCTGATTCATATTGCCGGGCAATTGTTTTCGTGGCTAGACCCGCCGGACTCGTGTACACTCGAACGTACATTCGCTGCAACGGTTCTCGGGGGGAGGTCACCGTCATGTCCGGCATCACACACACCGACGACGCGTCCGTGCCGGCTCCCCGGGTGGTCGAGTTGGTGGCTGATCTGCATCGCACCCTGGACAAACTGCAGTCGGTGGATTTGTCGCCGTGTACCGATGCCGAACTGGCCGAGGTGGCCGCGGAGACCGAACGCGCCATCGCGCGTCTGACCGTCGCCGGAGACCGGCAGATCGATCAGGTCGAGGCCCGCGACCTGCCCCGCAAGGCCGGCTGCCGCACCCTGATGCAGTTCATGACACATCGGCTACGGGTGTCGAACCCGATGCGCCGCCGTAAGCAGATGGACGCCACCGCCCACCGGACCAGCCTCGGCGGCGAGGTCCTCCCACCCGAATACCCCTGCCTCGCCGAATCTTTCGCACAAGGCGCAGTCGGCACCGCCCACGTACAAGCCACCCTCGACGTCCTCGACCGCATCCCGGGCACCATCGACCACGACATCAAGGTCGCCGCCGAACGACAGATGGCCGAGATCGCCGAAGCCCACACCCCCGCCGAGATCACCCAGCTCGGTGCCCGCCTGCTCGCCCACCTCGACCCCGACGGCACACTGTCAGACGACACCGACCAGAAACGACGCCGCGGCCTGTGGATCGGCCGGCAACGAGCCGACGGCACCGCCAAAATATCGGGCACCCTGACCCCCGCACTCGCCGCCCGGCTCACCATGATGTTCGCCGTGTGGGGCAAACCCGGACTCAACAACCCCGACGACCCCCAGTCGCCCCACGGGCCGGCCGGCACCGCCGACCCCGACGCCCTGACCGCCGCCGCCGACCGCGACGGACGCACTCTCGCCCAGACCAATCACGACGCCCTCGACGCCGCCCTGGCCGCCGGTTTCGCCGACGGGACTCTCGGCACCTCGCACCGCGGGCTGCCCGTGCAGCTGATCATCAAAGCCGACCTCGGGGACCTGATCCGCGAAGCCGGACTCGCGACCACCGCCACCGGCACCCTGCTGCCCATCCGGGACCTGATCGCGATGGCCGGTGAGGTCCAGCCGTGGTTGGCGATCTTCAAAGACGCCACCACCGTCCCCCTACATTTCGGGCGCGGCAAACGCCTCGCGACCCGCGAACAACGCCTCGTCTCGTTCGCCCGCCCTGACGGGGAGGTGTGCTCGGCTCCCGGTTGCGATCAGCCCGCCACCCAGGTCGACATGCATCACGCCCAGAAGGACTGGGCCAAAGGCGGTCTCACCGACATCGACGACCTCGCACCGGCCTGTCCCCGACACAACCGGATGGTCGGCGACCAGCCCGGCCAATACACAACACGGGTAGTCCGCGACGGACCCGACGAAGGCCGCTGCGCCTGGCGACTCAACGCCGAACCCGGCGCGCCACCCAACCCCGAACACATCAACCGCCGACCCGACATACCCAAGCGGTTGCAGGCCCACCTAGAACAGGTGCGGCGAGAGATCCACGGACGCACCACGTCCGGCGATGAGCCACGCCCACATGACGCGCGCCGATCATGGTTGAAAACCAGCCACGTCATCGACGTCCGACCACCCCGCCCAGGACCACGCACACCCAGGCCGTCCCTCGTCGAAGCACACCTCATGGAGTTACTCGCCAGTCGATGACTCGCGCCTGTCGGATCACATCGCCCGCCGTCGTCGAGCGCGGCTACTTCTGCACGAAGAGCCCCCGACCCGTCACGAGCGGGAGGTCGAGCGCGGTGACCAGGCCGGGTTTCGCATCGACAACCGCCGCAACGGAATTGACTAGACGCATCGCGGTGACGATCATGCCGGAGACGTTGTGGTCGCCGTTCTCGCCGTGATGCCCGAACTCGACGGTCATCTCGGGTTCTCCGGAGATGCTGATGCGATAGCAACCGTCGCCCTCGTGCGGGGTAGGCCAGTCCGGGCATTGGTCGGGATGGGTGCGCGTGTAGTGCTCCAGCACAACGCGATCCACGCCGTCGACCTGGCCGACGACCTCGAAGCGCACCGCGGCCATCGTGCCCTCGGGGATCTCGACGGAGACCGTGGAGTAGTCACGATCGGCCGCCACCCGATCGACGCGTTCGACAAGCGGCTCGTCGAGCACGAGGTCGAGGCCCGCGGCGATCTGTCGCACGACACTCCCCCACCCCATCGACAGGATGCCCGGCGCGAACAGCAGCGGCGTGGCGTCCAGTGGTTGCCCGAAGCCGAACAGGTCTCGCATGACGACCGGCTGGTAGTAGGTCGAGTAGTCGGCGATCTCCTGACAGCGGATCTCGTCGATGCGCTGGGAGAGACTCGTCATCGCCAGCGGCAGTGCGTCATTCGCGAAACCCGGGTCGATGCCGTTGACGTGGAGGCTCGCGCCACCCGCCGCACCCGCGGCGGCGATCCGATCCAGCAGCGAGTCGGGCAGGATGCCATGGGGGAACTGCAGGACCACCGGTCCGCTCGACACCACGTTGATCCCGTTCTCCACGAAGTGGATGAGGTCCTCGATCGACTCCAGCACGCGGTCGTCGGTCATCGCGGTGTGCACGATGCAGTCGGGTTTCAGGGCGATCAGCGCGTCGCGGTCGCCGGTCGCCGCGACACCCAGCTCACGGTCGAGCCCGGCGAGTTCGCCGGCATCCTTGCCGACCTTGGCGGGGTCGGACACCCACACACCCACGAGTTCGAGGTCGGGCCGGGCGTCGATCCCGGCGATGGCATGTCGTCCGACGGTTCCGGTCGACCACTCGACCACGCGCAATGTCATGCGATCCAAACTAGAACACGTTCCAACTTCGCCGTGCGGATTCGGCGAGATGCGCCTCGCCAGTGGTGTGTCTCGGAAATAGGTGGCCGGTATCCGGTGGAGCGATCGGTGGTCTGGCAAGGCGGAGGAGGGAGGGATAGCGGAGCTATCTCGACCGACGACAACGCAGCCAGGCGCCGATCGAGCGCTGGAGACCAGTCGTTTATTTCCGAGGCACACCACTAGAGTCGGGAGCTGTGACCGCGACGTCGCCCCCGGACCCCGCCGCCCCGATCCACATCGACCACGACGGCCATCGGACGATGCTCAAGTGGCACCGCGGCCGGCGGCGCGCCGACGACACGGCGTTCACCTCGACCCGGATCGTCGAGGGCATGCGGCTCGGCGCGAGTGTCGAGATCGATCTGGTGATCCACGCCGAGCGCGGTTTCGCCGTCCTGCACGACCGCACGGTCGACCACGCCACCACCGGCACCGGCGCGGTGTCCGCGCTCCCGGTGTCGTATCTGCGGGAACTGTCCCTGCGGGACAACCGCGGCCGGCCCGTCGACGAGCACGTCCTCCTGCTCGAGGACCTGACCGAACTCTTCGACGGCGTCGACATCGCGCCCACCGCGTCCCTCCAGCTCGACTTCAAGGAGGACGACGCCGCGCTCGATCCCGAGGCCGTGGCGGTGTTCGCCCGCAGTGTCGCACCCCACGCTCGGCACTACATCTTGTCGTGCGGCGACGCCGCGGCGGTCGACACGTTGACCTCGGCCGCACCGGGCATCCGGATCGGTTACGACCCTTGCCATCACGGTGCCGCCGACGCGGCGATCCGCTCCGGGGATTTCGACGGCTTCGTCGATCGCGCGGTGGCGGCATCGCCGAAGGCCGAGATGGTGTACCTGGAGAACCGGCTGATACTGGCGGCCGACCACCGCGGCCACGACCTGATCGGCGCGTTCCACGAGCGCGGTCGGCTCGTTGACGGGTACACGGTGACGCGGGTCGGACCGCGCGTCATCCCGGACATCAGGCGACTGCTGGAGTTACGGGTCGATCAGATCACGACCGATGATCCCGAGGCCCTGGCGACGCTCGACCTCGACGCCCCCGCACGCGATCCCGGTTCGCGCCTGGTGCGCTGGATCCGCGGCGGCACCCGACGCTCAGACGTGCAGTGACCATAACGGTTCGACGGGGATGTTGCGGACGACGAACCAGGCAAGCACGACCACCAGCACGACGACCCCGGAGTAGCGGAGGTGCTGCCAGCTGCGAACCCGGCGGCCGGTCCACAGTCGCAGGCAGTACGCGCCGAAGGCGAAGAGCAGCAACCCCATCGCGAGCACGCCGAGGGCGTTGTAGTGCAGCGCCGCCGGGACATCGCCGTGCAGCAGCGAGTAGATCGCCCGTAGCGACCCGCAGCCCGGGCACGTCACCCCGAAGATCAGCTTGGTCGGACAGACCGGCAGGGCACCGCCCGGTGTCGTCGGATCGGCGAACCACACGGCCGCGCAGACCATCCCGGTCCCGGCGACGACCGTCGCCGGACCGAGGTACCGATGCTTCGAAAGGGCCGACACCCGTCCGAGGACGGCCCTCTCGAAACGCTCAGTACGTGGACGTGGACGCGGAGGCGCCGAGGAGGATGACGAAGAGGACGACATAGACGATGATGATCAGGACCCAGATGATGACCGACGAGATCGCACTCCACATCGCCCACTTCTTCGCCTCGTCGGCCGCCTTCTGCGCACCGGCGTAGTCGCCGGCGGCCCACAGCTTGCTGACCGAGGTCGACTTCACGATCGACACGATCCCGAGCGGCAGACAGCAGAGCACCGTGGACAGGATCGCCCACACGAGGTTGTTGTCGGGTTCCGGGCCGGCCGGATTGCCGCCCGGGAACCCGCCGTACGGCTGCTGTCCGTAGCCACCCGCGCCGTAGTTCGGCGGCTGGTTCGGATCATTGGGGTAGCTCATCTGCGCCCTTTCGACTCGGTCAGAGAACTCCAGGAGCGTAACCGTTCGTCACCGGGCGCGACATGCCTGGAAACGATATTGATTCCATTGACATACAACGGAATCCTCGCAGGCCGGACCGTTGCGTGATGCAACTACGGCGTGTCCTAGACCGTGTCGCCGAACAACTTCGGGAGGGTGCCCTCGTGCGCCTCACGGAGTTCGGCGAGGGGCACCGAGAAGTAGTCCTGGACCTCGACGGCGTCGCTGCCCTGGTCGACCACACCGATGCGTGTCCACGGCATCGAACGCGCGTCGAGCATGGCGGTGAACCGCGATTCCTCGGTGCGCGGGACCGCGACGAGCACGCGCCCGGCCGACTCGGAGAACAGCCAGACGAACGGGTCGGCGTCCTCGGGCAGCAGGACGCGGCAGCCGGTCTCGCCGGCCAGGGCCGCCTCGACGACGGTCTGGATGAGGCCGCCCTCGCTGAGATCGTGTGCCGCGGAGATCAATCCGTCGCGCGACGATGCGGACAGGATATCGGCGAGCAGACGTTCGCGTTCGAGGTCGACCTGCGGCGGGACGCCACCGAGGTGGTCGTGACTGACCTGGGCCCAGATCGAGCCGTCGAATTCGTCGCGGGTCTCACCGAGCAGGATGAGTGTCTCACCGGGTTCGGTTCCGATGCCGGTCGGGATGCGGCGGTGCACATCGTCGATGACGCCGAGGACGCCCACGACCGGGGTCGGCAGGATGGCCGTCGCGCCCGTCTGGTTGTAGAAGCTCACGTTGCCGCCGGTGACCGGGATGCCGAGCTGGGCGCAGCCGTCGGCGAGTCCCCGGACCGCCTGCTGGAACTGCCACATCACCGCCGGGTCCTCCGGGGAACCGAAGTTGAGGCAGTTGGTCACGGCCTTCGGCGTCGCCCCGGACACCGCGACGTTGCGGTAGGCCTCGGCGAGCGCGAGCTGCGCGCCGCGGTAGGGATTGAGGAACGTGTAGCGGCCCGACGCGTCGGTCGCCAGTGCGATGCCGCGCCCGGACTCCTCGTCGATGCGGATCATCCCCGAGTCGGCGTGCTCGGCCAGGACGGTGTTGCCGCGCACGTAGCGGTCGTATTGGTCGGTGATGAACTTGCGGCTGCACAGCGCGGGCGAGGCGAGCATGGCCAGCAGCGTCTCGCGCAGCTGGTCGGGTGTGCTCGGGCGCTGCAGCGGTTCGGTCGTCGACGCGATGACCGTGTCCTGCCAGTCGGGACGGGCGACCGGACGCTCGTAGACCGGACCGTCGTGGGCGACGGTGCGCGGCGGCACGTCGACGACGGTCTCGCCGTGCCAGGTGATGACCAGCTGATCGCCGTCGGTGACCTCGCCGATGACGGTCGCGAGCACATCCCACTTGCGGCAGACCTCGAGGAATTTCTCGACGTTGTCCGGGGTCACGACGGCACACATGCGTTCCTGCGACTCGCTGGAGAGCACCTCCGCCGGGGTCATGCCCTCGGCGCGCATCGGCACCTTCTCCAGGTCGATGTGCATGCCGCCGTCACCGGCTGCGGCGAGTTCGCTCGTGGCACAGGACAATCCGGCACCGCCGAGATCCTGGATGCCCACGACGAGTCCGGCGTGGTAGAGCTCGAGGCAGCACTCGATGAGCACCTTCTCGGTGAACGGGTCGCCGACCTGGACACTGGGCAGCTTCTTGCGATTCGGACCCGAGCCCTCGGAATCGTCGAAGGTCTCCGATGCCAGGACCGAGACACCGCCGATGCCGTCGAGACCGGTGCGCGCACCGAACAGGATGATCTTGTTGCCCGCGCCCGAGGCGAAGGCCAGGTGCAGGTCCTCGGTGCGCAGCACGCCCGCGCACAGCGCGTTGACGAGCGGGTTGCCCGCGTAGCTGGCGTCGAAGACGGTCTCACCGCCGACATTGGGTAGGCCGAGGGAGTTGCCGTAGCCACCCACGCCGCGCACCACACCGTCGACGACGCGCCGGGTGTCCGGGGCGTCGGCCGGGCCAAAGCGCAGCTGATCCATGACCGCGATCGGGCGTGCGCCCATGGCCATGATGTCGCGCACGATGCCACCGACTCCGGTGGCGGCGCCCTGGTACGGCTCGACATAGCTCGGATGGTTGTGCGATTCGACCTTGAAGGTCACCGCCCACCCGTCACCGATGTCGACGACGCCGGCGTTCTCGCCGATGCCGGCCAGCATGCTTGCGCGCATCTCGTCGGTGGTGGTCTCACCGAAGTAGCGCAGGTGCACTTTCGACGACTTGTAGCTGCAGTGCTCGGACCACATGACCGAGTACATGGCGAGCTCCGCGTCGGTGGGCCGGCGACCCAGGATCTCGCGGATGCGCGCGTACTCGTCGTCCTTGAGACCGAGTTCGCGGAAGGGTTGCGGATGGTCCGGGGTCTGGGCAGCGGCTGAGACGGTATCCACCTGGGCACTCACCCGGACAAGTCTAGGCGTGCGCGGGCGGTTGCGGCCGCCGGGGCGCCTCGGGTGCGCGCCCTGGGAGATCTGCGACGGATGTCACGCCGGTCTAGCGATACTCTGTCTCCGGCGACCGCCCCCCGGGGTGTGTCGTCGTGGTACCCGGGGAGAACGGTTCGGGGTCGGTGTGCGCCGATGGGACGACACAGGGGGAAACGATGGCCGATGTCCGCAAGGCGAGGGCACTCTTCGAACTCGGCGTCCTGTCCCTGAACATCCCGGTCGAAGGTCAGGAACCGGTCGACAATCCCGCTCAGGCCGCCAAGGCCTTCACCCGTGCGACCGAATGGGACCCGGCCCTGGGCGACGCCTGGATCGGCCGGCTGGCCTGCGGCGACAGCAGCAACGAGGTCCTCCTGGGCCTCTATCGTGCCCGCGGGTCGATCGGCGCGGAGCAGCGCCGGCTCGGGCTCCCGCCCGGCACGATCGCGGGGCGCTGGTACACCGGGATGCTGATCGACTTCCCGGCGTCGAATGCCGTCGAGGCGACCGCGGCCTACGCGGCCAGTCTGGTCCGCGGCGCGGACTTCGCCGGTGCGGAAGAGGTCCTCGACGAGGTACCCCCGGCGCACCGCGTGCCGATCGTGGATTTCGTCCGCGCGTTCCTGCACTTCGCCACCCAGCGCTGGCCCGACGTCCTGACCTCGCTGACCAGGTCCGACCGGTGGAACGACCCGTACATGCAGGCCGTCGCCGACTTCATGGCCGGGACGTCGTGCGTGCATCTCGGCATGTACGGCGAGGGCATGCGGCGCCTGCAGAACGCGGTCGACGGCCCGATCCCGTCCTGTTCGACGCAGGCGATCTTCGTCTACGGCCTCGCGCTGCGCGAGCAGGGCCACGAGGAGAAGGCGAAGTCGATGTTCGAGCAGGCCTACGCCCGTGACCCGTCGCTGACCGGCGCGGCCGACGCCATCCGGTCGCCCTCCTACCGGATGCCCCCCACGACGCCCGAGCAGATCGCCGAGCGCACCGACCGGTGGGACCCGAAGTCGGTGCCCGATCGCGCCGAGACCCTGGTGTCGACCTCCGGGGACCCCGCTGAACAGAATTCGCTGGTGACCGAGGCGCAACGGGAGCTGGCCGAACAGATCGGGCTCGAGTCGGTCAAGCAGCAGGTGGCCAAACTGCAGTCCACCGCGACCCTGGCGAAGGTCCGCGCCGACCGCGGGCTGTCGACGTCGGCCCGCAGCCTGCACCTGGCTTTCACCGGACCGCCCGGCACCGGCAAGACGACCGTGGCCCGCATCGTCGCCAAGATCTACTGCGGCCTCGGCTTCATCAAATCCGACAAGGTCGTCGAGGCCACGCGCCGCGACATGGTCGGTGAACACCTCGGCAGCACCGCCATCAAGACCGCGGCGCTCATCGACTCCGCGATGGACGGCGTCCTGTTCATCGACGAGGCGTACACGCTCATCCAGCAGGGGCTGTCCGGCGGCGACGCGTTCGGTCGCGAAGCCGTCGACACCCTGTTGGCCCGGATGGAGGACGACCGTGACCGGCTGGTCGTGATCATCGCCGGTTACGACGCCGAGATCGATCGGTTCCTCGCCTCCAACGACGGACTGGCGTCGCGCTTCGCGCGCCGGGTGCGGTTCGACTCCTACACTCCCGACGAGCTCGCCCGCATCGCCGATTTCATTGCGCGCAAACGCGATTCGTCGTTGACCCGGGAGGCGATGCTCGAGATCGAGCAGGCGTGCGCTCCGCTGTACCACGACGTCCGCGAGCATCAGGGCACCGCGCGGCGCGCCACCGATCTCGCCGGCAACGGCCGTTTCATCCGCAACATCATCGAGGCGGCCGAGGAGGAGCGCGAGTTCCGGCTCAGCACCGCAGGCGACTTCGACTCACTCAGCCAGGACGACCTGATGCGCATCGAGACCACGGATGTCCGGGCCGCCATCTCGGGCGTGCTCTCCGGCCTCATGCGCTGACCGCACCCCATCCCATCCCGCACCACCGGGTCACCACCCGGTCCGCTTCCCGAGGAGTTCCGTGATGTCTGTTCCCGCCCGCCGATCCCGCCCCGCCGAGCTGGCCGCGGGCCTGTCGATGGCCGCGATGATGATGCTGGCGATCGGTGCGTGTTCGTCCGACGACGCCGCGCCCGCGCCTTCACCCGACAGAGCGGTCCCGACCACGAGCGCCACCGAGACGAGCAGCCCCGCCACATCTGCGGACAGCAGCCGGGCCAGTGCGTCACCGTCGCGCGGCTCCGAGTCCGGTTCCGATACCGGGTCCGGCTCCGCGTCGACCATGACGTGCACGGAGTTCCGCGAACTCGACGACGCCCGGCGGGCGGCGGTCCTGACCGATCTGGACGTGACCGACAATGTCCAGCAGGTGGCCACCGTGGCGGCGACGGTCTGCCTGACGCGGCCCGACGACACCATCGCCGCTGTCGTCGCCGAACTCCTCCCGCGCTGATAGTTTCACCAGCTATGAGCAACAGTCCGTGGTCCCTACTGCACGGGCCGCTGTTCAGTCGGGACAGCCCGCTCGAACGCAAGCACGCCGCGCCGCGCATCAGTGCCTACATCTACGGCAACATCCTGATCCTGGCCGTGCTCATCCCGTTGCACGTCGAGGACGACTTCGTCGGTATCGCGATCCTCGCGGGCACCGCCGCGTCGACCTTCATCGCGCACGTCTTCGCCGAGGGCGTCGCCCGGCGCGTGTCGGACGGCAAGGTCGAGCCGACGCGATCAGAGGTACTCGGCCATCTCCGCGACTCGGTGCCGATCCTGACCTCGGCGCTCCTACCTTGCGCGATCCTGTTGCTCGGTCTGATCGGCTGGATCGAGCCCCGCACCGCCCAGCTCGTCGCGGAGATCGTGATCCTTCTGCGCATCGGCGGCACGGTCTTCGTCATCGACCGTCTCAACAACGAACGACCGAGTCGGGCAACGCTGTTCAGCTCCGGAGCGGTCACGCTGGTGGCGACCGTGATCGTCGCGATCAAGGTCGTGGTCACGCACTGAGGCGCTCGGACGTCAGCCGCCGGCACCCTCGGTGGTGACCGTGAGGATCGCCTCGGTGAACTCGGGCCGGCAGATGACGAGGTCGGGCAGGTAGGTGTCCTCGTTGTTGTAGACGAGGGGCGAACCGTCGATCCGCCCGCACCACAGGCCCTTCGCCTTCGCGACGGCGACGGGTGCGGCCGAATCCCACTCGTATTGGCCGCCGGCGTGGACATAGGCGTCGGCCTCGCCGCGCACCACCGCCATCGCCTTGGCACCGGCGGACCCCATGGGCAGCACCTCGCCGGCCATCGCCGCGGCCACCTCGTCGGCGAAGGCCGGTGGGCGCGAACTGCTCACGACGACGCGCGGGACCCCGGTCCGGGGCCGGGAGGCCAGGCCTTCCACGGGCTCGACGGCGGAACCGTCGTCGAGGTAGGTCACCCCGAGGGCCGGCAAGGCGACCGCACCGGCGATCAGCCCGTCGTCGGCCGACCACAGCGCGACGTGCACGGCCCAGTCGCTGCGGCCGCCGCCGGGTTCGTAGGTGCCGTACTCACGCGTGCCGTCGACCGGGTCGATGATCCACACGCGCGACGCCGACAGCCGCGACTTGTCGTCGGCCGACTCCTCGGACAGCACCGCATCGTCCGGCCGCTCCTGTGCGAGACGCCCGAGGATGAACTCGTCGGACCGGCGGTCGCCCTCCTGACCGAGCTCTTTGCCCGTCAATCCGCTGGAGCGTCGGATGTCGAGCAGGAGTTCACCTGCGGCGGTGGCCAGTTCACCGGCCAGGGCACGATCGTCGGTCACGGGGTTTCCTCTCGGTCGGGATACCGGTGGCAGGACGCGGCGCTTCGCGCCGGACGGCTATGAGGCTGCGCTCACAGACCCAGGTTACGCAGCACCAGGTCGGCGACCTCGGAAGGCGGGCCGTCGTCGGGGGTGATGTGCAGATCCGGGTCGGACGGACGCTCGTAGGGCGAGTCGATGCCGGTGAACTGACTGATCTCCCCCCGCCGCGCGCGGTCGTACAGCCCCTTCGGGTCGCGTCGTTCGCATTCGGCGAGCGGGGTGTCGACGAAGATCTCGTAGAACGGCAGCCCGCGCTCGGCGTGGATCTCCCGGGCCCGCTGCCGTTCCTCGGCGAACGGGCTGATGAGCGAGACGATCGCCACCGAACCCGAATCGGCGAACAGCGCCGCCACCTCGCTGGTCCGGCGGATGTTCTCCCGGCGGTCGTCGTCGGAGAAGCCCAGATCCGAGTTCAGGCCGTGCCGCAGGTTGTCCCCGTCCATCAGGTACGCCGGACGCCCCTCGGCGACGAAGCGCCGCTCGAGTTCGACCGCCAGCGACGACTTCCCGGAGCCGGACAGACCGGTCAGCCAGATCGTCGCGCCGCGGTGCGCACGGTGCTCACGCCCGACCTTCGTCGCCTGCCAGACGACATGACTGTCGTGACTCACCGGCGCCGTGATCATCCCCGCAGCGACCGTCCGATTCGTGGCCTCGTCGATCAGGATGAAGCTGCCCGTGTCGCGGTTGCGCCGGTACGAGTCGAAGGTCACCGGCTCCTGGGTGTGCAGGGTGACGCGTCCGATCTCGTTGAGCGACAATCCCTCCGCGTCCTCGTCGCGGTGCAGCGAGTTGACGTCGAGGCGATAGTTGAGCCCGTTGACCTGCGCGCGGGTCAACCGGGTTCCGCAGAGCAGCTGATAACGGTTGCCCGGTCGCAGTTCGGCGTCGTCGGCGAACCAGCACACCATCGCGTCCAGGTCGCGTCCCACGTACGGCCGGTTGTTGGGGCGGGCCAGCATGTCGCCGCGCACGATGTCGATCTCGTCGGCGAGTTCGACGGACACTGCCATCGACGCGAAGGCCTCGTCGACCGGCTGGCCGCCGGGCGCCCAGATCTCGGTGATGGTCGTGCTGAAACCGCTGGGCAGGACGACGATCTCGTCGCCCTTGGCGAGTACACCGCCGGCAACGGTGCCCGCGTAGGCGCGGTGGTCGGCGCCGTCGCTGCGCTGCGGCCGGATCACGTACTGGACGGGCAGACGGGTGTCGATCAGGTTGCGGTCGGAGGCGATGTAGACGTGCTCGAGGTGATTCAGCAGCGGACGCCCCTCGTACCACGGCATGGCCACGGACTGTTCGACGACGTTGTCGCCCCGCAGCGCCGACACCGGGATGAAGGTCAGGTCGACGACGTTGAGCTTGGTCGCGAAATCGACGAAGTCCGCGCAGATCTCGTCGAATCGCTCCTGCGACCAGTCGACGAGGTCCATCTTGTTCACGCAGACCGTCAGATGCGGGATGCCGAGCAACGACGACAGGAAGGCGTGCCGCCGCGTCTGCTCCAGCACGCCCTTGCGGGCGTCGACGAGGATCATCGCGAGATCGGCGGTGGAGGCGCCGGTCACCATGTTGCGCGTGTACTGCACGTGCCCCGGGGTGTCGGCGATGATGAATTTCCTTCTGGGCGTGGCGAAGTACCGGTAGGCGACGTCGATCGTGATGCCCTGCTCGCGTTCGGCGCGCAAGCCGTCCGTGAGCAACGCGAGGTTCGCGTACTCGTCCCCGCGCTCGGCGCTGGTGCGCTCGATCGACTCGAGCTGATCGGTGAAGATCGCCTTCGAGTCGTAGAGGAGCCGACCGATGAGTGTCGACTTGCCGTCGTCCACCGAGCCCGCGGTCGCCAGACGCAGCAACTCGGTCGCGCCGCCGGCGGCGATGAGGTCGCCCATCAGAAGTAGCCTTCCTTCTTGCGGTCTTCCATCCCCGACTCGGAGATCCGGTCGTCGGCGCGCGTGGCGCCCCGCTCGGTCAGCCTCGTCACCTCGATCTCTTCGATCACCTTCATCACGTCGTCGGCGCCCGACAGCACGCAACCGGTGCACGTGGCGTCACCGACGGTGCGGAACCGGACCGTCTCGGTCCGCACCTCCTCACCCGGGAGCTCCTGCAGGAAGCGGGTTTTCGCGAGCAGCATGCCGTCGCGCGGGATGACCTCGCGCTGGTGCGCGTAGTAGATCTCGGGTAGATCGATGTCCTCCGCCGCGATGTACTGCCAGATGTCGAGTTCGGTCCAGTTCGACAACGGGAAGACCCGGATGTGCTCGCCCTTGGCGTGCCGTCCGTTGTACAGCCGCCACAGTTCGGGCCGCTGCTCGCGGGGGTTCCATGCGCCGAACTCGTCTCGGAAGCTGAACACGCGCTCCTTCGCGCGCGCCTTCTCCTCGTCGCGCCGGGCGCCGCCGAAGACCGCGTCGAATCGGTTCTCGGTGATGCCGCGCAACAGCGCGGCTGTCTGCAGCCGGTTGCGGCTGGCCCCCGGCCCGGTCTGTTCGACGACCCGTCCCGCATCGATGTCGTCCTGCACGGAACTGACGAGCAGGCGAACCCCGGTCTCGGCGACCACGCGATCGCGGTACTCGATCACTTCGTCGAAGTTGTGCCCGGTGTCGACGTGCATGAGCGGGAACGGGATCGGCGCCGGCCAGAAGGCCTTGCGGGCCAGATGGAACATCACCACCGAGTCCTTACCGCCGGAGAACAGCAGCACCGGACGCTCGAAGGTCGCGGCGACCTCGCGGAAGATGTGCACCGATTCGGCCTCGAGCGCCGCGAGATGCGAGAGCTCATAACCGTGATGACGACGACGCCGGTCCTCGGTGTCGTCGGGACGACGTCCGTCGTCGGCGTCGATGGTGATGGCCACCGGAGCAACCCCCTTGACATGTCGAATATTCGACACTATGTGTTGACAATGTGACACAAACCGTAGGTGACTTCTCCGACGCACGTCAACCGGCACGTGCGGCGTCGCCACCGACCGCCCGGGTCGTCCGCATCGTCGAACTCCTCGCCGACGCCGAACAACCGGCGCTGACGCTGGCCGAGATCGTGCGTCAGACCTCGATGTCGCGCGCCACCGCGCACGCCGTAGTCTCCGAACTCGTCGACTGCGGATGGCTGATCCGGGACCCGTCGGCCGGCACCTTCGGCGTCGGACCGGCCTTCGTCGGCCTCGTCCGGAACGCCGACGGCGCGGACCACCTCGTACGGTGGGCGGCGTCGGCGGCGCGCGACCTGTGCGAACGGTTCGACGTCCCCTGTTTCGTCGCCCGACGGACCTCGGCCGACGCGGTGACCCTGGCGTCGCACGCCTTTCCGCCCCACCTGGCACCGGAAACCGCGCAGCATCCCTGGTTGCGCAACGGCAGCCGCATCCGGCTCCGCCCGCCGATCTGTCGGGAGTTCATCGCCTTCGACCCGGACGACGCCCGGTCGAACTGGATCGGCCAGGCCGCCGAGTCCACCCGCACCCGGCTGGGCATGGTGCTCGACGTCGTCGCCGAACGCGGCTACTCGATCGAGCGGATGACCGACGACCACGTGGCGATGATCGAGGCCCTCAGCTCCCTCGACACCATGTCGGACACCCTGCGCGCGCGGGTCGGCGACCTGCTCACCGAGCTGTCCGTCATCGATTACTTGCCCGAGGAGATCGACGCCTGCGCGGCCGACGGCACGGGGGTACCCGTGGTCACCATCGGTGCCCCCGTCTTCGACTCCGCCCGTCGGGTGGTCGCGGCGATCGTCGTCTGCCCGAACACCACCCTCGACGTCGACGAAGTGCGCCGACTCGGCGAGGCCACGCGTGCCGCCGCCGACGAGATCTCGAGTCATCTCAGCTGAGGGGCGGGTCGACCGAACGAATGAACACTGCGCCCGGAAATACCCACGAAACGGACCTCCTGCGGAAAACTGACCGGTGATCACGACACGTCACCGTCGCCACCAGCAAGGGAGTCGAGATATGCCCAGCACCAAGACGATCACCCGGTTGGCCGCCGCCGCCATCGCTCTGACCTCGGCTGCCGGACTCGGCGTCGCGGCCACCGGCAACGCGAACGCGGTGTCCCGCGAGTATCCGCTGTCGACCTGCGTGGGCCTCAGCCCGAACGTCGTCGACGTCCCGTTCCTGGCGCGGCGCACGATCGTCAGCACGTATGCCGGCAACGCCTACATCGCCGCCGACTTCACCAGCTACTTTCCCGGCGGCTACCAGTCCTCGGCCCGCCTGGACTGGCACAACCTGGCCACCGGCAAGCGCGGCTCCAAGGTCAGCAACGTCCGCGTGAACCCGCCCTACCAGGGCGTCCACTACTTCGTGATCCCCGTCAACCAGATCGGCAAGGGCCGGGTGAACGTGACCTTCAGCGCGGTCAACCGGAACGCGCTCTGGAGCGTGCCGTCCACGAGCTGCAGCGGGAGCATCGTCATCCCCTGAGCGGGGCTCCCGCCACCGCCCCCCGACAGACCGCTGAGGTCCGAGGAACAAGGGGACACCCAACCGCCCCCTAATCCGAAAAAAGCGACCCCATTGCTCCCTGAGGTGTGAGGAGCGATAGCGACGAGCCACGAAGGGCCTGGTGAGACAGGTTGCGGAGCCCTTCGTGGCTCGCTTCGCTCGCACCTCAGGGAGCAGAGATGTGGACGCTTAAGAGTGTTCTTTCGTAGTCCACGCAAGACCTGCAACGCTGCCGGCCCGACACAACGGCGCCACTTCGACGGAACTTGCGCTGCCCCGACATGTGACCGGCAGACAACGCTCGAGAGCGTTCTGTTCATGCTCCCTGAGGTGCGAGTGAAGCGAGAGGGTCCTATAGCTTGTCAAGTGCTCCGAGGTCAGTGGTGAGGTCGCGGAACACTTCGCGGGCGATGTAGCGCTTGAGGCAGCGGAGGATGTCTTTCTTCGTTTT
>NZ_SCOC01000053.1:0-23674 GCF_005502615.1 Gordonia sp. ALPHA1B1 | reverse complement strand
GGCGCGCAGTTGGTCCATCGGCAGTTCGGTGGGCGCGGCCAGGTCGCGGGCGGTGTCGCTGGCATGCTGACCGGTGAGCTCGCCGTAGACGAATGCGCCGATCATGTAGTTGTGCGGCACGCACGCGAGGTCGCCGGCCGCATACAGGCCGTCGACGGTGGTGCGTCCGTGCTCGTCGACCCAGACGCCGGACGCGGAATGTCCACTGCACAGACCGATCTCGGAGATGTGCATCTCGATGTCGTGGGTACGGTAGTCGTGTCCGCGGTTGCTGTGAAACGTTCCCCGCGTGGGTCGTTCGGTGGTGTGCAGGATCGACTCGAGCGAATCCAGCGTCTCGTCGGGAAGGTGACTGACCTTGAGATAGATCGGGCCGCGCGCCGACTCGATCTCGGACTTCACCTCCGCCATCATGTCGCCCGACCAATAGTCGGAATCGACGAACCGCTCACCGTCGGCGTTCACCTGGTACCCGCCGAACGGGTTCGCCACATACGCACACGCCGGGCCGTTGTAGTCCTTGATCAGCGGGTTGATCTGGAAGCACTCGATGCCGCTGAGCTCCGCGCCCGCGTGGTAGGCCATCGAGTAACCGTCGCCGGCGTTCGTCGGGTTCTCGTAGGTGCCGTAGAGGTACCCGGAGGCGGGCAGGCCCAGGCGGCCGCAGGGCCCGGTGGCGAGAATGACCGTCTTGGCTCCGATCTCGACGAACTCGCCGGTGCGCGTGTGCAACGCGGCCGCACCCACCGCGCGCCCGCCCGCGGTCAGGACCCGGACGGGCATCAGCCGGTTCTCGATCGTGATCTTCTCGCGCATGTCCCGCTTGCGCAGGACGCGGTACAGCGCCTTCTTCACGTCTTTGCCCTCGGGCATCGGCAGGACGTACGACCCCGACCGGTGCACCCGGCGGACCGCGTACTCGCCGTACTCGTCCTTCTCGAACTTCACGCCGTAGCGTTCCAGACGACCGATCATTGCAAAGCCGCGAGTCGCTGTCTGATACACCGTCTTCTGGTTCACGATGCCGTCATTGGCTCGAGTGATCTCGGCGACGTAATCCTCGGGGGTGGCCTTGCCGGGGATGACCGCGTTGTTCACCCCGTCCATCCCCATGGCGAGGGCCCCGGAGTGGCGAACATGCGCCTTGTCGAGCAGCAAGACCGACGCGCCGTTCTCGGCGGCGGTGAGAGCGGCCATCGTCCCGGCGGTCCCGCCGCCGATGACCAGCACGTCACAGTCGAGCCGACTCCGGTCGGCGATGTCTGGGATATCCACTGCCGGTTCACTTCTCCAATGCATCGAGGATGGTGCGGCGAAGCCGCCGGGTGGCGTCGTCCCCGCGGCGATCCGGGTCGCGAGGGTGCGGGACGTCGACGGTGGCGCGGACGGTCTCGCCCGCACGGCCCAGTACGACGACCCGGTCGCCCAACAGCAGCGCCTCGTCGACGTCGTGGGTCACGAAGACCACGGTCGACGGGTGCGCCGACAGGGTCTGCAGCAGCAATCGCTGCATGGCGGTCCGTGTCTGCGCGTCGAGCGCCCCGAAGGGTTCGTCCATCAGAACCGCTCTCGGCGACCCGGCGAGGCCACGGGCGAGCTGCACGCGCTGACGCATGCCGCCGGACAACGACTTCGGCAGGTGGTCGGCGAAGCCGTCCAGACCGATCTCGGTGATCCACTGCTCGGCCTGATCCCGGCGGTGTCGCCGCGGGACGCCGCGCAATGTCAACGCCAGCAAGATGTTCCCGCGTACCGTCCGCCAGGGGTGCAGCGCATCGTCCTGGAACACCATGGCCCGATCCCGAGACGTGGTGCCAACCGGGTCGCCGTCTGCGAGGATTCGACCGCCGCGGACCGGCAGGAGACCCGCGACGGCGCGGAGGATCGTGGACTTCCCGCACCCGGACGGTCCCGTCAGGACGACGATCTCGCCGGCGCCGACGACGAGGTCGAAACCGTCGATCACCGTCGAGTCCCCGTAACCGATCCGAATGTCCTCGAGATCGAGCCGCATCGCGGCGACCGAGTCCGCCGTCAATGCCGTTGTCGTGGGGGCCATCGTCGCTCCTGCCGTCGTCGGGGTCATCGTTGCTCCTGCCCTCGCGGCAGCCAGCGGGTGACCCGCCGACCGATCACCTCGATCAGCCCCGACGTCAGTGCGCCGAGCACGCCGATGGTCAGCATGCCGACGAACACCTGCGGGTAGTCGACCACCGTGTACGCCTGCCACGTCCGGTATCCGACCCCGAGCCGGCCGGAGATCATCTCGGCGGAGATGAGGCAGATCCAGGCGACGCCGACCCCGACCGACAGCCCGCTGAACACACCCGGCGCGATGCCGGGCAGGATCACCCGGAGGACGACGTCTCGACGGGTGCCGCCCATCGTCCGCACCGAGTCCTCCCAGATCGTGGGCAGCGCCCGGACGGCATGGCGAGTCGCAACGAGGATGGGGAAGAACGCCGCGGCGAAGGTGATGAAGACCATGCCGGCCTCGTCGGTCGGCAACACCAGGATCGCGACCGGTACCAGGGCGATCGCCGGGATCGGACGGAGCACCTCGGTGAGGGTGCCGACCGTGAGTCGCGCTGTCCCGGAGCGGCCGAGGGCGATTCCCACCGGGATGCCGACGCAGACCGCCAGCGCGAATCCCGTACCGATCCGGATCAGCGACTGGCCGAGATCCAGGTAGTACTGCTCGGTGCCGAGAGCTGCCCAGAACGCATGGCCGACGTCGGTGAGCGAGGGAATGGTGTCGAACCTGGCCCACAGAACCACATCGTGCGTGGTCAGCAGCTGCCAGACGACACCGGCCACCACCAGGACCAGTATCCGGACTCCCCAGTGCCAGTATCGGTTCGACCCGTCCGGGGTCCGGGCCGGCACCGAATCGGTGGCCGTGTCGTCGACGGCGACCGATCCGATCGTCGCGGTGGTCATGACACGACTCCGGCAAGTGCCTGCTCGTACGTCACGTCGACGGCACCGGGATGCGTCGCGCGGTACTGTCGCGCGCTGTCGGTCGTGGTGAACGCGACGTACCGGTCACCCTCCCGCAGCCACACCGCCTTGTCGGCGAACCAGCGGGTCCCGAGCTGCGGGTCCGAGATGTAGGCGGCCCGGACTTCCTGCCCTTGTCGTCGAGCCTGTGCGACCCCGCGCAGCAAGCAGGTCGGATCAGCGGCGGGCTGGGTCCGCTCCTGTCCGCGCAACCAGATCTCACCGGCGGTCGCCGGGTCGACCGCGACCCCGCAGACCGGGTCGTCACCACGAGTGACGGAAGCATTGCCGCTGCGGCTCAGGGCTTCCGAGTAGTCGACGCCGGCCGCGGCGAAGGTCTCCTGCAGCGGCCCCGGATCGACGAAGGTGTCCAGGTCGATCTCGTGGGGGAAGCTGCCGATGGACTTCAGGTAGGGGACGTCGTTGCGCAGCGCCTCGACGAGGCCCGACTTGATGGCCGGATTGAAGTCCGTTCCGCCCGGGCCGTTGTAGAGGTAGACGACCTCGGCCGGGAGACCGCTGTTCTCCGCGACGAGTTCGGCGGCGGCGAGCGGGTCGCGGGTCAGGGACTCGGTCGAATCGAGCTGCGCGCGCAGGAAGGCCTGGACCACGTCCGGGTTCTCCTGCGCGTAGGCAGATCTCGCGACGACGCCGTGCAGGGTCGGAACCCCGAGCTGGGCTCCGTCATAGAGCAACCGAGCCTTGTCCTGGAAGACCAGGAGTCCGGGCCAGGCCACGAACTGGGCCAGGGCATCCGCCTTGCCCGACTCGAGCGCCGACGCGCCCACCTGCGGCTGTTGGTTCTGCACCTGCACCCCGGTGGTGGGGTCGATCCCAACGCGGTCGAGGGCCTGCACGAGCGTCCCGTGACCGGCCGATCCGACGCTGGCCGAGATTGACTTCCCGCGTAGATCGGCGATCGTCGTGGCCGGTGAATTCTGCGGGACCACAACCATGTTCAGCGAACCCCGCGGGCTGGATCCCGTGACCGACAGCATCTCGGTGCGGGTCTTCTCCTCGGCACCGGCACGGGATCCGTTGATCAGCAACGGATAGTCACCCATCGACCCGATGTCGATCTTGCCCGCGATCATCCCGGTCGTGATCGGCGCGCCGGTGTCGAAGTCCTGCCACTCGACCGTGTACTCCTGGCCGGTCCGCTCGGTGACCTCGGCGAGCCGCTTCTCGAACTGACCTTCCGCGCGTAGCAGGGTCCCGGCGGTCACCGTGTTGATCGTCTTCGACTGATAACCGACGACGACCCGGATGGCGTCGGTGTCACCGGTGTCCTCCAGCGAGCAGGCGGCACTGCCGAGGGCGACGGCGAGCGTGACGGTGATCGCCGCCAGTTGTCGGGATCGGAGACGTGTTCTCATCGGACGTCCTTTGGGCTGGGACCATGGGCATGGGTGATCGCCGCCGGTTGCGTTGCAGTACCGGCGTTGTGGGGCAGGAGATTTCAGCGGAGCAGATAGGGCATGTTGACGGTGACCGCACCCGTCGGGCATCGGACCGCGCACGGCCCGCAGTACCAACACTCGTCGACATGCATGAAGGCCTTGCCCGATTCCGGGTTGATCGCCAGCGAGTCGAGAGGACAGACCTCGACGCAGAGGGTGCAGCCCTCGATGCACAGCGATTCGTCGATGGTGACCGGCACGTCGACCCGGTTGTTGACCTGACTCATGAGCCGGCCGCCTCGCGTCGGGCGGTGCTCCGCAGACAGACTCGGTCACTGCGCATCCGGATGTACTCGAGATCGACGGGGCGGCTCTCGTGCGCGAGATGGGTCAGTCGTTCGAGCAGCAGCAGCGAGGTACCCGAACCGATCTCGAGATGCGCCGCCGAATGCGGGTCGGCGTCGACGGCCTCCACCGTCATCGTCGCGTGTCCGAGGGGTCCGCCGGCGATCTGCTCGAGAAGCGTGAACACGTCGTTGTTCTCGAGGTCGTGCTCGAGCAGCGGGATGCCGAGGTCCGGTACGAGATACGTGATGTCCAGGCTGATCGGCTCGTCGTCGAGGTAACGCAGCCGTTCGATGTAGACGGCCTGCGCGTCGGCGAGTTGCAGCCGTCTCGCGACGGCGCGGGGGGCATCGACGAGGGTGGCGATCTTGACCGTGTTGCGCACCTCGCCGTGCAAGCGGAATGTCTCTTTCAGTCCCTGCAGGGCATCGAGCCCATGATCGAGTTTGCGAGCCACCACGTGGGTGCCGATCCGTGGCGCTCGCTCGATCAGTCGTTCCTCGGTGAGGATCGCGAGTGCATCGCGGATGGTGTTGCGGGAGACGTTGAAGTCGGCGATGAGGGTGCGTTCGTCGAGCGACTCGGCGAGGTCGCCGTCGTGGATCTGTCGCCGGAGCACGTCGGCGACCATACGGGCGTTGTCCGCCCGGAGCCGTCCGGCTGCTGTGGTCCTGAGCTGCATGGATGGCACGATAACGTGATCGCGCCGGCCCCGGAATGCCTGTGCGCGGCGCTGGTCGCGACCCGGGGCGAATGCGCCACCGGCGGTACGCCGTGACCTGCGGCCCGTGCTCGGCCGCAGGTCATTGCGCCACCCTCGTGCGCCTCGGTCCGATTAGAATCACCGCGCTCACAATGCGGTGTCGGCCCCCCGGGTCAGCGCGGTTGCGTCGCGTCGACCGCTCGCAGCACCGTCCGCGAGACCGCATCGGGGCGCGACACCAACGACGCGTGCGAGGCGTTGACCTCGGCCGTGCGCCCGGGTGCGGCTCGTCCGGCCAGGAAGCGCTGCAGCGCCGGTGGGATCACGCGATCCTGCTGCGAGACGAGGTACCAGCTGGGCACCCGTGCCCACGACGGCGGTCCGGACGGTTCCAGGTTGGCGCGGAGCGCGGCGGATTTCTGGTGGGCGAACATGTCGGCGGCGACCGCGGGCGACACGTCCTGCGCGAAGATCTCCCGGAAGTACGGGCGCGCGATGTAACCGTCGACGTTGCGTCCGGCCACGCCGGTCGGTCGTTCTCGACCACCGTCAGCTGCAGGGCCGGCGGAAGGAGCCGGCTACCGGGATAGGTGATCGGGTTCAGCAGCCCCTGGACGAACTCGCCCGTGGTGCATCGGGTGTTCCGACCACTCGCCGGCGATGACCACTACTCTTGCCCTCATGACCAAGCGAACCGAACCGGACGCCGAGATCGACATCAAACCGCGTAGTCGCGACGTCACGGACGGCTTGGAGAAGACCGCGGCCCGCGGCATGCTCCGCGCGGTGGGCATGGGCGACGACGACTGGGTGAAACCGCAGATCGGCGTCGGGTCGTCGTGGAACGAGATCACGCCCTGCAACCTGTCGCTCGACCGGCTGGCCAAGGCGGTCAAAGAAGGCGTGCACGAGGGCGGCGGGTACCCGCTCGAGTTCGGCACCATCTCGGTCTCCGACGGCATCTCGATGGGTCACGAGGGCATGCACTTCTCGCTGGTGTCCCGCGAGGTGATCGCCGACAGCGTCGAAACCGTCATGAGCGCCGAGCGCCTGGACGGTTCGGTCCTGCTGGCCGGTTGCGACAAGTCCCTGCCCGGCATGCTGATGGCCGCGGCCCGACTCGACCTCGCGTCGGTGTTCCTCTACGCCGGGTCGACACTGCCCGGATACGCGACGCTGTCGGACGGCAAAGAGCGTCAGGTGACCATCATCGACGCCTTCGAGGCGGTCGGGGCGTGCTCGCGCGGACTTATGAGCCGGGAGGACGTCGACACCATCGAGCGCGCGATCTGCCCGGGTGAGGGTGCGTGCGGCGGCATGTACACCGCCAACACGATGGCCAGCGCGGCCGAGGCACTGGGGATGTCCATCCCGGGCAGTGCCGCACCCCCGGCCCCGGACAAGCGTCGCGACCAGTTCGCCCGCCAGAGCGGGGTCGCCGTCGTCGAGATGCTGCGCCGCGGGATCACCGCGCGCGACATCATGACCCGCGAGGCCTTCGAGAACGCGATCGCCGTGGTGATGGCGTTCGGCGGCTCGACCAATGCGGTGCTCCACCTCCTCGCCATCGCCAACGAGGCCGAGGTCGAACTGTCGCTCGACGACTTCATCAGCGTCGGCAGCCGGGTTCCGCACCTGGCCGACGTCAAGCCGTTCGGCCGGCACGTGATGACCGACGTCGATCGCATCGGCGGTGTGCCGGTGGTGATGAAGGCACTCCTCGACGCGGGCCTCCTGCACGGCGACTGCCTGACGGTGACCGGATCGACGGTCGCCGAGAACCTGGCGCACATCGCGCCGCCGGACCCGGACGGCCAGGTCCTGCGGGCCACGAAGTCGCCCATCCATCCCACCGGCGGCATCACCATCCTCAAGGGATCGCTGGCCCCGGAGGGCGCGGTGGTGAAGTCCGCAGGCTTCGACTCCGATGTGTTCGAGGGCACGGCACGGGTTTTCGACCGCGAACGCGCCGCGATGGACGCGCTCGAGGACGGCACGATCACCGCCGGGGACGTCGTCGTCATCCGGTACGAAGGCCCGAAGGGCGGACCGGGCATGCGGGAGATGCTCGCGATCACCGGCGCCATCAAGGGCGCGGGTCTCGGCAAGGACGTGCTGTTGATGACAGACGGCCGATTCTCCGGCGGCACCACCGGTCTGTGCGTGGGTCACATCGCGCCGGAGGCCGTCGACGGCGGACCGATCGCACTGGTCCGCGACGGCGACCGCATTCGGCTCGACGTCGGCCGCGGTCTCCTCGATCTCCTCGTCGACGACGACGAACTCGCTTCGCGTGCACAGGAGTTCACTCCCCTCCCGCCGCGGTACACGCGCGGCGTGCTGGCGAAGTACTCCAAGCTCGTCACGTCCGCGTCACAAGGGGCGGTCTGCCGGTAGAGCGCTGTACCGGTCCCGCTGGACCCCTTGAACCCCGGTGCCGGCTCAGGTTGCGGTTTGTCCCGGATTGCGGGACGAATCGCAACCGGATCTCCGGTGACCGCCGTCGAATGCGCCTACAGTCTCTGGCATGGCCAAAGACCGTGGCACCCCGAAACCCGCGACCGGGAAATCGTCCGCGCTGTCGAAGGTGTCTTTGCCGCAATGGATTGCGCTCGGACTGACCGTTCTCGCGGTGGTCTTCATCGTGCAGAACCGGACCACGGTGCGCATCGACCTGTTCTGGGTGAGTGTCGAATCTCCGCTGTGGTTCATCCTGGCCGTGGTCTTTCTCGTCGGCTGGGTCGTCGGCGTACTCGCCGCGCGCGGACGTTACCGGCAGCGCCGTCCGCACTGAACCGAACGCCGCCGCGCCGACGAATCCGCGAGCCCCCTCACGACGACCGACCGGACGGCAAGGCCTTTCGCGGGGTGAGGTGACCGAGCAGCCAGTCGTAGATCGCGTCGCTGTTCAGCAGGGTGAAATGGTGCGCGTTGCCGATGTGGAACCCCTCCTGGAACTTCAGCCCGCGACGCTGCCGCGTGTGCTGCCCGCGCCCACTCGGCGCGAGCACCAGGCCGTCACCCAGCAGACGCCCGACCGGGTGGTCGGGGTCGCGGGTGATCGTCGCGGTGACGAAGAGATGGCGAGCGCCCGCCAGCAGCGGCACGTCGGCGCCGGGCGGCTGTGACCACGCGTCCGGGTCGTGACCTATCCAGTCGTCGTCGGTCAGGCTGCCGTGGAACAGGTCTCGCACCCCGGCACTCCGACGACGCAACAATGAGCCGATCGGGCGGGTGACCGGCGTCCGGTTCAGCGCATTCGTGGCCAGGTGGACACCGCGAGCGAGTGGAGCCCCGAGGTGCGGCGTGCCGAGGCACACCGTCTCCGACACCAGGCCCGTCCAGTAGTCGCCGCGCTGATCGGCTGCGTGGCAAGCACTTCGGACAACCAACCCACCCATCGAATGCCCGATGAGGGTCAGTCGTGTCACCGGCGTCGGCCAGAGCAGGACGAGTGCGTCGAGAAGGTCGGCGAGGGCGCGGCCGTTCTCGCTGATGTGGCGACCGGTGTTGTAACGGACCTGGACCTCGGTGGCGCCGATGTCGTGGGTCAGTCGCTCGCCGTATGTGGGTCGGCGGGCGCCGGGAGCGGAGCGAGCGGGCCCAGTTCGCCGGGCGCCGGGAGCGGAGCGAGCGGGCCCAGTCTGCTTCGGTCTGAGCGACCACGCGAACTCCGACTCCATCAGGCCGTGCAGGAACACGACGACGTGTCCACCCGCGTCGGGGAAGCCATCGCGGAGCGACTCGACGTCGAGGGAGACCGGCCGGCCGTCGACGCGGATCGACATGTCGGCCGTGAGGGGCGAGTCCGCGGTGTCCAGTTCATCGCCGATGAGACCGTTGAGGATGCCGAGGAGCACCGCGCCTCGAGGGGTGTGCGAGGGCGCGCGGCCCTCCGACCAGGGCACATGGTCCGCAGCCGACCGGCCGGCGTCGAGGGCAGCGGTGATCGAGTTGTACGTCCCCTCGCTGACGGCGTCATGCACCATCCGCGCGGTGTCGACGGAACTCCCCAGGACAGGCCGGAGCATCCGGAAGACGCCCCCGGCGATGACGCGGTGCATCGCTCCGACGCCGCGCGTCGCAGCGCCGGCCTCGTACAGCCCGAGATCGGTGAGGGCCCGCAGCTCGGACTCACGCGTGGTCGTGGCGGTCATGCCCCGAGTGTACAGATGTGCACTCAATGTGGGCGGAGCGGAAGTCGCGACCGCCGCCCGTCAGATCCTGTTGCGTTTGGTCCCGGCTACCGGGACAAAACGCAACGGGATATCAGGCAGCCTGTCTCCGCGCCCGGAACACCACGTCGTGGGTGTGGTGCCCGCCGCCCGCGGCCCGTCCACGCTCCCGCGTCTCGTCGGTGACGATTTCCCAACCGTCGCCCAGCAAGGCCGCGAAGTCCTTGGGCTGCACATAGCCATCAGGGTCGAAGCCATGTGCACGCACACCCTCGGGGGCGTGTGCCACGACGAGCAGGGACCCGCCGGGGCCGACGGCATCGACCAGCCGGCGGGCCGCGTCGACATTCGCCTTCGGGATCGGGAAGTAGTGCATCGTCACAAGATCGACGCCGGCCGCTGGCACGTCATCGGCTATCACGTCCGCACGCAACCACGTGATCGACGGTCGCGGGTCGATCTCACGGGCCCGATCCACTGCGACCTGCGAGATGTCGAGGGCCGTGACCTGCCACCCGCGATCGGCGAGCCATCGGGCGTCGGCCCCCTCGCCCGACCCGACGTCGAGCGCGGTGCCCGGCTCGATGTCCGACACCTCGGCGACGAGCGCGGGGTTGACGTCGGAGGTCCACAAACGGTCCGCGCTGCGGTACCGCTCGTCCCACCCTTCGGCGGTTCCCGGATCGTTGCTCCCCCGGGACTCGGTCGCGGCCTCGGGGCGATGGCTGTTCTCGGTGGTCATGTCTTCGACTGTGGCACGCACCGTCGTGAGCGGCAAGGACGGTTGCCGATCCGGCAAGAAGTGATGGTGGAGGGAGACCCCGGGTCAGTGCACCACGCCCGCGATCCGCCGGATGGCCTCGGTGAGCACGTCGGCGGAGCAAGCGACGTTGAGTCGAACGAAACCGGCACCCGGATTCCCGAAGGCGTGTCCGTAATGCAGGGCGACGCGGGCTTTGTCGAGAATGACGAGCCCGGGGTCGTCGCCCAGCCCGGTCTCGCGGAAGTCGAGCCAAGCGAGATACGACGCCTCCGGCCGCGTGTACCGCACCGTCGGAAGATGCTGCGCGAGCAGCTGCTCGAGGAGATCGAAGTTCTCCCCGATGACCTCGAGGGTGGCGTCGAGCCACTCATCACCGTGGGCCAATGCCGCTTCGGTCGCAGCGCGGCCCAGAATGCTCGTGCGATAGCGCACCTCGTCGGGTTGCCGCCCGATCAGCGCGCGCCCCCGGTCCGACGCGACAACCGTGAGCGCGCACTTGGCACCGGCGAGATTGAAGGCCTTGCTCGCCGAATGTGCGGCCACGCCGACCTCACGCGCCGTGTCGCCCACCGCGAGGAACGGGACGAACTCCACGCCGGGGTGGACCAGCGGCGCATGGATCTCGTCACTGACGACGGTCGCGCCATGTGCCGCGGCCAAGTCGGCCAGTCGCTCGAGGTCGGTGGCGTCGTGGACGAGGCCGAGCGGATTGTGCGGGTGACACAGTAAAACCGCCCGGGCGCCGGCGGCGAGGGCGCGTTCGATGCCCGCCAGATCCATCCGCCAGGCCGTCGACGACGACCCGCGTTCCTCGAGGAGGGGCACCTCGACGACGCGACCACCGGCCTCCGGGATGAGTTCGAAGAACGGCGGATAGACCGGGGGCATCAGCACGACACCGTCGCCGGGACTGATCGCGACGCGCAGACTCTCGACGATGACGACGCTCACGTCGGTCGTCGAGCTGACGTCAGCCGGATCCACCCGCCACCCCCACCGACGGTCGGCGAACCCGGCGAAGGCCTCGCCTGCGGAGCCCGAGGTCGCCGCGTAACCGATGTCGGACGCACGTACCCGGTCGATGATGGCGTCGGCGACCACCGGCGCGAGCGGATAGTCCATCTCCGCGATGAACAGCGGTAGTACGTCGTCGGGGTGCGTGCTCCACTTCGCGCTCGTACGACGGCGTAGTTCGTCGAGCGGCGGCGCGACCGGTCTGATGCTCACCGCTACTTCGTACCGCCGATGTCGACGCGGCACCAAGAGCGCGGCCACCACGTCCGTCGACGATTCCGCCGTCAGCGGGCAGACTGGTCGGCATGGCCTTCCCCATTCGCATCGGTGTCCAGATCCAGCCCCAGCACGCACCCGAGTACTCGCTGATCCGGGACGCGGTCCGCCGCGCCGAGGACACAGGCGTCGACATCGCGTTCAACTGGGATCACTTCTATCCGCTCTACGGCGCTCCCGAGGGCGAGCACTTCGAATGCTGGACGATGCTCGGCGCCTGGGCCGAGCAGACCTCCCGGGTGGAGATCGGCGCGCTCGTGACCTGCAACTCGTACCGGAATCCGGAGTTGCTCGCCGACATGGCCCGCACCGTCGACCACATCAGCAACGGCCGTCTGATCCTGGGCGTCGGAGCCGGCTGGTTCCAGAAGGACTACGACGAGTACGGCTACGACTTCGGCACGGTCGGTTCCCGGTTGAACGATTTCGGTGCCGCCCTCCCGCGGATCAAGTCGCGGCTGGCCAAGCTGAATCCGGCTCCCACACGCGACATCCCGATCCTCATCGGCGGCAGCGGCGAGAAGAAGACGCTGCGCTACATCGCCGAGCACGGCGACGTCTGGCACGGCTTCAACGACGTCGAGCAGTACCGGCACAAGTCCAAGGTGCTGGCCGAGCACTGCGCCGCCGTGGGTCGAGACCCCGAGACCATCGAGCGGTCGTCGGGCGTGCAGTTCGACGGGGACACCGACGCGCTGCTGCGCGATGCCGATGCACTCGCCGACGAGGGCGTCACGCTGCTGACCGTCGGCGTCACCGGCCCCGACTACGACCTCACCGCACTCGAGGCGCTGTGCCGGTGGCGCGACTCGCGGAACTGACCGCGTAGCACCCGGGCGCACCCGCGCCCGGGTGCCGACACTCCCCCGAAGGCGTCGACGACACCGCACGCCCGCACGGCTAGGTTTGTGATCATGCATCGAGTGCCGGCACTTCGGGAACTGCTGACACGCGCGGCTTCGGCGGTCGCGCTGACGGGACTGCTGGGCGTCCTCATGGCCCTGGCGTCCCCCGGCGCGGCGTCGGCGGAGCCGCCCACCCGGCTGCCGAACTACGTCGTCGACTCCGCCGATGCGATCTCCCCGGCGCAGCGCGCCGAACTCGAGACGGCGATCGACTCGCTCTACAACGCCCACGCGGTCCAGATGTGGATCGTGTACGTCCGCGATTTCGACGGTCTGACCAGCGAGGAATGGGCGGATCGGACCGCCGCCGCCAGCGAGCTGGGTGACCATGACGCCCTGCTCGCCGTCGCCACCGAGGACCGGGCGTATCGGTTATTCGCACCCGACAGCGTGGGCGGCCTCGATCAATCGACACTCGAAGAAGTCGCGAACGACGACGTCGTCCCGCAGTTGCGCGACGAGAACTGGGCAGGTGCGGGCCTGGCGGCGGTCAACGGACTGTCCGGCGCACTCGATCCGAACCACACCGGTCTGATCGCAGCCGGCGTCGTCGGCGGCGTGGCCGTCCTCGGCGGCGGCGGCGCGTACCTCTACTCCCGGCGCCGCAAGCAGCGTCGTATCAACGACAGCGTCGAGACCCTGCGCGAGCAGGAACTGACGGTCGACCAGTTGGCCGCGCAACCCGTCGAGGTGCTCGACCCGTGGTCGCGTGAGGTGCTCACGGACCTCGACAACGCCATCCGCACCAGCAAGGAAGAGCTCCAGCTGGCGGTCGGCGAGTTCGGTGAGGCCGAGACGGCTCCGTTCACCGACACCGTGCGGCACGCCGAGCAGGCGCTCGGACGGGCGTTCGCGCTGCGCCAGCGTCTCGATGACAACGTTCCCGAGACCGACGACGAACGGCGCTCGATGCTCGTCCAGATCATCACCACCTGCACCGAGATCGACAGCACTCTGGACGACCACGTCGAGAATTTCGACGCGATGCGCAACCTCCTCATCAATGCGGACTCGCGATTCGACTCCATCACCCAGCAACTCATCGGTCTACGTGCCCGTCTGGAGACGGCGTCGCAGCAGCTGACCGAGCTCATCGGCAAGCACGGCGAGGCCACGTTGACCTCCATCCTCGACAACGTCGATCTCGCCCGAGCCCAGATCGACTTCGCCGAGGCGACCGCGGATCAGGGGCGTGCCGCCATCGCCGCACCGGTGGGTCAGCAGGGACCGGCCGTCGCTGCGATCCGCTCGGCCGAGGGATCGATCGAGCAGGCGACCACGCTGCTCGACGCCATCGATCATGCAGACGCGAACATCGCCGTCGCCCGCTCGCGGATGCCGGCGCTCATCGCCGAGGTGGACGATGAACTGGCCGAGGCCAACGCGCTGGCACAGACCGGCGGGACGTCGCTGGTGACTGCGATCGAGGTCGCGAGCGCCGCGGTCGCGAATGCCCGCAGCAACTTCGACGCCGATCCGCTGGGTACCTTCACGGCGCTCGTCGACGCCGATGCCGATCTCGACGACGCACTCGCCGCGGCGCGGGACGCCGCTGCCGAGCGCATCCGTCGGGCACAGGTCCTCACCGCGGCACTCGAATCGGCGGAGGCCAAGGTGACAGCGGCCGCCGACTTCATCGGCACCCGGCGGGGGGCCGTGCAGTCCACGGCACGTACCCGACTGGCGGAGGCGCAGCGGCTTCTGCAGTCCGCGACGGACGCCGCTGCCACCGATGCACCGGTGGCGACCGCGACCGCACGTCGCGCCGGTTCCCTGGCCGACCAGGCGCTCATGGCCGCTCAGACCGACGTCGTCGACTGGCAGTCGCAACAGCGACATCCGGGCGGCTCGTCCACCGCCGGTGCGGTCCTCGGCGGAATCCTCGTCGACAGCTTTCTACGCGGCACCGTCGCGGGACGCGGGGGTGGCTTCGGTGGCGGCGGCTTCGGCGGCGGCTTCGGGAGCGGCGGACGCAGCCCCGGTTCCTTCGGTGGTTCCGGATCGTCGGGCCGGATCGGAACCGGCGGGCGGTTCTAGGCCCCGGCGCCGGGAGCGCAGCGAGGGGCCGAATCAGCACGGCGCCGGGAGCGGGCCGGATCGACATGGCCGCGTGATGTTCCACGTGGAACCAACAGGGGTGTTGGGTTGCCGTTAACGCTCGGGTGACCATCGGTTCGTTTCATCCTCCTAACGTGCTCCTCGTCGTGCGCCGGCCCCGTGGCGCGACCATGTTTTCAGAGGAGCCCGTGTGCGTATTCCGTTGCAGCTGTTCATGTCCACCGGTGAGGATGCCGGACGTTCGTCCCGCGCCTACGTGACCTGCCGCTACAAGTGCGGCGACGCGTGCCGCCACGATCCCGGGAACACCAGCGACAACAACTACTTCCGGGACGTCGTCCGCACCGCGGTCTCGCGTCGAAGCGTTCTCAAGACCTCGGCCGGTGCAGCGGTGGCCGTCGGTGCGACCTCACTTCTCGCGGCGTGCGGTGATTCCGGGTCGTCGGAGTCGGCCTCGTCGTCGAGCGGTGCGGCATCCGGAGATGCGATGCCGGGCATGAACTTCGCCACCGTCGCGCCGAACACCGAGGATGCCGTGGTGATCCCGGACGGGTACCGCCAGGAGGTGGTGATCAGGTGGGGCGACCCGATCCTGCCCGGCGCTCCCGAGTTCGACTTCGCCAATCAGACGCCCGAGGCGCAGGCCGGGCAGTTCGGCTTCAACAACGACTTCGCCGGCCTGATCCCGGTCGACGGCGTCGCCGATCACCACTACCTGGTCGCCAACCTGGAGTATCCGACCGAGCCCTTCATGTTCGCCGGCTACAAGGAAGGCGAACCCACCGAGCAGCAGGCCCGCATCGCCATGGCGTCGGTCGGCATCGCGGTCGTCGAGGTCGCCGCGCAATCCGGCAGCGGAGCTCTCAAAACCGTTGTGGGCCCTCGGAACCGACGTCTGACTGCCTCGAGCCCGTTCCGCCTCACCGGCCCGGCCGCGGGCAGCGAGTTCGTCAAGACGGCCGCGGACCCGGCCGGCACCACTGTCCTGGGCACCTTCGCCAACTGTTCCGGAGGTCTCACCCCGTGGGGCACGATGCTCTCCGGGGAGGAGAACTTCAACAACTACTTCGCGAACCCGAGCACCGTCACCGACGCCAAGGCCAAGGAGCGGCTCGAGCGCTACTCCTTCGAGGACGACGGCGACGAGCATTACTGGGGACGGTTCGACAAGCGCTTCGACCTGGCGGTCGAGCCGAACGAGGGGAATCGCTTCGGTTACATCGTCGAGGTGGATCCGCACGACCCGAATTCTGTTCCGGTGAAGCACAGTTCGATGGGCCGGTTCAAGCACGAATCGGCGAACATCTACGTGGTCGGGAGCGGGCCGGACAAGGACACCGTCGTCGCCTACAGCGGTGACGACGAGAGGTTCGAGTACATCTACAAGTTCGTCTCCAGCCGCAAGATGAAGTCCGGCCTGTCGAAGACGGCCCGCGACCACAACATGGGCATCCTCGACGAAGGCACGCTCTACGTCGCCACCTTCACCGGGGACTCCCCCGACCCGGTGGACGGTACCGGAACCCCGCCCGCCTCAGGGAAATTCGCCGGCAAGGGGTCCTGGAAGCCGCTGCTGACGGTCAACGCCGACGGTTCGGCACGCTCGTACATCCCCGGCATGTCCCCCGCCGAGGTCGCGGTGTTCACCCGGCAGGCCGCCGACACCGTGGGCGCGACCAAGATGGACCGGCCCGAGGACATCGAACCGAATCCGAAGTCCGGCAAGGTCTACTGCGCGCTGACGAACAACGATGATCGCGGCACCGATGGTGAAGCGCCTGCCGATGCGGTGAACCCGCGCAACGAGAACAAGAACGGTCAGGTCCTGGAGATGACCGACGACCACACCGGCACCGAGTTCACCTGGGAACTCCTGCTGGTGTGCGGCGACCCGGCTGCTGCCGACACCTACTACGGCGGGTTCGACAAGACCAAGGTCAGTCCGATCTCCTGCCCCGACAACGTCGCGTTCGATCCCCATGGCAATCTGTGGATCTCCACGGACGGCAACGCACTCGACAGCAACGACGGGTTGTTCGCGGTCGCCCTGGACGGCGATCGACGCGGGGAGACCAAGCAGTTCCTGACCGTGCCCAAGGGTGGCGAGACCTGCGGCCCGATCATCGACACCAATCGTGTCCTGATCGCGGTTCAGCATCCCGGCGAACTCGACGACCACTCCGCGGACAACCCGGCGTCGCACTGGCCCGACGGCGGACAGTCCCAACCCCGGCCGTCCGTCGTCGCCGTATGGCGGGACAACGGGGGCGAGATCGGCGTCTGACCGCACCGCTTCATCCGAGCACCCTCGAGTCCCGGGCCTGCGGCCCGGCTCGGGGGTGCTCTTCATCTCCCACCAGGACTGTCCAGCGGCACCGAGCCGTTGACCTGGATCTTTCGCGGATCACACCCCGATCGTGACAGTCGTCAAGGTTTTTCTTGACGAGTGTCAAGACTCGGGCTTAGTGTGGCGTGCAGCACATGTCGCCTCGACTGTGTCTTGCTTCTCCGCCTCGGCCGAGGCGGTCTCACGGAGGTGGAACGATGACGAGTTATGACCTGACCGGGCGGACGGCACTGGTCACCGGTGGCGCGCAGGGCCTCGGTGCCGGGATGGCCGAGGCGCTCGCCGCAGCCGGCGCGTCCGTCGCGATCGGCGACGTGAACTCCGACGGCGGTCGGCAGGCGGTCGAAACGCTTCGGGCACAAGGCGCGAAGGCCGAGTTCGTCGCGCTCGACGTGACCGACGACGCAGCCTGGGAGTCGGCCGCGGCGTCGACCGTCGAGTCGCTGGGCGGGCTCGACATCGTCGTGAACAACGCCGGCATCGAGGTGACGAACCTCCTGGTCGATCTCGACGCCGCGGAGGCGTCGAAGATGCTGGACGTCAACGTGCTCGGTACTGCCCTCGGCATCAAGCACGCGTTCCGCGCGATGCGTCCCGGCGGCATCGCGGGCAAGGGCGGAGCCGTCGTGAACATCGCATCCGTCGCTGCGACAATCGCTTTCCCCGGCATCAGCGTCTACTCCGCGACGAAGTCGGGTATCGACCGCCTCACCCGGGTGGCGGCCGCCGAATCCGGGAAGCTCGGCTACGGCGTGCGCGTGAACTCGATCTATCCCGCCCTCACCCCGACCGCGATGGGCAACAAACTCGCCGTCGAGACCGCAGCCCTGGGGCTGTTCGAATCCCCGGAGGCGGCTGCCCAGGCGGTCGCGGAGCTGACACCCCTGGGCCGACTCGGACAGGTCGACGACATGGCCGACGCCGTGGTCTTCCTCGTCTCCGACGCCGCGAAGTTCATCACCGGCGCGGGCCTCCCGGTCGACGGCGGCATGGGGATGTGATCCCACCGACGTTCACTGCCGCAACGCTTTTCCCGAACACCCGCATCGAACACCCGAACCAGACACGAGGAGTCCCACCATGCCCACTGACAAACGCGTCGTCGTCTACGGAGCGTCCGGATACACGGGCCGACTGATCTGTGAGTACCTGCGCGAGTACAACATCCCGTTCCTGGCGGCGGGCCGCGACCACGCCCGGCTGAAGAGCGCCGTCGAGGCGGTGCCGGGCATCGACACGGTCGCGTACGACATCGTCGAGGTCGAGCACACGGTCGAGGCGCTGACCGAGGCCTTCCGCGGCGCCGACGTCGTACTGAACACGGTCGGGCCGTTCGCCCGCTACGGCCACGAGGTCGTCCAGGCGTGCCTGGAGATCGGGGCCCACTACACCGACACCAACGGTGAACAGAACTGGATGATCGATGCCGAGGCGCAGTACGGAGCCGAATTCGCTTCTCGCGAACTGGTCTTGACGCCGGGCCTGGCGCAGATGTACTCCATCGGCGAGATCGCCGCGAACATCTGCCTGGAGAACCCCGGACTGGACACCCTCGACATCCAGGTGTTCTGGAAGGGCCACCCGACCGTCGCGTCGACCAACACGATCCTCACCAATGCCGCATTCGCGAAGGCGTACTACCTCGAGGAGAACGAGTACGTCGAATGGCCGGCGGACGCGGGTCTGTACACGGTCAGCGTGCCCGGTCAGCACGACCTCGGTCTCGCTCTGCCCTGGGGCGGTACATCACACCCGGTGTGGTTCAAGAACGACCCGCGCGTGGCCACCGCAAAGGCACTCGGCGGCGTCTTCAACCGGCCACTGATGCAGGGCGTTCCGGTTCTGGTGGCCGCCGCGCTCGAACAGATGGAGGGCAAGTCCGAGGAGGAGAAGTACCGGATCATCGACGAGCAGTCGGCCGCCATCCGCAGCGAGATGCCCCCGCGTGAGAACCCGCGCCTGAACACCTCGCTGGACTCGGTCTACGCCTCCGGTCCGCTCGGCCGCGCGCACTGCGTGATCCACGGCAACTCCAACTACAAGCAGACCGCCCTGCTCAACGCGCACGCCGCGAACGAACTGCTCCAGGCCCGCCCCCGCCGTGTCGGCTTCGTCTCGAGCTGCCAGGCGTTCGGCCATCGCGAATTGCTCGGCACCCTTCGCGCTTTCGGTCTGGTCCTGGACCCGATCGTCACCGTGCACCGCTGAGGACGACATGCGACTCTCGGAGTACCTCGACAAGGGCGCCTCGCTGGGGCGCGACGCGCCGTGCCTCACCGCCGGCGGGGTCACCTCGACCTACGGCGAGGTCCAGGATCGGTCCACTGCCATCGCAGGTGCGTTGCAGCACAACGGGATCGAGGCCGGCGACCGGGTCGCCGTCCTCTCGGCCAACGATTCGCTGGCCCTGACGTGCGTCTTCGGCATCTCGCGTGCGGGTGCCGTGTGGTGCCCGGTCAATCCGCGCAACGAGGCCGAGGAGAACCGACAGCTGTTCGATCTCTTCGGGTGTCGGCTGCTGTTCTTCCAGGCGAAGTTCGCCGGCCTGGTCGAGAAGATCAAAGATCAGCTCCCGCAATTGGACCGGTTGGTCTGTCTGGACGGCGACGTCGACTGGGCGACTCCGTTCGACGCCTGGCTCGACGAACATCGAGCCGAGCCGGACGAACGCCGACGACCAGATGGCGGTCTGTGCATGCTCGCCGGTACCGGCGGGACGACCGGCCGACCGAAGGGGGTGCGGCTCACCGAGGACAACATGATGACCTCGACGGCACTGGCGTTGATGAGCTACCCGTTCGGTGAGCGCCCCCGGTATCTGGCGCTCGCCCCGCTGACCCATTCGGCGGGGGTGCTGACGTTCCCCATCCTCAGCCTCGGCGGTGAGGTCGTGATCATGCCGGCACCTGACATCGGGGAGTTCCTGGCGCTGATCGAGCGGCATCGCATCACCCACGCCTTCCTGCCGCCGACGGTGATCTACGGGGTGCTCGACCATCCCGACCTCGACAGTCGGGATCTGAGCTCGCTGCGATGTCTGTGGTACGGCGCGGCGCCGATGTCGCCCACGCGGCTGGAAGAAGCACTGCCGCGTATCGGCCCGGTGCTCGGCCAGTTGTTCGGGCAGACGGAGGCACCGAACATGATCGCCACCCTCGCGCCCGCCGAGCACTTCCACGACGACGGGTCGATGGCCACCGAGCGGTTCGGATCGGCCGGTCGGCCGACACCGCTGACCACGGTCGCGATCATGGCCGAGGACGGGTCGCTGCTGAGTCGTGGCGAGCGCGGCGAGATCGTCGTCCGGGGACCACTCGTGATGGACGGATATCACGAGAACCCAACGGCCACCGCCGAAGTGAGCGCGCACGGCTGGCATCACACCGGCGACATCGGCTACCTCGACGACGACGGCTACCTCTTCGTCGTCGACCGCGCCAAGGACATGATCATCACCGGCGGGTTCAACGTGTATTCGGCCGAGGTGGAACAGGCATTGCTGGCCCATCCGGCGGTGAAGGACTCGGCCGTCATCGGGCTGCCCGATCCCAAATGGGGCGAACGAGTGACGGCCGCCGTCGAACTGCGTGCGGGGCACGACGCCGACACCGAGGAGCTCATCGCCTTCGTCAAGGAACGGATCGGCAGCGTCAAGGCGCCGAAAGAGATCGAGATCTGGACCGAACTGCCGCGGTCCAAGGTCGGCAAGATCCTGAAGACCGAGGTCCGGGGCGCATTCAGCTGACCGCATCGAGGCCTCACCGGTGCCCGCCCGGCCGGCGCCGACAAGCGTCGAACTCGGCCGGGTGGGTACACTCGGGTCTCGAACTCCATCACTCCCCGAGCAAGGGAATCCCCCGGCAAGGACCGCGAGATGACACAGGTCGTCGACCGACAGGCCCGCATCGAGGCCCGCGCACGAGACAAGTTCCAGGCCAAGCGCGACGAGCTGGCCATGGCGACTCTGACGACGCTGGCCGAACTGGGGTACGCGCGGACGAGCCTGCGCGAGATCGCGCAGAACTCCGAGTACTCGCACGGGGTGTTGCACTACTACTTCACCGACAAGCTCGACCTCATCGCCCACGCGGTCCGGCAGTACGAGGCCGTCTGCGTCACCCGCTACGACGAGGTCGTGGCCCACGCGGTGACCGCGGATCAGTTGCGCGACGAGTTCGCCGACACCTTCTTCGCAGGCATGCGTTCCGAGGCAGCCATTCATCGGCTCTGGTACGACCTGCGAAATCAGAGCATGTTCGACGACTCCTTCCGCGCGGACGTGATCGAGATCGAGCGCCGGCGCGAAGAGATGATCTGGCGCGTGGTGGAGAGATTCTGCGAGTTGTCGGGGACGCAGCCCGCGGTGACACCGGCGGTCGCCTACATCGCGCTCGACGGCATCTTCCAGCGCGGACTGCTCAGCGAGATCGACGGCCGGCCCGACGGCGTCGCGACCGCCCGCGAGGACCTGATCGCCTTCTTCGGAGTCGTGGGGCACCACTGACCGTCTGACGAATCGAGCCGCACATTCGTGCGCAGCGTCACAGGCCCCTGCCCTAATACTTCGAACCCCTAAGTATTAGACTCTCTAAACGTGTCCGCTTCCGACCCCGCCCAGCTCGCCCAGACCCTGCGGCCGACGATCACCAGGCTGTACCTGGCCCTTCGTCGTCGCGCACCCTCGGTCGAGCTGACCGCGGCGCAGACGTCCGCCCTGAGCGTCCTCGCCGATCACGGGCCGATGCGGATGGGTGAATTCGCCACCCGCGAATCCATCCGCATGCCGACAGCGACGTCGGTGATCGACGGACTCACCAAGCACGACCTGGTCGAACGCAGACCTGATCCAGACGACCGCCGAGCCGTGCTCGTCGGCCTCACCGACCACGGGCGCACCCTCGTGCGGCAGATCCGCGAGGAGCGGGACGTCATCCTGACCGGTGCGCTCGCCGCGCTCGACGATCAGCAGCGCGAAGCCATCGCCGCGGCCGGACCGGCCCTGCAGGCCCTGCGCGACCAGCTCGACAATCACCCGGTATCGCACCCCGCCCGCCCGGCGAGTGCGTGAGCGGCCCGGTCGCGGTTCGACACCGCCGGCCGTCCGCCTGATCTGGCAGAGGAATCAATGACCGTCACCGAACACACCCCGGGCGACACCGCCGCGGTTGCGCGCGACACCACCGCAGCCGAACCGTCGATGCTCGCCTCTCTGCGTGCACAACCGCGCGCGGTGTGGATCACCGCTTTCGCCGCCGTCATCGCCTTCATGGGCATCGGCCTCGTCGATCCGATCCTGCACAGCATCGCCGAAGCGCTGAACGCCCCACCGGAGAAGCTCACGCTCCTGTTCGGTGTCTACGTCGGCGTCCAGTGCGTCGCGATGCTGCTGACCGGTTGGGCCGCATACCGTTTCGGGCCGCGGCGCACACTCACCGTCGGGCTTGGACTCATCGTCGTCGCCGCCGGCGTCTCGGCCTTCGCCGACAACATCGACCAGCTCATCGCCTACCGGGTGATCTGGGGTCTCGGCAACGCACTGTTCCTCGCCACCGCACTGGCTTTCATCGTCCAATCGGCGGTCGGCAACCGCAACAGCGCCATCATGATGTACGAGGCCGCCCTGGGCATCGGACTGGCCGTCGGACCGCTCCTGGGCGCGACGCTCGGTGAATGGACCTGGCGCGCACCGTTTGCCGGTACCGCCCTGCTGATGCTGGCCGGAGCCATCCTGTGCGCGTTCATGCTTCCCGCCGACGGACCGCGGTCCGAACGAGTACGGGTCCGGATCGTCGACCCGATCAAGGTCCTGCGCAACCGCACCCTGTTCGTCACGTCCGTCGGTTCCGCCTTCTACACGGGCGCGCTGTTCACCGTGATCGCCTGGGCGCCGATCGCGATGGGCCTGCGACCCATCTACGCCGGACTCGTCTTCTTCGGCTGGGGCCTGCTCACGGCGGTCGCCGGAGTCTTCGTCGCCCCGCTGCTCGCTCGGGTCGTCGGTGAGAAGGCCGGTGTCATGGTTGCCATCTCGACATACGGACTTGTCATGGTGCTGGCCGGGATCGGCACGTTCACCGGACAGATCTGGCTGATCGGCCTGGCCGTCATCCTCTCCGGCTTCCCCTCGGGCGTGCTCAACACCCTCTTCACCGACGTCGCGATGTCGGCCGTCGGCGGCGACACCCCCCGGTCGGTCTCGAGTGCCGGGTTCAGCTTCCTCCGCTGGATGGGCGCCGCGATCGCGGCCGTGCTCGTCGCCTACCTCGCGAAGTGGACCGGTTCGGAGGCGACACCGTGGTGGTTCGCCACCGGATACTGCGTCGTCGCCCTCGGCGCGGTGTCGTTGGCCAAGGTCGCTCACGACCACAAGGTCGCCGACGACGCCGCTCTCATCGGCGCCGAGGAGTTCTGAGCCTCCCGCGCACGCAGCTTCCTGCTCCCTGAGCACAGGCGCAAGGAGCACGGCCCCCTCCCGCTCCCCGAGGTGCGACGAGCGCGACGCCTCCGCTCCCTGAGGAGCGGCCGGACGGCCGTCGTGGACCACCGAGCGAACCCTCCTGGGCGCCCGAATTCTATGCTCCCTGAGGTGCGAGCGAAGCGAGAGGGTCCTATAGCTTGTCAAGTGCTCCGAGGTCAGTGGTGAGGTCGCGGAACACTTCGCGGGCGATGTAGCGCTTGAGGCAGCGGA
>NZ_SCOC01000052.1:0-24370 GCF_005502615.1 Gordonia sp. ALPHA1B1 | reverse complement strand
CACATGCCATCCGGGTGGCCCGGTCCTTGAGTTCCTCACTGTACTTGCGTGGTGCTGCCATGCTCTCCATCCTTCACAGGTTCGAGAGCCTCCGACAGACCCGGGGCGGTTCAGAACACCTGCCGAACGCCGGTCGCCTGTTCAACGAGCCGGGCCAGGCCGTAGCCGCGACCCCGGCCGTCGCCGTCCCTTCGACCGGGCCCGTGCACCTCGCGGCCGAGTGGGAGACGGTTCGACGCAAGGGCACGTGGCATGTTCCGCCGTCGACGCTGGTCACCGGCAGCATGGGCACCGTCGACATGGACTTCACCCATGCGACGTTCCCCGGCCCGTCGACGATCCTGCAGCTGCAGGTCTCCATCACCACGGTGAAGCTCCGGATCGGCCCCGATCAGGAGATAAGGTACGGCGACCTGCAACTCTCCGGATGGTCGAAGGTGAAGGACAAGGCCGGCGCACCGACGCGTCCGGGCGGACCGGTGATCGAGCTGACGGGTTCGGCGTCGGGAATGAACCGGCATCGTCATCAAACGGAGCTGACGCACCGAACCGTATCGACCGGGGCTGACCGCTCGCCGTTACGCGAACGCTGGGCGGGTGGCCTACTTGTGCTCACGCTGAACTCAACGGTGTCGCGAGTGTTTCCCGATTCGTAACGTTGCCGCACGTGGCCGACCGAACACTCAGTATCAGCGCGCCCGGCGATCCGCGGGCGGTGGACCCGGGGTCGTCCGACTCCCCATCGGCCAAGGCGGACCGGTCGTCCCGGCTGCACACCATCCTGCGCGCGCTGTCACCCATCGCCGTTCTCGTGCTCTGGCAGGTGGGCAGCGCACTGGGGATCATCCCGCAGGACAAGCTGCCCGCACCGTCGCTGATCGCCGAGGCCGGGTGGGAGGTCCTGAACAACGGACAACTCCTCGACGCGATCGCGGCGTCGGCGCAGCGGGTCGCGATCGGACTGACGATCGGCGTCGCGGTCGGGATCGGTCTGGGCTTGCTGGTCGGCCTGAGCAAGTTCGCCGACTCGGCCATCGACCCGAACATGCAGGCTATACGCGCACTTCCGCTCTTCGGTCTGATCCCGTTGTTCATCCTGTGGTTCGGCATCGGCGAGATGCCCAAGGTGCTGCTCGTGTCCCTCGGCGCGCTGTTCCCCCTCTACCTGAACACCTCCGCCGCGATTCGCCAGATCGACGGCCGCCTGGTGGAAAGCGCTCGCGTGCTGGGCTTCTCGCGGCTCACCACCATCCGCGATCTCATCATCCCGGGTGCCATGCCGCAGATCCTGGTCGGTCTGCGCCAGGCCCTGGCGATCGCATGGCTCAGCCTCATCGTCGCCGAGCAGATCGCGGCCACGTCCGGGCTGGGATACCTGATCAACAACGCGCGCGACTTCCTGCGCACCGACATCATCTTCTTCGGCCTGATCGTCTACGCCGCAATGGGTTTGATCACCGACGCCATCGTGCGCGCGCTGGAGCGCTACACGACCCGATACCAGAACCGGTGACGCCCCCAACCCGCACATCCCGAGTCCAGGAGGCCCGACCATGACCGCCATCGCCACCCGAGATCTCGAGGTCCCGTCCCCCGACGACCTGGTCGACCCCGCCGGATACGCCGCGGAAGTCGAGAACGCAAGCCTGAGCTACGGGGACAATCTCGTGTTGCGGGACGTGACCCTACGGGTCGGGGCGCACGAGATCGTCGCGCTCATCGGACGCAGCGGCAGTGGCAAGTCGACGCTGCTTCGCCTGCTGGCGGGCCTGTCGCAGACCGAGTCGGGCAGCGTCCGGACCGCCGGTCACCCGGCGGTGTCCTTCCAGGAGCCGCGACTCTTCCCCTGGCGCACCGTCTTACAGAACGTCGCCTTCGGCCTCGTGCGCGAGAAGGTCGGCAAGTCACAGGCCCGCGAACGCGCGTGCCGCACCCTCGGCGAGGTCGGCCTGAGCGACAAGACGGCTGCGTGGCCCGCGCAACTCTCGGGTGGTCAGGCGCAACGGGTCTCGCTCGCCCGTGCGCTCGTGGCCCGTCCGCAACTGCTGCTGCTCGACGAGCCGTTCGGCGCACTCGACGCCCTCACTCGGCGCACGATGCACGAACTGCTCATCTCGCTGTGGCGCGACAACGGGTTCGGTGCACTCCTCGTCACCCACGACGTCGACGAGGCGTTGCGGCTGGCCGACCGCGTCGTCGTCCTGGCCGGTGGCGAGATCGTCGAAGACCTCACCGTGCCCCGTCCACGTCAGACCGGCGACGCCGATGATCCCGACTCCGAGATCCCGCGCCTGCGAGCCGAATTGCTGACCGCACTCGGCGTCACCGATTCGGCGCGCTGACCCTCCCGTTCCCTGACCGAAAGCCGATCTCGATGACACACCACCATCTTTCCGTGCGCGCATCCCGGCCCCGACGGCGCCGCGTGCTCGCCGCCGTGCTGGCCACCGCCGCCCTGACCCTGGGCCTCGCGGGCTGTGTGCAGCGGGAGGACACCGCCGAATCGATCGCGAACGAGACGGTCGACGTCGCCTCACTGCAGGACCTGACCCTCCGAGTCGGAGACCAGAAGGGCGGCACCGAAGCCCTACTGCGCGCCTCGGGCGAACTCGAGAAGCTCCCGTTCACCATCGAATTCTCCACCTTCACCTCCGGCCCGCCGCAGATCGAGGCCGCCACCGCAGGCAAGATCGACTTCGCGGTCACCGGGAACACGCCGCCCATCTTCGGCGCCGCGGCGAACGCGAAGGTCAAGATCGTCACCGGGTACGCGAACAACGCCAGCGGCGACGCGATCCTGATCCCGGGAACGTCGTCACTGGCCTCGGTCGCCGACCTCAGGGGCAAGAAGGTCGCCGTGGCGAAGGGCAGCTCGGCCCACGGACATCTGCTGCTGCAACTGAACAAGGTGAATCTGACCCTGGGGCCCGGCAAGGACGTCGAGCCGGTCTTCCTGCAGCCCGCGGATGCGTTGTCGGCGTTCACCTCCGGGAACGTCGACGCATGGGCGATCTGGGACCCGTACACCGCGATCGTCCAGCTCGAGAACAACCCGAAGACGCTCGTCACGGCCGAAGGCGTATCGAACGGTTACGGTTTCGGGATCGCGGGCGACGAGGCGCTTGCCGACCCGCGTCGCAACACCGCAGTACGGGAACTGGCGCTCGGGATCGCGCGGGCCGCCAACTGGGCCAAGGCCAACCCGGAAGAGTGGGCCGAGCAGTACTCCGCCGAGGTCGGGATCGACCCGCGGGCCGGCGCGATCGCCCAGGGCCGCAGCCTCCGACCCGCGATCGCACTCGACGACAGCGTCGTGGCGTCGGAGCAGGAGCTCGCCGACGCCTTCGCCGACTCCGGGCAACTCCAGGGGCAGGTCGACTTCGCGACGTTCGTCGACAACCGCTACGACGAGGCCCTGGCACCGCTGTTCGGCACGCCCCAGTCCTAGAGGTGCGAGAAAGGGACCACGCCCATGAGCCATTTCCATTGGTTTCTGCCGACCGCCGGTGACAGCCGCGGGATTGTCGGAGCCTCACATGCATCGGCGACGAAACGGCACCCTCCGGGTTACCGTGCGCCAGACCTGCCGTACCTGATCGATGTCGCACGCACCGCCGATCGGCTCGGCTACGAGAGTGTCCTGACCCCGACCGGAACCTGGTGCGAGGACGCGTGGCTGACCACGGCCGCCGCGATCACCCACACCGAGCAGTTGACCTTCCTCGTCGCATTCCGCCCCGGGCTGATCTCGCCGACCCTGGCCGCACAGCAGGCGGCGACGCTCCAGCGATTCTCGGGTGGACGGATCGCGGTCAACATCGTGACCGGCGGTGACGAGGTCGAGCAACGCCGGTTCGGTGACTGGGTCGACCACGACCGCCGTTACGCGCGCACCGACGAGTTCGTGCAGATCGTCGACCGGCTCTGGTCCGGTGAGACCGTCGACTTCGACGGAGAGTTCTACCGGATCGCCGGGGCGTTCCTCGCGGATCCGCCGACCGATCCACCGCGGATCTACTTCGGCGGGTCGTCGGACCCGGCACTGACCGTTGCGGCCTCGCGTGCCCAGGTCTACCTCACGTGGGGCGAGCCGCCGGCGGTGGCCGGAGAGAAGATCGCGGAGGTGGCGCGACGCGCAGAGACGGTCGGCCGGTCGCTCGAATACGGTGTGCGGCTGCATGTCATCGCCCGCGAGACCTCCGAGGAGGCGTGGCGGGTCGCCGACACACTGCTGCAGGGGATCTCCGACGAAGAGATCGAGACCGCGTTCGCCCTGCACTCGGTCTCGGACTCGACCGGTCAGCGCCGGATGGCCGAACTCCACGGCGGACGTCGCGATGCGCTCGAGATCCATCCCGGCTTGTGGGCGGGGGTCGGGCTCATCCGTGGGGGAGCCGGCACCGCGCTCGTCGGCAGCTACGACGAGGTCGCGGCGCTGATCGGCGAGTACGAATCCGAGGGCTTCTCCCACTTCATCCTGTCGGGCTATCCGCACATCGAGGAAGCGCACTGGTTCGCCGAAGGCGTGCTGCCGGTGATCCGAGACCGCGTCGACGCCCTGAGCTGACAGCACGTTCTGGGCCGCTCGGGCCCAGCGGGACAGGTCAGCGGGCGAGCCACTCCGACAACCGGTCCGACGACCATGTCGTGACGATCCGGTCGGGGTCGATGCCGTGGTCGACGGCCCGCCGCGCGCCGAGGATCTTGAAGTCGAGTTGCCCGGGTGCGTGGGCGTCGGAGTCGATCGCGAACAGGCAGCCCGCGTCGTCGGCGATCTCGATCAGTTCGTCGGGCGGGTCGACCCGCTCCGGACGGGAGTTGATCTCCACGATGGTGTCGTGGGCCGCGCAGGCGGCGAACACGGCCTCGGCGTCGAAGGTCGAGGGTGGGCGGTGGCCCCGGCCGCTCAGCACTCGCCGGCCTGTGCAGTGGCCGAGGACGTGCACCCGTGGATCGGAGACCGCGGCGATGAGCCGGTCGGTCATGGCGTCGTGCGCCATGCGCAGATTTGAGTGCACGGATGCGGTCACGACGTCGAGTCGGGCGATCATCTCGTCGGTCTGATCGAGCGTGCCGTCGTCGAGGATGTCGATCTCGATTCCACGGAAGAGACGAAAGTTGCTGCTGTGACCGGTGTTCCAGTTGTCGATCGCCTCGATCTGGGCGGCGAGCCGTTCCGGGCTCAGTCCGTTCGCGACCGTGAGGCGCGGCGAGTGGTCGGTGATCGCGAGCCAGTCGTGGCCGGAGGCCTCCGCAGCCGCGGCCATCTCGTCGATGGGCGCCCCGCCGTCGCTCCAGTCGGTGTGGGCGTGCAGGTCGCCGACAACGGCCTCCACGAGGCCCTCGGCGCCGTCGGGGGCGAGGGGTGGATCTTCGCCCTGCAAACGTGCGAGGTACCCCGGTAGCTCACCGTCGGCGGCCTCGGCGATGACCGCCGCGGTGGTCTTGCCGATTCCCTTGATCGCGGTGAGAGTGCCGGCGACAGCCCGTGCGTGTAGCTCGGACGGGTCGAGTCCGGCGGCCGCCTGCCCGGCGCGGCGGAAGGCCTCCACGCGGTACGTGCTCTCCCGGCGACGCTCGAGCAGCCACGAGATGCGCTCGAGTGCGCGAATCGGGTCCACCGGAGCCGACAGCGGGGTCAGGGGCCTCATCGGCGAACAGCCCTTTCAACGCCTGTTGCCCGGCACGCGAAAGGCGGCCGGGCAACAGGTCTCATGTGTGATGACGGTCAGGTCTGACCGATCAGTGTGCGGCTTCGAAGGCCTCGATGATGCTCTGCGGGATGCGACCGCGATCACTCAGTTCGTAACCTTCGCGGATGGCCCACTCGCGAATCGCCTTGGTGGTCTCCTTGTTGCGTCCGCCCCCGGTCGCAGTCGACGCCGTTGCGGTGCGCTTGGTCACGCGACCGGTCTGGCGGGAGATGTCGAGGTACTTCGACAGCGAATCGCGGAATTGCTGCGCGTGCTTCGACGAAGTGTCGAACTCGTAGTTCTTTCCATCGAGTGACCACCGGACGGTTTCGTACTGATCCAGCACCTTACCGTCGAGATCGTCGATGACCTGAACGATTTCCTTTTTCGCCATGAATTGCTTGTCCCCTCGAATTGTGTCATCCGACCAAGACGGACGTGCAAGGCCTGAAAACCTGCGTCCCCCCGTTTTGATCTATTCCAACTGTGCACAGCTTAGACCCAAACCATGAGTACTTGCTGAGAACCCCCGCCTAGACCATAAATCATTGAATAGCGTTAGGGAAGTCGAGACACGGCCGTTTGTTAACCAGTCGGATCCACGCTGGTGTCGACGGCGGGTTACGCGCAGTGGCGGTCCGGTTCGAAGTAGGTGTGCGCTAGCTCGTGGGCACTGCCCCGGTCGTCCGCCGGGACGATTCGTCCGATTCCTCCGGTGACACGCTCACCAACGCTTCGGGTGCCCGATCCGCTGCATAGATGGTTTGGTAACCGTTCGGGGTGATTGCGAATCCTGATTGAGAACGCGATTCGAGACAGAACATACCGACGGTCTCAACGAGACAAGAAAATCGCGATATCGAAATAGTGCGACCGAAGTCGACAATCGAACTGCGATACAGAACGGGATATCGATTGGCGCACGCACCGCGCTGCGGTCCATCCGGTCCCAGGACGGCGTAATCCCGAGCCCAGTCGCAGGCGCCCGACGCGGACGACGGACGTTCCGCCGAGGAATCGTCGTCCGCATCCTCATCGATCCGACAGGCGAGGGCCGACGAACCGTTGGTACCGGTCGAGCAATTCACCGCCCGATCCGGCGTCGAGAAATGGAAACCGGACGAGTCCTGCAGCGGCGAATCCTCCGTCACCGAGCCCTGGTGGAAACGCGAGTTGTCGACGCGTGGTGCCACTGCGACGACTCGCCCGATTGTCCAGTCGGGCAGATTCCGCGCCGAGTCCTCGCCGGTGGTCGATGTCGTCGACGAGGACTCGATTTCGGTCACCGTCGACAACTCGTCGGTGGGCGGAATGACGATTCGGGACGGGCCGGAGTCCGACGGCAGGGAGCATCCGGCGAGTGCGACCGAAACGGTCAGAGTCCCGATTGCCGCGGTTGCGCAGATCACGCGCAGGAATCGGCGGTCGCGGGACCGTGATGTGGATTCGGGGCGGGGTCGCCGATTTCCGTACCCTTGCACTGTGCCGACCCCCAAGATCGTCCTGTTCTACGTCTTCGTTCCGCTGCCCGATCCCGAGGCCATCCGGTTGTGGCAGCTGGCGGTGTGCGAGTCGCTCGGGGTCCGGGGCAGGATCATCGTGTCACGCCACGGGATCAACAGCACCGTCGGTGGCGACATCGCCGCGGTCAAACGCTACGTCAGGACGACCCGCGCGTACCCCGGGTTCGCGGGGGCGGACATCAAATGGTCCGACGGCACGGGCCGGGACTTCCCGCGGTTGAGCGTGCGCGTCCGGCCCGAGATCGTGACCTTCGGGGTTCCGGACGAGATCGAGGTCGACGAGAACGGGGTCGTCGGCACCGGAACCCGGCTGAGTCCGGAGCAGGTGCACGAGCTCGTGGACGCCCGCGGCGACGACGTGGTCTTCTTCGACGGGCGCAACGAGATCGAGGCCGAGGTCGGGCGATTCGCCGGCGCGGTCACGACCAAGGCGCGCACCACCCGGGACTTCGTGCCGTTGATCGAGAGCGGCGCGTTCGATCACCTCAAGGACCGGCCGATCGTCACGTACTGCACGGGCGGCGTGCGCTGCGAGGTCCTCAGCACGGTGATGCGGAACCGCGGGTTCGCCGAGGTCTACCAGCTCGACGGTGGCATCGTGCGTTACGGCGAGCGGTACGGCGACGACGGGCTCTGGCAGGGTTCGCTCTACGTCTTCGACGACCGCATGGGCGTGGAGTTCTCCGACCACGCGGAGGTGCTCGGCCGCTGCGTCGAATGCCGTCGTCCGACGAGCAATGTCGCCAATCACCCCGATCGGGACGGCCGCGACCTCGCCGTGATCTGTGCGGACTGTCTGGAACCCGGCCGCCGGTGATGAGCGCTGCGAAGACCCCCGATCGCCGCGGTCCGGTTCCGGTCGTCGTGGTGGCCGGGTATCTGGGTTCGGGAAAGACGACACTGCTCAATCATCTGTTGCGGTCTGCCGGGCGCACCGGCACCCGTCTGGGCGTGCTGGTCAACGACTTCGGCAAGGTGAACATCGACGCGCTGCTCGTCTCGGCGCAGGCGGACGGCACGGTGAGCCTCGGGAACGGGTGCATGTGCTGCACCGTCGACGCCGACGGCCTCGCGAACGCGCTCACCTCGCTGGTTCGTCCGAGCGCTGGGATCGACGCCATCGTGATCGAGGCGAGCGGGATCGCCGAACCCAAAGCGCTCATCCGGATGGTGACGTCGGTGGCGGACGCCCGACTCCGCTACGGCGGACTGGTCTATGTGGTCGACGCCGCGCACGTCGAGGAGGTGCGCGGTACGCATCCGGAGCTGGACTCGCACGTCGCGATCGCCGACCTCGTGCTCGTCAACAAGGTCGACCTGATCCCGGATGAGTCCCGGCGCGTCGTCGAAGAGCTTGTCGCACAACTCAATGCGACCGCACCGCGGGTGGCGACCCGGAATGCCGCGATCGATCCGGCGCTCCTGTTCGATGTCGTTCAGCGCGACGTCGCGCAGGCTCGGTCCGGCCAGATGGCTTTCGACGAGTTGCTGCTCGACGACGCGGGTCACGCTGACCACGAGCATCTGCACGCTGAATACGAGTCGGTGTCGTTCTCCAGTGACCGGCCGATGGATCCGCGGCGCCTGGCGCGATTTCTCGAACGTCCGCCCAATGGGTGTTTCCGGATCAAGGGAATCGTCCATTTCGACGTACCGAGGCATCGGCAGCGGTTCGTCGTGCACGGAGTCGGCGGCTTCGTGCGCGTGATGCGCGAATCCTGGGAAGGGCGGCGTCCGGCCACCGAACTCGTCGCGATCGGGCGCGGTCTCGACGAGGCGGCCGTGCGCGCCGAGCTGGAGGCCGCCGTCGCCCGACCGGAGGACGCTGCGGACGAGAACGGCATCCTCGGAATCCTGCGGCACCTGACGGACTGACCCGCGACACGCTCGACACGCCGATCGGAGAGGTCACAGCTCCCTAACGAAATGCCGTTCTCCCAGGACGACCATTTCGGAATCCCGCATTCGTTTGTTTCACTGTTATGTCTGTGACCAGTGTGACCAGTGGTACTCAACGGGAGGGAGTGAGGCAAGTGACCAGCGCCTCGGCGCGTCGCGGCCTCGACAGCGCAATGTTCCGAAAGACGACAGCCCAACGCCTTGCCACGATCGGCTTCGCCATGGTGGCCGCCACGTCGATGGCGGTCGCCTCGAACGTGGTCGCGGCACCCGCCGAAGCGGCCCCCGCCCGCGGGACGGCACTGGCGGGGAAGACGATCTTCCTCGACCCCGGTCACCAGGCCTCGGCCGCCGGTCACGACCTCAGGGCACAGGTGCCGGACGGGCGCGGTGGCAAGAAGGACTGCCAGACCAGCGGTGCGTCCGGTGTGAACGGCGCCAAGGAGCACACGGTCAACTGGCAGATCGGGCAACTCGTGAAGGCCGGCCTCGAGAGCCAGGGGGCTCGTGTGGTCCTGAGCAGGCCGGACGACACCGGGTGGGGCGGTTGTGTGGACGAACGCGCCGCCGCGGCCAGTCGCTCCGGAGCCGCGGTCGCGGTCAGCCTGCATGCCGACTCGACGGCGCGGGGAGCCGACGAGTCCAAGAAGGGCTTCCACATGATCGTGCCGTCGCTGCCGGTCCCGGATGCCACCGTCGACCGCGTGCAGTCCGGCGAGGGACGCAAGGCCTCGACCACGATGCGCGACGCCTTCGTCAAGGCCGGGTTCCCCTCGGCGAACTACGCCGGCGTCCGCGACGGGATCCAGACCCGTCCCGACATCGCCGCGGTGAACCTGACCAAGGTCCCGGCGGTGTTCATCGAGATGGGCAACCTCGCCAACCCCGGTGAGGCCAAGGCGCTTGCCGGCCGGGACGGTCAGGTCAAGTACGCCATGGCGATCACCGACGGAATCCTGAACTACGTCAACGGGAACGCCGCGACCGGAGCGGGCCCGGCGCCGTCGGTGCCGACGGACGACGCCAGCGGACTGTCCTCGGTCATCCCCTTCGTCGAGCAGCTCCTCGCCACCGAGGACCCCGAAGCCGTGGCGCGGCTGCTGATGACCCAGGGCCAGGACGTGTCCGCACAAGTGCTCAAGGCGATGCTGACCATCGTCTACGCGCTCTTCGACGGGAAACTGCCGATCGGCTGACGTCGCCGGCGCGCGGCCCGATCCGGCGTGGGCGATCCGTCGATTGGCTGAGGTCCGCCGCGGCGGACGGCTAACCTCGCGTCATGGGTCTCAAAGAGCTGCTGTTCATGGACACCCCGGTGCCGTCGCTGCGTGGCCGCAAGGTCCTCATCACCGGCGCGGCGAGCGGAATCGGCAGGGCCACCGCCCAGGCCGCCGCCGCCCGGGGCGCCGAACTGGTGCTCACCGACCTGCACGCGGATCAGCTCGACGAGGTCGTCGCGGCCATCACCGCGGCCGACGGAACGGTCCTCTACCACGTGGCCGGGGACGTCTCGGACTTCGACTGGGTGGCCGGGTTCGCCCGCCAGGTGGACGCCGAGGTCGGCGTCATGGACGTGGTGATGAACATCGCCGGGATCTCGGCGTGGGGAACGGTGGAGGATCTCGAACACCGGCACTGGCGGAAGCTGGTCGACGTCAACCTGATGGGGCCGATCCACATCATCGAAAGCTTTGTGCCGCAGATGATCCGACGGGGGCGCGGTGGACACATCGTGAACGTCTCCTCGGCCGCCGGACTGCTGGCGCTGCCCTGGCACGCCGCATACAGCGCCAGCAAGTTCGGGCTGCGGGGCGTGTCGGAGGTTCTTCGATTCGATCTGCGGCGTCACGGGATCGGGGTGTCCCTGGTATGCCCCGGCGGGGTGGACACGCCACTGGTCGACTCCGTGGAGATCGTCGGCATCGACCGCGAGAACCCGCGGGTCAAGGCCGCCATCAACGGATTTCACAAGGTCGCGGTGTCGCCCGACGTGGCGGCGGCGGCGATCCTGACCGGGATTCGCAAGAACCGCTTCATGGTCTACACCTCGTTCGACATCCGGTTCGGGTACTGGTGGGCGCGAAAGTTCGCACTGCCGTATGAGATCGCGATGCGAGTCGCCAACGATCGTTTCGACCGGCTCGCGCGAGTGAGTGCGAAGAGTCTCGAGGCGACGGCGACCGACGAGCATTCCTCCCGGTGAGTCCCGCCTTCACCAAGACGCTGCGCCAGAGCGGCCCGCGGGGCGGTCATCCTGACTTCTTCGCGGCCGAAGCCGCCGGGTTGCGCTGGCTGTCGGCGTCGGGAGCGCCTGTCGTACAGGTGATCTCGGTGAGCGAAGACGCCATCGAACTCGAACGTCTCGAACGCGGTCGGCCATCGCCCGGAGCGGCACGGGAGTTCGGGGTCGCGCTCGCTCGGATGCACGACGGGGGCGCCCCGCAGTTCGGTTCCCCGCCTGCTGACGCGGACGGAACACCGTTCTCCGGTCAGCTGTTCATCGGTCGCCGAGAGTTGAGCTCGGTCGAATACCGGTCGTGGGGTGAGTTCTATGTCCGGGAACGGGTGGAACCGTATCTGGCCCCGGCACGCGCGGCCGGGAACCTCACGACCGAGGACGAGGACGCGGTCCGCGACGCATGTGCCCTGATCGCGGACGGCGTGTTCGACGACGACGAGGGGCCGGCACGCATCCACGGCGACCTCTGGAACGGGAATGTGATGTGGACTCCGCGGGGCGTGGTGATGATCGACCCGGCTGCGCACGGCGGTCATCGGGAGACCGATCTGGCGATGCTCGCATTGTTCGGGTGCCCGCACCTCGATGCGGTCCTCGACGGCTATCGAGACGCGCACCCGCTCGTCCCCGGCTGGCAGGAGCGCGTCGACGTCCACCAACTGCATCCGCTCGCCGTGCACGCGGCCGGCCACGGACCCGGATACGGCTCGTCGCTGGGCCGCGCGGCGCGGGCGTCCGCCGCGCTCGCCCGCGGCTGACACACGCCATAATCGTCGGCGTGACTCACAACGCGCTGCCCCGACCCGGTGTCCTCGTCGTCTCGGCGACGCGGGCCGAGGCCAGACATGTGCCGCCCGGGATGCGGGTGCTCGTGACGGGCATCGGCAAGGTGCGCGCGACGATGGCGCTGAGCCGGGAACTCGCCGGCGGGGCGCCGGTCTCCGAGGTCATCAACATCGGTACCGCGGGGGCCCTGCGCGACGGTGTGAGCGGCGACGCCGAGTTGGGTCTGTTCCTCCCGTCGGCCGTGCTCGAGCACGACATCAGCAGCACCGAACTACGGGCGATGGGTTACGAGATGACCGACCGCTGGGAGCTACCCGGCGGCGACGGAACGGTGTTGGCGTCCGGGGACACCTTCGTCGCGGATCCGGTTCGTCGGCGCGAACTCGCCCAGCATGCCCACCTCGTCGACATGGAGGGATGCGCGGTCGCCCACGTGAGTGCTGAGTTCGGCGTGCCCTGCCGCCTGATCAAGGCGGTCACCGACAACGCGGACGAGGGTGCGATGGAGTGGCCCGCGCTCGTGGACGCCGCAGCGCGTCGGCTGGGGCGTTGGCTGGAACGCAACGTCGCGAGCTGAGGCTCAGGACCGCGTGTCGGCGACTCCGGCCGGGGGGATGTCGGTTGCCGACTCGTACGTCGGGATGTCCGGGCGTCGCGGCGCGGGCGTGGCGTCCGACGGCGTGAGGTCGGGGGCCGCGAGGTCGGCGACCGTCGGTCGCCGTGCGCCCGTTGCGGTACGAGAACCCTTCGTCGCCGAGCGGGACGTCGCGGACGGCCGGTCCGGAGCGCCGGTCGAACGCGGTTTCGCCCGCGATCCCGGCGCGGCCTTGGTCGAGGAGGACTGCGCTGCCGATCGGTTCTTCTCGGGAGACGCCGACGGGGGCTCGGTGGCGGTTCCGGACGAACCGGCTCCCTTGGCGCGACGATGCGTTGCCGCGCGGCCCGAGGGCCGGTCGGCGTCGCCGCTCCCGGCCGCGGACCTGCTCGGGGGCGTCCGGCCCGCCTTGTCGCGACTCGGGGCCCGGCGTTTCGCCGGCTCGGCGGCCTCGCGGGTCAGGAACCATCGGGCGAGCACGATCCCCAGGGTCACGAGGAACGTCGTCAACATCCAGGGGAAGTCCGCCGCGATGGGGAGCAGGACATTGAAGACGAGGCTCTTCAGCCCCGACGACGCCTGCTCGGAATTGAGGCCGTACAGCGTGACGATGCTGACGAAGAAGGCGATGAGCGGGGGCTGCGCGGCGGCGGTGAACAGGGCACGACGACGCACCGCCAGCGCGGCGATCACACATCCGACGAGGTAGCAGAACTTGTAGATCGACCCCAGCGAATCGTTGCTGCCGGCGTCGATGGCCGCACCGAGGCCCGTGATCCCGGTGGCCAGGAGAACGGCGCCCCACCACGGCACACCGCGGACCGCGGGCAGTACCGACTGCTGGTCCAGTGGTACCGCGGTTTGGAGACGTTGCGGGGAAGGCACATGGTCACGGTACCGGGTCCTCGACAGAAATCGTTTCACCCCCGGACCGGGGCGTCGATGCCGCCTCCGGCGCCGTCCCAGGCCGGGCGGTCGGCCCCGCCGGGCGGCAGGTGTCGTGGATCACCGGTGGTCGTGGGGCGTCCGGGACATCGCCCAGCGCGTCGAGCTCGGCCAGCCGGCGTGCGGTGACGCCGAGGCGACTGTCCACCGAACCGATCGTCGAGTTGTAGGCGTCGACCGTGCGCTGCAGCGACGTGCCGAGGGTGCCGAGGTGAGTGAGCACCCCGGTGAGCCGCTGATGGAGCTGCAGACCGAGATCATGGATGACCGCGGCGTCGCGAGCCATCGCATCGTGACGCCATCCCAGTGCGACGGTCCGTAGCAATGCGATGAGGGTGGTCGGGGTGGCGATGACGACGTTGCGTGCGAAGCCGAACTCGAGGAGATCGGGGTCGGTGCGGGCGGCGGCTTCCAGGACGACGTCGCCGGGCACGAACAGCACCACCATCTCCGGTGTGTTGTCGAAGGCGGACCAGTAGGACTTCGCAGACAGTCGTGCGATGTGCGCGCGCAGGGCGCGAGCATGTTCGCGGATGAGTTTGTCGCGAACGGACGTGTCGGTGGCCTCGGCCGCCCGCAGGTAGGCGTCGAGGGGCACCTTGGCGTCCACGACGATGTCGCGGCCGCCGGCGAGGTGGACGACGAGGTCCGGCCGCAGCGTCGTGGCACCCCGGCCGTTTCCCGAACCGTTCGGATCGGAGGGGTCGGTGACCGACACCTGGGTGCTGAAGTCGCAGTGCTTGGTCATGCCGGCGAGCTCGACCACGCGCTCGAGCTGGACCTCACCCCATCGGCCGCGGGCGTGGGGGCTGTGCAACGCGTTGGCGAGCTGGCGGGTCTGGTCGTTGAGCGCGATCGACGCCGAGTGGATCCCGCGCACCTGCTCGGTCAGTCCGGCGTACGCGCCGATCCGGTTGTTCTCGACCCGGCGCAGTTCGTCGGCGAGCTGGGCGAGGTTGGCGCGCAACGGCTCGACGATGTGCGCAACCGAACTGCCGATCGCCGACGACTGCCGGCGTGCCGCGTCCTCGGTGGCCCACGACAACGAGGACGCGACGTCGTCGCGGGCGGCGCGCAGCATCTCCACCTCGGCGCGAGCCGCCGCCACGGTCGCGGCACTGCGAGCGGCGTGCGCCCACCAGCCCAGGGCGATCCCCAGGGCGAGGCCGACGACGAACGAGAGGGCGGCAGCAGTCATGTCGTCGATGGTGTCGGACACCCCCGACAAGTTCGGCCGGACCGCGGGCGACGGGCACTATCGGTCGTCGGAACCGCTCCGCTCGTCCGGGCCGCTCCGCGCGCCGGCCTCGAAGTCGAGCAGCCACTGCTTGGTGGGCAGGCCGTAGCGGAAACCGCCGAGGCTTCCGTCGCTGCGCTTCACCCGGTGGCAGGGCACGAACAGGGCAGCCGCGTTGCGCGCGCAGGCGGCTGCCGCGGCCCGGACCGCCGCCGGCTGACCGGCCAGTTCGGCGAAGCGGGTGTAGGTGACGGGGTTCCCGGCCTCGACCAGGCGCAGGGCGTCCCAGGCCGGACCGAGGAAGGTCCCGCCGGAACGTTGGACGACCGGAATCCGCGACGGCGCGGCGAGATCGCCGTCGTAGTACGCCGACACGGCGTCGGTGATGGTGCCGAGCGCGGCGGACGGCTGGATCGATTCCGGTCGTAGCGCGCGGTGGACGAGCGCCGTCAGGTAGGCGGGATCGTCGGTCCACCCCGACGCCAGGACCCGGTGGTCGGGATCGGCGACGACGGTGAACGCCCCGTTGGGAGTGGTGACGGTGGCGTAGCCGCCGACTGTCGTTGTGTGGCCGATGGATTGGGCACTCCCCGGTTCAGGGGTGTCGGGCCCGGAGGTGGCGGGGGTGGTGGCCGGTGCGGACATTGTCGCTCCTTGCGGATCGCTGGGATGTGATCGGAGAAGGGATCGCTACGAGATGCCGGTCATCGGAGTCTGCTCACCGCTCGTCACACGGCCTGTCCGGCGGCGTCGAGTCGGTGTCGCCACAGGTGCATGGTCGCGTACGAGCGCCACGGCGCCCAGTGCCGCGTGTCCCGCAGATCGATCCCGAGGTCGGCGGCAGCCCGGACGACCACGAGGTCGTTCGTGAGCAGGACGTCGGGATCGCCGGTGACTCGCATCGTGACGATGTCGGCGGTCCAGGGGCCGATGCCGGGCAACTCGAGAAGCTGGGCACGAAGATCAGACGCATCGACCCCCACATGCGGTTCCACCCGACCTTCGGCGAGTGCCGCCGCGACGTCGATCACGGCATCGATCCGCCGCCGCGGGCCGCGGAGGACCTCGTGTCCACGGGCGGCGATGACACCCGGCGTCGGGAAGGACTTCGACGCCGGACCGTCGACTGTCGTCGCCGTCTCGGACGGGGTGGCGAAGGCGTCGCCGACCGGTTCGCCGAGGGCCTCGACGAGCCGGTTCACCTGGTTGCGCGCGGCGGCGAGACTCACCTGCTGACCGAGCATGGTCCGGATGATCGTCTCGGCCGGGTCGAGGCTGCCGGGCGCACGGAGGCCCGGCGCCTGGCGCAGCAGCCGCTGCATCGTGGCGTCGGCGGCCAGTGCGTCCTCGGCCGCGGTGATGTCGGCGTCGAGGTCGAGCAGACGCCGGATCCGGTTGACCGCGACCCCCACGTCACGCATGTCCAGTCCGTGAAGGGCGACGACGGCGTGGTCGTCCTGCGGCTCCACCTCCGCCGACGCCGTTCGGTGGGGTAGGGCGAGGACCCGGCGGTAACGCCAGCCGTGCGGACTGTCCGGGGCGTCGACGACGGATTCGACCCCGGCCACGGCGTGCGCGTCCAGGAACCAGCGCATCCATGGCCAGCGATAGGGCGCGCGGAACGGCAGGCGCAGGGTGACGCTTCCCGGGGCGGAATCGGTGCCGATCGCATCCTTCCTGCGGCTGTGCAGGCGTCGAAGCTCGGTGGGGGTGAGTCCGAAAACGGCGCGGACGGTGTCGTTGAACTGGCGCACGCTGGCGAATCCGGCGGCGAACGCGACGTCGGTCATCGGCATCGTCGTGCACTGGATGAGCACGCGGGCGTTGGTGGCGCGAATTGCTCGGGCGAGCGCGAGCGGCCCGGCTCCGAGATGCCGGGTCAGCACGCGGGTGAGGTGCCGGGGTGAATACCTCAGACGCGCCGCGAGTCCGTCGACCCCTTCGCGCTCGACGACGCCGTCGGCGATGAGCCGCATCGCGCGAGCCGCCATGTCGGCGTTGATGTTCCACAGCGGGGACCCCGGAACGGCGTCGGGTGCGCAGCGTCGGCAAGCACGGAAACCCTGCTGCTGGGCGGCCGCCGCGGTGAGGACGAACGCCACGTTGGCGGGCCGGGGGGTCTGTGCCGGACACGACGGACGGCAGTAGATGCCGGTGGTGCGGACCGTCACGAAGAACTGACCGTCGAAGCGGGCGTCGCGGGCCTGCACTGCGCGATAACACCGGTCGAAGTCCGGCGCGAAACCCCCGGTGTCGGGTTCTGTTGCGGTGCCTGTGCTCACCCGTCCACTGTGTCATCCGTCGACGTCCCGGTCTGGCGGGAATCGGACATCGCGACGGCATCCCACTGAGCGGACGAAAAGTGTGATCTGGGTTACATGTCTGTGGCAGCATGGCGCCATGACCACCCGGTTCGATGGCCGCCGCAGAAGTCGGCACGACGACCAGTCCCTGTCCGGACTCCCCGCGTGGGGGCTGGAGATGATGATGGGCCTCTACGGCCCGGAGACGATCAGGCGTGCCTGCGCCGAGGAAACCGAGCTCGGCATCACGGCGCGGACCGAGCGGGTCGCCCCGGCCGCCGGATGCGCTCCGTCGTCGGCCGAGCCCCCGCCGCGATCGGACGCCGGGCCAGCCGGGCGCGACGACACCCCGGTCGTCTTCAACCAGGTCGACGCTGAACTCGAGGCCATCAACTCGCTGGTTCGCTACCTCGGACGGAAATTCCGCCGCCGCTGATCATGTCGTCGGACGGACCACATGTTCGTACGACCGTCGCCGCGTCGATGTCGCATTGTCATGCCGATGTGTGAGGATCCTCGGGTGACCGACAGCTCGGACGATCAGCGCGCGGACGACTCGTCCGCCGACGCAAGACCAGACACCACCAAGGTCGGTGCCGACGCCGTCCTCGGCGGCGATGCGGTGCTCGGCGGCGGTGAGAAGACGTATCCGACCCGGCTCCAGGTGATGATGACCGGCCTGCGGTCGTGCGCGACGGTCGGCGCGCAGATCGTGTTGGTGGCCGCCGCGCTGTGGGTGCTGTTCTGGTTGCTCGGCAAGTTCTGGGTGATCCTGTTGCCGGTCCTCCTGGCCATCATCGCGTGCACGATCCTGTGGCCGCCGGTGCGGTGGATGCGCAACAAGGGCGTGCCGGCCGCCGCGGCGTCGTTCCTGATGATGCTCATCGGACTGGGTGTGTTCGCCGGTGTGATCGGGCTGATCGTCCCGTCGGTCGTCGACCAGGCGCCCGAACTGGCGAGCCGTGCGACCGATGGTGTGGAGCGTCTGCAGGACTGGGTGCAGGGTCCGCCGCTGAACGTCGACGACCAGCAGCTCGACAACATGGTCAGCACCATCACCGACCGACTGCAGTCGAGCGCGTCGACCATCGCGGCCGGTGTGTTCAGCGGCGTCGGAACGGCGACGTCGCTGCTGATCACGATGTTCACCTCGCTCGTGCTCGTGTTCTTCTTCCTCAAGGACGGTCCGAAGTTCGTGCCGTGGCTCGACCGCACCGTCGGCAAGCCCTCGGGCAACCACCTCGGTGAGGTGCTGACCCGCATGTGGAACAGCCTCGGCGGCTTCATCCGCACACAGGCGATCGTGAGTTTCGTCGACGCCGCGCTGATCGGTCTCGGTCTGTTCATCCTGGGCGTCCCGTTGGCGTCTGTGCTGGTGGTCATCACCTTCCTCGGCGGATTCATCCCGATCGTGGGTGCCTTCGTCGCCGGCGCGCTCGCGGTGTTGATCGCACTCGTGTCCAACGGTCTGACCACGGCCCTGATCGTGCTGGGCATCATCCTCGCGGTGCAGCAACTCGAGGGGAACGTGCTCCAGCCGTGGTTGCAGTCGAAGTCGATGGATCTGCACGCGGTGATCGTGCTGCTGTCGGTGACCTTGGGCGGCACGTTGTTCGGCATCACCGGCGCGTTCCTCGCGGTTCCCGCCGTGGCCTCGCTCGCCGTGGTGCTCCGCTACCTGAACGAGCAGATCGCCGAGCGGGCCGGCGAGTCGTTGCCACCCGCGAACACACCGGTCACGACCCAGGTCGGTGTTCCGAACGATGACCCGCCGAAGGATCCCCCGAACCCGGTGAAGGGGTTGCTCGACCGGGACTGACTCCTCGGACCGACGCCCCGCCGGGCGTCGCGCTGCCTGCCGATAGACTGGGCGCCCGTGAGTCTCACCCTGGGAATCGTCGGTCTGCCCAACGTCGGTAAGTCGACCCTGTTCAATGCCCTGACCCGTAACGACGTCCTCGCGGCGAACTACCCGTTCGCGACGATCGAGCCGAACGTCGGCGTGGTCGAACTGCCGGACAGCCGCCTGGGCCGCCTCGCAGAGATCTTCGGCAGCGAGCGGATCCTGCCCGCCACCGTGTCCTTCGTCGACATCGCCGGCATCGTGAAGGGTGCGTCGGAAGGTGAGGGCATGGGCAACCAGTTCCTCGCCAACATCCGCGAAGCCGACGCCATCTGCCAGGTGGTCCGGGTCTTCGACGACGGTGACGTCATCCACGTCGACGGTCGCGTCGATCCCTTCGCCGACATCGAGGTCATCGAGACTGAGCTGATCCTGGCCGACATGCAGACGCTCGAGAAGGCCATCCCGCGTCTGGAGAAAGACGCGCGCAAGAACAAGGACCTGGCCGAGACCCTCGCTGCCGCCAAAAAGGCGCAGGAGATCCTCGACACCGGCAAAACACTGTTCTCGCAGAAGGATTCGTTCGACCTGGCGTCGGTGCGCGAGCTGCACCTGATGACCGCGAAGCCGTTCCTCTATGTCTTCAACTCCGACGAGGGTGTGCTCACCGACGACGCCCGTAAGGCGGAGCTGCGCGCCGCCGTCGCACCCGCCGACGCTGTGTTCCTCGACGCCAAGGTCGAGAGCGAACTCCTCGAACTCGACGAGGAGGACGCCCAGGAGCTGCTCGACTCGATCGGGCAGGACGAGCCGGGCCTGACCTCGTTGGCGCGCGCCGGTTTTCACACCTTGGGCCTGCAGACCTACCTCACGGCCGGCCCCAAGGAATCCCGTGCCTGGACCATCCACCAGGGCGACACCGCGCCCAAGGCGGCCGGTGTCATCCACACCGACTTCGAAAAGGGCTTCATCAAGGCCGAGATCGTCTCGTTCGACGACCTCGACGCCGCCGGCTCGATGGCCGCGGCCAAGTCCGCCGGCAAGGTGCGCATGGAGGGCAAGGACTACGTCATGAAAGACGGTGACGTCGTCGAGTTCCGGTTCAACGTCTAGACAAGCGATGACGTCCGTGCCGCCGAACGAGGAGCTCTACCTCGCGGGCGGTTGCCTGTGGGGTGTGCAGGCATTCGTCGCGACGCTGCCGGGTGTGACCTTCACCGAGGCCGGCCGGGCCAACGGCACGAGCCATACCCTCGACGGTGAGTACGACGGCTACGCCGAATGCGTGCGGACCCGGTTCGATCCGGCTGTCGTGAGCGTCGACCAGTTGGTCTCGCACCTCTTCGAGATCATCGATCCGTACAGCGTGAACCGACAGGGGCCCGACGTCGGCGAGAAGTACCGCACCGGTGTGTATTCCGACCGGCCGGAGCACCTCGAACATGCGCGAGCCTTCATCGGTGCGCGGGCCGACGCGGATCGCATCGCCGTCGAGGTGCTTCCGCTGTTGAACTATGTGCGCAGTGCCGACGAGCACCAGGATCGGCTCGCACGGTATCCGGAGAGCGCGTGCCACCTCCCGCATGAGCTCTTGACGAAGTACCGCGACTGACGGTTCAGCAGTAGGTATCCCTCAGCGATACCTACTGCTGAACCCTCCGCGCCGAGTGCCCGACCATCCACGGCCGGCCGGCCGTGCACGGTCTCGCGACACGCTCATGGCCGTCGCCCATCGTTGCTAGCGTGACCTCCATGCCCATCACACTCGAGAACGTCGCCATCGCCGTGCGTGACCTCGACGCCGCGATCGCCTTCTTCACCGACCTCGGTCTCGACGTCATCGGCCGGGACACGGTCCGCGGGGAGTGGGCCGACACGGCGGTCGGGCTCGACGGCAACCACGTGGAGATGGCGATGCTGCAGACCCCCGACGGTCACGGGCGGCTCGAACTCTTCGAGTACATCCATCCCGAGGCCATCGAGACGCCACCCACGCAGCCCAACGACATCGGGATGCACCGGGTGGCGTTCTCGGTCGACGACATCGACGAGGCCCTCGAGGTGGCGGCACGGCACGGGTGTCATCCCGTGCGCGGCGTCGCCACCTACGAGGACGTGTACAAACTGACCTACGTGCGCGGGCCGAGCGACATCCTCGTCATGTTCGCCCAACGACTCTCGCCGGGCTGATCCGGCGCAGCTCGGGTCACGGGTTCTGACCGAAGGGGTTGCCGCCGAACGGCAACGGGGAACCGCCCGATCCGCTGCCGGATTCCGGCACCGTCGTCTCCTGCTCGTCGACGGCACTGCCCAGCTTCACCTGGACCGTCCGGGCACCCGAACCGGAACCGATGGTCACCGGCACGGTCTCACCCGGCTCGTGGGTGAGGATCTGCGCCATCAGGTCGGCGTAGTCGGAGACGGTGGTGTCCCCGACCTTGGTGATGACGTCGCCCTGCCGGATACCCGCATCTGCCGCGGGCCCGCCACGCTGCACCGACGAGACGGTCGCGCCCTCGGTCCGGTCGCCCGCCGACAGTGAACCCGACACTCCCATCACGGGTTTGGTTGCCTGACCGTCCTGCAACAGTTGGTTGGCGATGCGCTTGGCGGTGTTGATCGGGATCGCGAAACCCAACCCGAAGGACTGCGGCCCACCGGACGCGGCCTGGCCGGTGTCCACCGCCGAATTGACCGCGATCACCTGCCCCTGCAGATTCACCAGTGGCCCACCGGAATTGCCGGGGTTGATGGGGGTGTCGGTCTGCAGACCGTTGTACACGGTGAGCGACGAACCACTGGTGTCGCCGGCGGTCACCGTCCGCGACAGCGCGCTGACGATGCCGGACGTCACCGTGTTGGTCAGGCTGTCCGGGCTGCCGACGGCGACCACCTGCTGGCCGACCTTCAGCGCATCCGAATCACCGAGTGCCGCCGGGGTCAATCCCGACGCACCCTCGAGCTTGATGACCGCGAGATCGTACGACGGGGCGTTCCCGGTGACGGTGGCGTTGTGCTGATGCCCGTCGCCGGTGGTGACGACGATCGTGCTGCCGGAGCCGGCCCCGGCGACGACGTGGTGGTTCGTCAGGACGTAACCGTCGGGGGAGAGGACGATACCGCTGCCCACCGCCGTGCCGTTCGCGGTCTGGACCTTGATGTCGGCCGTCGACTTCGACGCCACGCTCGCGGCATACGTCACCGAACCGGGTTGCGCGTCGGCGGCGTTGGCCGCGGCGGCCGGTTGCGAGTTGAGGATCGGTACCGACGCGGCGTCGTGCCCGAGCAGCGAACTGCCTCCCATGCCGACGGCGCCGCCGAGCAGTCCCGCGAGGAGCGCGGTGACGATGATCGGCTTCGTCACGCCGGCCCGCTGCCGCGCGACCGGAGGAGGCGGCGGGGGTGAGACGAATGGCGGCGGGGTGGCCTGCGGGTTCATCGCCCAGGGCCCGGGCGGCGGCACCGGTCCGCGCGGCGGCGCAAAGGGTTCGGTGATCGGGTCGTGGTCGTCGTCGGGCATGGGGGTCTGGGGCGTGTTCACGGCACCACGATGCCTGCGCCTCATGTGAACAGGGCTACGGAAATCCTGCGGATTTGCTGACAAGCTCGACGCGGACTCTCAGGTGTCTCTGACCTGTCCACTGCGGATTTCCCGCGCCACGAGATATCAGTGTCGACCGAATGTGGTTCCGCGGTAATGTGACCCGCCGACCACCCGCATCCGACTCAACCCTCGAGGACAGTGACATTTCCATCGACCACGCGATCATCGCGGATCTCGACGATGCCGCCGGCACTCTCGCCGCCGCTTTCGACGCCTATCCCTGGACTCGATGGTCCATTCCCGAGGACGGCTATCGGGAACGGTTGCACCGACTACAACGGATGTATCTGGGATACGCCTTCGACCACGGTGTCGTGCTGGTCACCACGGACCGGTGCGGCGTGATCGCCCTGCTGCCCCCGGATGTGCCGGAGCCGGATGGACAGTTTCAGGCCGAAGCGGCCGCCCTGCACGGCGATCGGCTGGCCGCGGTCGCCCGGGCCGAGACCCCTGCGCACCCGGCAGGCGCATGGAACCTGGCGACACTCGGAGTCCACCCGGACCGCCAGGGCAAGGGGCTGGGAAGCGCGCTGGTCCGCGCCGGACTCGCCGCGGTCGACGACAGGACTCCTCCTCCGGGTGCGTGCGTCGCGCTCGAGACCTCCGACGATCGCAATGTGATGATCTACGAACGTCGCGGGTTCGTCGTCACCGCAACGACTCCGGTCGACACGAGCCTCGTCGTCCATTCGATGCTCCGCGATCCGGATGGCGGCGGGTTGTCGGCGACCGTGTGAGGACACTGCTAGCGTTCGGCCGATGGCGGACTTCGAGTTGACCGACGACGACCTGCGGGTCGTCGTGCGCTGTGCCACCGAGTGGGCCGAGGAAGTGCTGCCGGTCTTCGAGCGAACGCGGCCCGACGACCCGCGTCCCCGCGCGGCCATCGAGGCGGCCCGGGAATTCGCCGCCGGCGCACGCAGATCGACGCGCCAGCGGACGGCCGCCTTTGCGGCGCATCGTGCCGCGAAGGACGCCCCGTCGGAGACTGCCCGACTGGCCGCCCAAGCCGCAGGCGACTCGGCGGCGGCGGCATATCTGCATCCGATCGCGAAAGCGCACCAGGTCGGTCACATCCTGCGGGCCGCGGCGAACCGGGCGTACATCGCCGAACTAGAGAGCGGTGGAGACCCGGCGGTGGGGAACGAGATGGTCGAGGCCGTGTGCCAACGGACACCACCCGAGCTCATCGATGTGCTGTGTCGGTACCCGGAACCGGATGCCGGGGCATCACGGGCGGCCCGCCTGATGGCCGAACTCGACAGCCGGTTGCGGGCGTCGGGCAGACGGACGACTGGGACAGCTGACTGAGGCGAGTGGCCGCTCGGGCACATCAAATCCCCTGTGCAAGAACAGCTTTTGATGGTCATTCGCCTGACAAACGACATGTCGCATGACATGGTGTTGCCTGGCCGATGCGCGCAGTCGAGCTCGTCGGCCTTCCAGTTGGCACATGTCGAAAGGTCTCCAGTGTCCTCGTCTGAACTCGGTCTCACCATGTTGTTCGCCTTCATCGGTCCGCTCCTGGCGCTCTACGCCAACGGCAGCTAGTGGTGTGTCTCGGTTTTAGCTAACTCCTTGTTCGAGTGCGGCGCGGGCGACCTTGGCCAGGATCGACCTGGAGGTTGCGGTCCAGACATATGGTGTCGGGTTGTCGTTGTGGGCGTTGAGGTATTCCTCGATGCTCTCGATGAGGTCGGGCA
>NZ_SCOC01000051.1:0-24833 GCF_005502615.1 Gordonia sp. ALPHA1B1 | reverse complement strand
TGGGCCTCCAGCAGCCGCAAGGCCCTCGAACGGACCTCTGGGTCGATTTTCTTAGGCATGTGCTCATCCTTCCTGACTCAGAAGGAAGCGGCATCAAACCTGGGGTGATTCAGGCTTGGCCGTAGCCGTTCGAGGCGGCAAGAACCCGCGATGCTTCCCGGACGGCGGCGGTGTTGGCCTTACCTTGCTGGGAACCAGCGAGTTTGGCCTTGATGTGGTCGCGGACCACGATTGGTTCGTACGCCAACCCGTCGGCAGCGTCGAGATGGCTTGGCAGTGTCGCAATGGTGGCGTCGATGTTGCCGTCGTGGAAGAAAGCCACCGATCGGCGGCGCTGGATGGTGCCGTCGATGATGGGTGGCTTGACGCGATGCAGAGTCGACATCCAACGGTCGTTGGTCAACCGGGCGGTAAGGTCGCCGAGATTGACCAGCAGGGCCCCATCGATGGGCTGGACGTCATGCCAGTTGCCCTCGCGGCCAAGTACTTGCAGGCCAGGGACTTGATCAGCCCACAGTACGGTGACAAGTCCAAAGTCTGTGTGCTCGCCCATGCCGGTGAGATCGCCATCAAGGGTGACGGTGCCTTCGGGGAGCGCGTAATTGTTCATGCGTAGTACGTCAACCGAGTGGTCGGTGAGGTACTCGAAGTAATCGTGTGGCAGGTTCAGAGCATCGGCGAAGACGGTGGTCAGGGTGCGTGCGACTCGTGAGGCGTGGACATAGTACTTTTCGACGTTGGTGCGGAAGTTGGCGATGTCCGGCCACACGTTCAGGCCGTAGTCGTCCTCGGAGAGGTCCAAACCTGCGAACGACTGTGCCTCTGTGCCAACATTGAACGCCTCAAAGAAGTCGTTCATCCGTGTCGCAGATTCCAGTCCGAGGCTCAAGCTCAACGATTCGCTCTTCGGGGGTGTGTAGCCGCGATTTCCCTCGACTATGTAGCTCTTCTTGACGTGCAAGGGCATGGCGAAGAAGGCGTCGACCGCGTCGGACAGCCCGACAAGTACGTCAGCGGGGATGCCGTGGCCAAGAACCTGGATGAACCCGACAGTGGAGCACGCGACATCGAGTTGACGGGCCGTTTCTGCTCGGGCGGCGATGGTGCGTTCCGAGGTGTACGAGCTGATGTCGACGGCGGGGACTTGAAATGTCTCAGCGGTGTCAGGATTTGGAAGCGACATGTGCGTCTTCTCCGATCATGTTGTGGGCTGCAAATGGGGATGAGTCCGACTTGTCGGGTGTCATGGCCCGGCGGGCGTTAACCCCGAGTGCCGTGTGATTGAGAGCAAGGTTGAGTGTGAACGCAGTGATCGCGGCCAGGGTGATACCGCTGCCCAGCACGATCTGGGTGGAGTCGGGGAACTTAGCGAACATGCCGGGCATGAAGGTAGGGAGTAGCCCCACGCCCACAGTGGCCGAGGCGATAGTCATGTTGATTGGGTCACCGAGGTTGATGTGACGGAGTGTGTTGATTCCGACGATCGCGACCACGGCGAACATGATCAATCCGACGCCCCCGATGACCGGGCCCGGAAGGCCCGCTACAAAGGCGCCGAGCTTCGGCACCAAGCCCAGCGCGATCAGGATGACTCCGCTGACTGCCGTGACGTATCGACTGAACACCCTTGTCGTGGCAACCGCGCCGACGTTGTTGGTGTACACGGTGTCAATGAAGGCGTTAAAGACGGCTCCGAAAATGCCCGAGATCGCGTCGCCGGTCAGTCCGCGGGCGAGGTCACCACGGCCGATGTCTTTGCCCGTAATCTCGCTCAGCGCCAGAATGCTAGCGGTGGATTCAGCGAACACCACGATCATCACGATCGTCATCGCAACGACCGCCGTCAGTGGGAATTGTGGAGCACCGAAGTGGAACGGCTGGGGAACCCCGAACCAGGACGCATCTCCCACGGCGTCGAGGTTGTAGAGACCCAGGGGCAGCGCGACTGCAGTGCCGATCATTAGCGCCAGCAGCACCGCGAGCTGCCGCCAGATACCGCGACCGAGACACAACAGCGTCACTGCGATGGCGATAACCAACACTGCAAGACCAATGTTGCCGGGCGAAGCGTAGTCGGCGGCTTGGGTGTCTTGACCGACAATGAGTCCCCCTGCGACGCCGATCAGCGATAACCCCACGACAGTCAGGACAGCCCCGGTTACCAGGGGCGGGAAATAGCGCAACAGGCCAGCAAAGGCCCAGGCGAGAGGAATGCCGATGACACCGCCGAGCAGCATCGACCCGTAGACCGCCGGCATACCGTACTCATGGGCGATCAGAATCATGGGCGTCAACGCCGTGAAGGTGCCACCGCAGATCACCGGCAATCGCACCCCGACCGCCTTCCATAGCCCGATGCTCTGAACAACGGTGATGGCCCCCGATATCAGCAAGTCGGCCGAGATCAGAACACCGATGTCAGAAGCGTTTAGTCCGACCGCGGCACCGAATATCAGCGGCACACTGACGCACCCGGCGTACATGATCAGCACGTGTTGAAGACCGAACGCGAACAAGCGTGGGATCGGGGGTCGGAGATCAACGGGGTGCGCATCCGAGGGAGCGTCGGGTTCAGAGACAGCAGGCATGGAATACTCCGGAAGGGTGGGAAAGCGTGGCTCGCCAATATTCTCTAGGAAATATTTCATTGGCTGGATCAATAAAGTTGCGGTGCTGTTTCCGTTGTAACTGCTTGGTTACGTCCGCGACACCAGGTCCGTTTTGGCTGCTTTCGGGGCTGCTACCTTGCGTAGGTGGATGTTGATGACCAGCTGTTGCTCGCGCGGTCTCTGGGAGCCTCGATCCGGGCCGCGCGTAAGGCGGCGCAGCTCACCTTGTCCGAACTCGCACGAAGGACCGATCTCTCCCAGCCCTTCCTGAGTCAGGTGGAAAACGGAAACACGACACCCAGTGTGATCAACCTGCACCGGATTGCGCAGACCCTGGGCACCACCGCGCACGACCTGCTCGAGCAGAGCAACCGGTCGCCGGTCAAAGTAGTCAGGGCACAAGAAGCGCGACGCTACAACCTCGGCCCCTCGGCAGTGTTGCGTTTCTGCGTTACCGGCACCCGTCTCATGGACTGCAACGAGGTAACCGCCGAGCCACATAGCGCCGCCGAATCGGGAACAACCCACGCCGGTGAAGAGTTCGTGTACGTCATCTCGGGCGAGATTCGACTCAACATTGACGGCCAAGACGTCGCGCTGCGCGCCGGCGACACCGTCTACTACTCGGCCAGCGTCCTCCACCAGTGGTTCAACGACACTGACGAGACCGCCGTATTCCTCTTCGTAAGCACGCCCCCCAGCTTTTAGGTGGTGGGAGTCCCGGTTTAGGCCACCTCCGCTTCGGAGGCGGCCGTCTCACGGTAGCGCGTCTCGTACTCGATGGGCGGGCAGTAGCCGATCGCTGAGTGCAGCCGCTCGGTGTTGGACCAATGCACCCACGCGGCGGTCTCGCGCTCGACCTCGCCGCGGCCGGTCCACGATCGCTGGCGCTCGATCGGTTCGGTCTTGTACAACCCGATCGCTGCTTCCATCAACGCGTTGTCGAGTGCATCGCCGACCGAGCCGATCGATCCGGCGAGGCCGGAGTCGCGTAGCGCCTCGGTAGACGCCAGCGCTGTGTACTGACTGCCCGCATCGCTGTGGTGCACCAATCCTGTTGCGGTAAACGAGAAGTCGGTTCTTCATCGGGCGAACAAGGGGGACTGCTGCACGGATAGGTACCAGTGGGGTGTCATACCGCGGTTCCCTTGCCGGTGTGGTGCCGAAGATATCTCTGAGCCGCAGGCAGTTTGGAGCATCAGCGGTGAAGCTGCGTTGGACCGGATCGTCCTGAACGGGTCGACCTGATCGCCGGCCGTTGCGCCCTCGCTTCTCTCCGAAGACCGACCACCAGCGGTTGTCGCGGCAGATCCGCCATGCGGTCCGCTCAGCCAGATCCCATGTGGCCCCGGCCAGCCGACGCCGGCCGGGAACGCGGAACAAAACCAGCGGCGCACTGTAGTCGATCGCAAGCGCGACGATCCACAACCTTACTCGTGCTGCATCATTCGCGAGGCCGCCGGCAATCCAGAATACGCCGGCGGCGATCAGCAAGAGGAGGATCCGGCCGGCTCGCTCGCGCTCGATCGTGCCCTTCGCAGCGACGACGAACGTCAGAACGCGGTGGCGCCGACCTGGATCGAGACGTAGGCGTCGGACGAGCCTCAGCTGCGCCAGTGCCGGGTGCGGGTCGAGGAGTCGACCCGCATTCGCAAGTGCCCGCAGCGTGAGGCAGTGCCGAACGGTGCCCGCGTCGTGCTCAGCGTCGGAGGTGCCGAGGCGCCGTCGGAGGATTGAGCTTCGCGCGTATGAGTTTCCGTCCCGCCTCTTGAGCTCACCAGATGGGACGGAAGTCGATGCGCGGGACGACAAGGGCCCCGACCGGAACGAATCCGGCCGGGGCCCTTGAGGTCTGCTGGTCACCCAGCGAGATCGTCAATTCGCAGTGAGGTTCTCGTTGGTCAGCTTGGTGACACCCTGGTCAGCCTTCTCGACGAGCGAGGCCGGCGGCTCGAAGTGCTTGCCGTACTTGCCGGCAAGTTCCTTGGCACGCGCGACGAAACCGGGCACGCCACCCTCGTAGCCGTTGATGTACTGGATGACACCACCGGTCCAGGCCGGGAAGCCGATGCCGAAGATCGAACCGATGTTGGCGTCCTCGACGGAGGTGAGCACACCCTCGTCGAAGCACTTGACGGTCTCGAGGGCTTCGGCAAAGAGCATGCGCTCCTTCATGTCCTCGAGCGGGATCTCCGTGGTACCCGACTTGAACTGCTCACGCAGACCCGGCCAGAGCTGGGTGCGCTTGCCGTTCTCGTCGTAGTCGTAGAAGCCCTTTCCGTCCTTCTTGGCGGTACGGCCGTTCTCGACCATCCAGTCGACGACGGCGTTCGAGCCGTGCTGCGGAACTTCCTTGCCCTCTGCCTTGAGCGCCGCCTCGGTCTCCTTGCGGATCTTCTGCGGCAGGGTCAGGGTCAGCTCGTCCATGAGCTGGAGCGGCGCGGCCGGGTAACCGGCCTGGGTGCCCGCATGCTCGATGAACGCCGGTTCGACGCCCTCACCGACGGCCGCGATGGCCTCGTTGATGAAGGTGCCGATGACGCGGCTGGTGAAGAAGCCACGGCTGTCGTTGACGACGATCGGGGTCTTGCGGATCTGTAGGGTGTAGTCGATGACCTTGGCCAGCACTGCATCCGAGGTCTTCTCACCCTTGATGATCTCGACCAGCGGCATCTTGTCGACCGGCGAGAAGAAGTGGATACCGATGAAGTCCTCGGACCGCTTCACGCTCTCGGCGAGGATGGTGATCGGCAGGGTCGAGGTGTTGGAACCCAGGACGGCGTCGGGCTCGACGATGTTCTCGATCTCCTGGAACACCTTGCGCTTGACCTCGACCGACTCGAAGGCGGCCTCGATGACGAGGTCGACGCCCTTGAAGTCCTGGGGATCGACGGTCGGGTGGATGCGGGCGAGGAGTGCGTCGCTCTTCTCCTGGGTGGTCTTGCCCTTGGCGAGAGCCTTCTCCTCGAGCTTCTCCGAGTACCCCTTGCCGCGCTTGGCAGCGTCGAGGTCGATGTCCTTGAGGACGACCTCGATGCCGGCCTTCGCCGACACGTAAGCGATTGCCGCGCCCATCATTCCGGCGCCGATGACGCCGACCTTCTTGGCGGTGAACTTGTCGTAACCCTCGGGGCGCGAGCCGCCGCCGTTGATGTGCTGGAGGTCGAAGAAGAACGCCTTGATCATGTTCTGCGCGACCTGACCGGTGACCAGCGAGACGAAGTAGCGGGTCTCGATGATGTCCGCGGTGTCGACGTCGACGTAGGCACCCTCGACCGCGGCGGCCAGGATGGCACGCGGCGCAGGCATATTGGCGCCCTTGATCTGCTTGCGCAGCAGGGCCGGCAGCGCCGGGAGGTTGGCCGCGAACGCCGGGTTGGTGGGAGCACCGCCCGGGATCTTGTAACCCTTGACGTCGAACGGCTGCTGGGCCTCGGGGTTCTCCTTGATCCAGGCCTTGGCGGCGGGGATCAGTTCCTCGATGGAGCCGACGACCTCGTTGACCAGGCCGGTCTCCTTGGCCTTGGTCGGGTTGAAGCGCTGACCCTGGAGCAGAACACCCATGAGGGCGTTCTGGATACCGAGCAGACGGACGGTACGCACGACGCCACCGCCGCCGGGCAGCAGGCCGAGGGTGGCCTCGGGCAGACCGATCTGAACACCCTTGACGTCCGCGGCGATGCGGTAGTGGGTGTGCAGCGCGATCTCCAGGCCGCCACCGAGTGCGGCGCCGTTGATCGCGGCGACGACCGGCTTGCCCAGGGTCTCGAGCCGACGCAGCACCTTCTTCATGCCGTTGGTCGTCTCGGTGATCTGCGTGGCGATCTCCTCCTTGGAGACACCCGTGCGATCGCTGGTCATGTCCTTCAGATCGCCACCGGCGAAGAAGGTCTTCTTCGCAGAGGTGAGCACGACACCGGAGATGTCGTCCTTCTCGGCCTCCAGGCGGTCGACGGTCGCGGCCATCGACTCCTGGTAGAGCGCGTTCATCGTGTTGGCGCCCTGGTTGGGGTCGTCCATGGTCAGGATGACGACGCCGTCGGCGTCCTTCTCCCAGTTGATCATGTTGTCACTCATGGTGATTCGCAGAGTTCTTTCTCGTGAAGTGGGAGTCGGTCAGAGACGCTCGATGATGGTCGCGACGCCCATGCCGCCACCGATACAGAGGGTGATCAGGCCGTAGCGGCCGCCGGTGCGCTCGAGCTCGTCGAGGCAGGTGCCGTAGATCATCGCGCCGGTCGCACCGAGCGGGTGACCCATGGCGATCGCGCCGCCGTTCACGTTGACCTTCTCGTGCGGGATCTTCAGATCCTTCATCCACTTCATGACGACCGAGGCGAAGGCCTCATTCAGCTCGAACACGTCGATGTCGTCGACGGTCAGGCCGGCCTTCTTCAGCGCCAGCTCGGTGGCCGGGGTGGGGCCGGTGAGCATGATGGTGGGCTCGGAGCCGATCTCGGCGAAGGAGACGACGCGGGCACGCGGGGTGAGGCCGTTGCGCTTGCCTGCCTCTTCGCTGCCGATGAGCACGAGGCCCGAACCGTCGACGATGCCGGAGCTGTTGCCACCGGTGTGGACGTGGTTGATCTTCTCGACGCTCGGGTACTTCTGCAGCGCGACGTCGTCGAAGCCGGCCATGTCGGCGAGGGCGGCGAAGGCGGCCTTCAGCTTGCCGAGGCTATCGACGGTCGAACCCGGGCGACGGTGCTCGTCGTGGTCGAGGATGGTGACGCCGTTGATGTCCTTGACCGGGACCACGGATTTGGTGAAGTAGCCACTGTTCCAGGCCTTTTCGGCGCGAGCCTGCGACTCGGCGGCGTAGGCGTCGACGTCCTCGCGCGAGAAGCCCTCGATGGTGGCGATCAGGTCGGCACCGATGCCCTGCGGGACGATGTAGTGGTCGTATGCGGTGGCCGGGTCGGTGAACAGTGCACCGCCGTCGCTGCCCATCGGGACGCGCGACATCGACTCGACGCCACCGGCGAGAACCAGGTCGTCGAAGCCGGAGGCCACCTTGGCCGAGGCCAGGTTGACGGCCTCCAGACCCGAGGCGCAGAAGCGGTTGATCTGGGTTCCCGGGACGGTCTCGGGGAGACCGCTGTTGAGGGCGGCGGTGCGCGAGATGACCGCGCCCTGCTCGCCGACCGGGGAGACGACACCGAGGATGACGTCGTTGACGTCGGCCGGATCGAGGCCGCCGTGACGCGACAGGACCTCGTTGATGAGACCGGAGACCAGGTCGACCGGCTTCACGCTGTGCAGCGAACCGCCGCGCTGCTTGCCACGAGGCGTACGGATCGCCTCGTAGATGAATGCTTGATCAGGCACGAAAGTGTTCCTTTCACACGAACCACTGGTTGGTTACCCACCGAGGCTAACGCGGAATAACTAGTTTGGCTATACCCGGTGGTCAAGAGGTCTGGCGTTCTGTCGAATGTGCGCTATGGTCTGTTCACCATGCCTGACCCCAAACCCGCCACCCGCACCAGGGGCGCCGACCGCAAACGACAGCTCGTCGACTCCGCGGCCGCGCACTTCCTCCAGCGTGGGTATGCGCAGGTCTCGCTGGCCGACATCGCGCGCTCGGCGGGCGTCACCGCGCCATCGGTGTACCGGCATTTCGACGACAAGCAGTCGCTGCTGGCCGCGGCGGTCCTGGCCGGCGTCGACGATCTCGAGTCCTGCACCGACCGGGCGCTCGCCGACGGCGTCGACGCGAACTCGCTGATCTCGACGGTCTGCGACCTGGCCGTCCAGCGTCCCCAAGCGGCATCGCTGTGGCGGTGGACCAGCAACTACCTCACCACCGAACAGAACAAACTGGTGGCAGTCCGCACCCGCGAGGTGATCGGCCACTGGGCGTCGGCGCTCGCCGCCCGGCGCACGGATCTGACCGACCGTGAGGCCGTGCAGCTGGCGTGGGCGGTGCTGAGCGTCAGCGGCAGCCTCACCGTGCACCACACCCGCATGTCCGGGGCGCGTGCACGAGGCGAGATCGAGAAGCTCATCCGTCGGATTCTCGCCCTGAGCCCCACCGCGGCACCGCCGTTCGCGACGTCGCCGACGGTCACCTCTGTGCCCGGTTCGCGGCGTGACGAGATCCTCGACGCCGCCGCCGAGTTGTTCGCCGACCGCGGTTACACCGACGTCGGCGTCGACGAGATCGGCGGCGCCGTCGGCATCGCGGGTCCCAGTGTCTACAAACATTTCTCGTCGAAGCTGGCCATCCTCGTCGCCATCGGACAGCGCAGCGGCGCGCGCCTGGAGGCGGGGGTGATGGCGGCCTACGGCGCCACCTCGGACCCCGCGAAATTGCTTGCCTCGCTCGTCGATTCGTATGTCGACGTGATCACCAGCACCCCGGATCTGTCGGTGAGCTTCAACAACTCCCCCGCGCTCGCCGGACAAGCGAGCGCCACCGATCTCGTCGACGTGCAGCGACGTTATGTGGCGCGCTGGGTGGATCTGCTCATGCAAGTCGATCCGGAGATCAAGCGCGATCAAGGCGCGGTCGCCGTGCACGCGGCGCTCTCGATCGTCAACGACGCCGTGCGCATGCGACGCGGCTCGGAGAGTCCGCAGTTCGCCGCGCGGATGGCGTACCTCATGAAGGGCGTGCTCGCGCTCTGATCCGCGCGAGGGAGTGCGCTGAATCGGGTCGCGGCTCAGATGAACCCGACGCTGTCCACGTTGTAACGTCCGGCACAAGGGAGGGTCACGATGTCGGTAACTGTGGATGACGGTCCCAGATCCAAGCGCGCGCAGATCCTGACCGTCGCGACAGAGCACTTCGGCACAGTCGGTTACGAACACACGAAGTGGGCATCCATCGCCGACGAGGTCGGCATCGGACAGACAGCGCTCTACCACTATTTCGAGTCGAAGGCACACTGTCTTCTGACCATCATGCGCAACCAACTCGGCGATTCGATTGAGCGATTCCGAGCAGGGACCGCCGGTATTCCTGACCCGGTTGAAGCCCTCCGCTCAGCGGTCGCAACATCGCTGCGCGGCGAACCCGTAGACGTCCTGCAGCGGCGAATAGTGCAGAACCAGATGGTCATCCTGGGTACTCCTCGCCGGTCGAACGGAGAAGAGGCCGAACGTGTCCGGTCGCGCGAACTGGTCGCCGAGATCGAGAGCAACTGGGCAGACCTGATCAAGCGTGGAATGGACGCCCGCGATTTCGTCGACGGAGACGCCATGCTCCAGGCGCGTCTCGTACTGGGCGTCCTGGGGAGTGTGTGGCGCTGGTACCGCCCGGGTGGCCCGTTGTCTCTCGACGACGTGATCGGCACGGTATCGGACGCGACGATGCGGATGCTCTCCGCGCGTCAGACCGACCCTGCCGCACCGGCCCGCCCGCTATGCTGAGCCGACGCCGAAGATGGGACTCGGATCGGATGAACGACGCCTCGGAAGCGCGGGACCGCCCCCGCTACACTCGCGACGAACTGGTCGCCGAACTCGGACTGTCCGCTGATTTCGCCGAGAAAGCTTGGAATGCATTCGGTTTCGTGCGTCAACCGTCCTCGGACAAGGTTTTCTCCGATCGCGACCTCGCCGCGCTCCGGATGTTCGCATCCTCCTCGGCGGCGATGCCGGATACCAGCCAGATCGCGATGGCCCGGGCCATCGGACAGACGATGTCCCGACTCGCGGAGTGGGAGGCCGACCTGCTGCGTGACATCGTCGACGACCCCGCGGTGCCGTGGGACTTCGACCAGATGAGCCTCGCGCTCGGCCAGATCCAGCAACTCATCTGGCGTCGGCACATGGCGCAGGCGATCGAGCGTCACACCGATCACTCCGACGACGAAGAGATCGACCTGATCGTCGGCTTCGCCGACATCGTCGGCTATACAAGCCTTTCCCGGCGCATCGATCTGAATGACCTGGAGTCCCTGCTCGGTTCGTTCGAAGACGACACGTTCGACGTGGTCGTAAATCATGGTGGCCGCGTTATCAAGACCCTCGGCGACGCGGTGATGTTCACCTTCGACGACGCCCCCGCCGCCGCGAGTGCCGCGCTCGAGATCCATCAGCTCTCCACGGACGACAGTCTTCCGCCGTTGCGGGTCGGCATGGCGCGCGGCTCCGTCCTCGCCCGGCTCGGAGACGTCTTCGGCGAGCCGGTGAACATCGCTTCCCGCCTCGCCGGATCCGCCCGTCCCGGAACCACACTCATCGACGACGCGATCGCCGATCAGCTCGGCGGTGATGACCGCTTCTACCTCAAATCGATACCGACACTGCGCGTTCGGGGATACAAACACCTCAAGGCCCGTGTCCTCGAAGCACACCGCAACGGTCCGCTGAGCGACTGACCCACTGGCGAACCTCATTTCGACCCCTGGACTTCGATCGAAGTCCATCGGTCGAGTTGAGGTTCGCCGGTCACAGCGACTCGTGGCTGTGGACGGTGGCGAGCTGTTTGCGCCCTGCCCGGCTATCGTCATCGTCGAACATTTATGGTGGTTCGCGAAGTCAAAGGGGGAATTTTGTCGGACATGATCGTCGATCCAGCGGCTGTCGGGGCGTCAGCGACGGAGATCTCGAGATGCGCATCCCGTCTGATGGCGTTGGAGCTCACCTCCCATGCCGGACTGGACGGTACGACAGCGACCTTCAGCCAGCTCGCCGGACAGTTCCGCGGGGCTTCGAGCGACATGTCCGCGGTGGCGGCGGGTGCCGACGAACGGATCGCATCCGCGCTGGCCAATGTGTCCGGCACGGTTTCCTCGTTCTCCGAACTGGTGCTCGGTGCCAAAGACACCACCGTCGAGACCGATCAGGCGAGTGCGAGCACGATCAAGGACGCCGTGGCGTACCCCGCCCGCGGGGGTCAGCAGACAGATCACGTGGTCCCGCTGAGCGTCCTGCTTTCGGTCCAGTAGACCGTGCCACCCAGCTACAACGACGTCATGTCCTGGAACCCCGAGGTCATGACGTCGATCGCGAACGGGATCACTCGACTGCAGGCACACCTGGAAGTCGAGGCACCAAAGGCCGGAGAACCCGTTCTCAACCTGACGCGTGCTCAGTGGACCGGGATGGCTCGAGGTCCTGCCGATCATCGCGCCGAGGGCCTCACCCGGTGGATTCGCGGTGTGGCCGACGAGTTCGGTGATCTGGCTTCCGTACTCACGAACGGACAGAGCAACATCCGCGACGCGATGAAGGCTCTCGAGACCCGAACCAGCCTTGCCGACTCCGACGGTTACATCCTCGATCGTGGAAGCCGCGAATACACGGTCAACTTCGACAAGTCTCGAGCCCCCGACGATGCGGAGTTCGACGCCGGAAAGGCTTTCGAGCACCACTCGGCTCTGCTCGGTCTCGGCACCGCGGCCGACAACGCCGTCACCGCCACCCGCGACGGGATCAACTCAGCACTCGGCGAACTCGGCGGAATGACACCCGCCGCCAACGCCGTCAACCGCGGGCTCGTCGACTCGAGTCTCGCAGCGAGTGACGCCGCCGCCGTGCGCGCCGGCACGGCGACTCCTGAACAGCGTGGGCGATTCCTTCGCGCGATGAACCTGACCCCGGAGCAATTGGAAAAGTTGAAAACCGGGCAACCCTCGGACCTGGAGCCATCACGCCTCCAGTACGTCCTCAACGCCTTGGGACTTGCGGGCATGGACCCCAGGAGCGCCGCTGTAACTGGCGCCCTCGGTGCTTTGGAACGTCGCGGGTCAGACATCGAGAATGCGTACGCGAGACAACGGCGGTCCGTGGGGCAAGCCGGGATGAGTGCGGACGATGTCGCGCGGTTGAACTCAGTCGGTAGAAACCTGGCTCGGGGCGCATTCTGGGCCGGGATCGGGTACACCGTCGTGGACGAAGGACTCAAGTACGCCCGTGACGAACAGGACGGCGGCGACGCCACAGCGGCCGTCGTCGGCGCAGTAGGTGGCGGGTATGTTGGCGGCGCCTTGGCGGGTGCGGCCATCGGATCATTCGCGGGCCCCGTAGGAACTGCCGTCGGAGCGGGTATCGGCGCTGCACTCGGAAGTCACTATGGCGCAAGTTTCGGCAAATGGGTGAAAGGTAGGTTCGACTAAATGCAGGCTCAAAACTCCCCTAGCCGCCGACACGCACCTCGGCACCGAGCAGAGTCATTCCCACGCGGGTTCGGCTACTGGCTCGGCGGCCTGGAGACCTACACCAGGAACTTTTTGGTGGTGTTGCCATCTGCCTCGGCATTCGGCGTGGGTGTGTTCACGAGTATCAACATATTCTCCTGAGGCCGTCGATGATCTCTGCCATCGAATACGCGATCGTGAATCTCGGCAGTACGGCGACCCTCCGAGCGTCCACGCCGGCGCTGGATTTTCTTCCGCCCGCTGCCTGGTACGACCTGGACAGCGACGAGGCACACAAGTCGATGGCGAGCCGTGTCCTCCTACGCTCGGAGAGTCCGATACCTGCCTTCGCGTCGAACGTGGTCATCCAGTACTTCGATCTCGGCCAGTGCGAAGTCGTACGACTCTCCGAAATCGACACCACCCTCGACATCTCCGCACTGGAGCAGTCAGTCGTCCTCGATCACACTGTCGATCTCGATGGATACCTGTGTGTCGACGACGGCACATACCGGACGGGAGGGTTCGATCTCCGAGTTCGTCGAGCTCAGCTCGCCTATCCCACCGCACAGGGCAATTCGACGCTGGCGATCTTCACCGCAACCACCTCCGAGTCGGCCTGGGATAGCACCCAATCGGAGATCACAGAAATGGAAACACGTTGGCTGCAGAAAACCACGAGCCGAACAAGTGGCGGGATATGAAGACCTACTTCAGTGGTCGATTCTCGATGTTCATCACGTACCCGATCGCGCTGTTCCTGGTCGGATTGCTCGTCGGCTACCTGATGTCGAGATGACGAACTGGTGTCGGCTGCAGGTCTCGTCCCGGAGCCACCGGCGTAGATACCGGCCTCGCCACCGAGCATCGTCGACCTCCACTTCGTGGAGCGCGGTGCACTCCCCGCCTGGCCGTCGATATCGGACGTACCTCTCGGATTCGATCATCGACACGCTCAAGTTCGAGCTCGCCTGTATACCGTCCGCCGCCACTTTCGCGCTCGGTCTCGTTGTCGGCGGTGGATTGTCGTAGCGTCGCGTTCCCGAACCCCACCCCCAGACCGCAACTCGACCCCCAGACCTCGATCGCAGTCTGCCGGTCGAGTTCAGGTCTACCGGTCACAGCGAACCGGGCCCTACGCCGCTGATCCGCACCTCGCTCGCCTTGACCACCAGGTAGACCGCTAGTCCGGTGACGAGTCCGAGGTCGGCGACCGCCGCCCAGGTCACCTCAGCGGCGACGATCTGCTCGCCCACCTCGGCGGTCATCACGGCGTGGTCACCCCGGGGCGCGACGTCACGGACGGTCGCGGCCAGCGTCGTACGCGGACTGCCATGCGGCGCTTCGAGATAGACGGCGACGGCCCGTGGCGAGAACGTGGCCGCCGCCCCGGCCCCCGGTGAGGGTCCATCGACCTCGACACCGCCGACGACCCGATTGCCGGAGGGGTCGACGACGGCGTCGCCCGCGTCCAGGCGTCCCACGAACAGGTTGAGCCCGGACAGCGACGCCGCGAAACGACTGGTGGGCCGCGCCAGAACCGCACGCGTCGAACCGGTTTCGACGACGCGACCGTCCTCGAGGACCATGATGTCGTCGGCCAGGCCGAGCGCATCCACCGGGTCGTGGGTGACCATGATCGTCGTGCGGTCCCGATCGGCGAGAAGTGTGCGCAACAGCGCCCGCAATCGGCTCGCGACGTCGACGTCCAGGGCCCGAAACGGTTCATCCAGCAGCAGGATTCGTGGCTGTGCGGCGAGCGCCCGGGCGATCGCGACCCGCTGCGCCTGGCCGCCGGAGAGCTGGTGCGGTTTACGGTCGGCGAGGGCGGTGACCTCCGTTGCCGTCAGCCAGCGTTCCACTCGTGCCCTGATCTCCGGCCTCGAGAGACGCTGCGCCGAGGGCGCGAACGCCACGTTGTCGGCGACCGTCAGATGCGGGAACAGCCGCGCGTCCTGCGACAGTAATGCGATTCCGCGCCGACTGGGCGGCACGAAGGTCGTCGCGTCACAGAACACCCTGTCGCCGAGCACTATCCGGGACCGATCGTCGCCGCGCACCAGTCCGGCGATCGCGCGCAGCATCGTCGACTTGCCGGCGCCGTTGGGCCCGACGACCGCGGTGGTCGCGCCCGCGGCGAACCGGTGCTCGACCCACAACGCGGGCACCTCGAGGTCGATGATCACCTCCAGGTCCGCGCCGGTCACAAACCACCCCCGACGCGCGAACGGCGGCTGTGCACTCCCACGACCACGATCAGGGATACGACAACCAGGATGAGCGACAACGGGATCGCGGCCTGTGGGTCGTCGATGGCCGACACATAGATCGCCAGTGGCGCAGTCTGGGTCACCCCGGGCGCGTTGCCGGCGAACGTGATCGTCGCACCGAACTCGCCCAGCGCCCGCGCGAACGCGAGCACGAGACCCGCGAACAGAGACGGCAGGACCAACGGGAGCGTGACCCGCCAGAGCGTCCGAGTCGGCCCCGCACCCAGGGTCGCGGCGACCTCCTCGTATCGCGTCCCGACGACGCGCACCGCGCCCTCGACGCTGATCACGAGGAAGGGCAGCGCGACGAAACTCTGGGCCAGTACCACCGCCGTTGTCGTGAAGGCGATGTCGATGCCGGCCGCATGCAGATGTTCACCGACGATCCCGAGCCGGCCGAAGGTGTACAACAGGGCAAGACCACCGACCACGGGCGGTAAGACCAAGGGCAACAACACGAGCGCGCGGAGCACACGGATCACCGGACCGTCGTATCGCGCGAACACCAGTGCCATCGGCACCCCGACCATCAGGCAGATGACGGTGCTGCACGCGGCGGTGATCAGTGACAACCGCAGCGCGTCGAGCGACGAGGGCGACGAGATCTGGTCGACGAAGGTGCCCCACGGCGAACGGAAGAGCAGCGCCAGCGGAGGTAGCACGATCAACACGACGCCGATCAGTGCCAAGCCGTACGTCCAACCGGGCAACCCCGCCGGGTCCCGTCGGGTACGAAGGACCGTGCTCAAGGCGCCCCGAACCCGGCGTCGCGCAGGATGCGCTGACCGTCCGCGCCCAGGACGAGGTCGACGAACTGCGTGGCGAGTTCGCCATCCCCGGCGCCGGCGAGCGCCGCGATCGGATAGGAGTTGACCACGGCGGCGAATGCCGGATCGGTCACGGTGTCCACCTTGTCGCCGGCTCCGCGCGCGTCGGTCACATACACCACGCCCGCATCCGCTTGGCCGGTCGTCACCTTGGTCAGCACCGCGCTCACCGACTGTTCCTCCGAGGCGGCGTCGATGGTGACACCGGTGTTGCGCTCGACGGTCTCGGTCGCGGCGCCGCACGGTTGAGCCGACTGGCAGATGACCGTCGTGACGTCAGGCTTGTTCAGATCGGCGAACGACCGGATCCCGCGGGGATTGCCCGGCGCCGTGACGATCACGAGTGTGTTGGTGGCGAAGACCGCCGGGTCGATGGCGAGATCACCCAGCTTGCGCATGTTCTTCTCGTCGGCGCTCGCGAACACATCGGCCGGCGCCCCCTGCTGGATCTGATTGGCCAGCGTCGACGATCCGTCGAACGAGAGTCGTACCGTGACGCCGTCGTGCTGTGCCTCGAACTCATCGGCGATCGCCGTGAACGTCATCTTCAGCGACGCCGCCGCCGAGATGTCGAGGGTCGAGGCCGCAGACCCGCCGGCATCTGAGCCACCGGCAGACGAGCACCCTGCCACGATCAGCAGTCCGGCCGCGGCGACTGCGACGATGGACCTCCTCATCTGGCCTCCCTGTTGGTCTCGACGATCACCGTCGTCGCCTTGACGACGGCCGTGGCCACGACGCCGGGCCGTAGATCGAGTTCGTGAACTGCGTCCGCACTCATCAACGACGTCACCTCGAACGGACCGCATTGCAGGGTCACCTGAGCCATCACCGCGTCCGTGCGGACATCGGTGACGAGACCGGTGAACCGATTGCGCGCCGAGCGTCCGACCGATGCCCCGTCGTCCGGTGCCACCGCGCGCTCGCGGGCCAGCGCGGCGAGCCGTGCGCCATCAACGGTGGCGACCGGTCCGCCATCGGACTGTTCCAGGACGCCGGTGGCCACCCATCGTCGAACCGTGTCGTCACTGACGCCGAGCAGAGTGGCTGCGTCTTTGATCCGAATCGCGGTCACGGCGACATCGTATCCGCAGATGCGGAGATATCGGTTCCTGGCATCCGCAGGAACGGATCTCAAACAGATTGACTTCAACTCAACTTGAAGTCTTACGCTCGATTTCGGTCCGACCGTCGGATTCGCAGCCCCGCAACCGATGAATTCGGTGCGGGCAGACGGTCTGACTTCGAGTACGAGATCGCCACACCCCGAACATGCCCTGAATTGTTCCCTGACGTCACCCGCGCGCCACGTAATTCGGTCGCGGCTGTCACACCCCCTCTATACCGTGGAGAAACATGAGCTCAGTCACAGTTCCCACCACCGCACCGGGAGAAGTCGCGACGGCCGATGTCGCCATCGAGGCCATCGACCTGGTGAAACGCTTCGGCGATTTCACGGCGGTCGACGGCGTCAGTTTCACCGTGCCGCGGGGTTCCGTGCTCGGCCTGCTGGGCCCCAACGGCGCCGGCAAGACCACCACCGTCCGAATGATGACCACCCTGTCGCCGCCCACGAGCGGGACAGCCCGCATCGCCGGCTACGACGTGCGGGAACAGCCCGGGATGGTCCGCCAGAACATGGGCCTCACCGGCCAGGCGGCCACGGTCGACGAGATCCTGACCGGCCGCGAGAACCTCCGCATGATCGGCGGTCTGTACGGCATCGGACGCAAGACCCTCGCGCGTCGATCGGAGGAACTCCTCGAGCAGTTCTCCCTCTCAGAGGCCGGTGACAAACAGGTCAAGTCCTACTCCGGCGGAATGCGCCGCCGACTCGACCTCGCGGTCAGCCTGCTGGCCACGCCACCGGTGCTCTTCCTCGACGAGCCGACCACCGGCCTCGACCCGCGCAGCCGTTCCGAACTCTGGGACGTCCTGCGCGATCTGGTCGCCGACGGAACCACGTTGCTGCTCACCACGCAGTATCTGGAGGAGGCCGACCAACTCGCCGACGACATCGTCGTCATCGACAAGGGCACCATCATCGCGCACGGCACGTCACTGCAGCTCAAGGAGCAGGCCGGTTCGGCCAGCCTGGTGCTGACCGTCTCGCACGCCGACGACCTGACGGCCGCCGAGTCGCTGTTGCGCAAGAACGGGGCGGAGGTGTTCGTCGACGTGGCGGCCCGCCGACTCACGACAGCCGCAGCCGGCCTGGGCGACCTGCCCCGCGTCGCCGCCTGGTTCGACGAGAGTGGCATCTCCGTCGACGACTTCGGACTCTCCCGGCCGAGCCTCGACGACGTCTTCCTCTCCCTCACCGGCCACCGCGCCGAGGAGTCGAGCAACACCGACGACACCGACAACACCACCGACGAGGAGCGTTCCTGATGACCACCACGGCACAGACCCACGCTGTGGTCGCGGACAAGCCGCGGATCCACCCCACCACGATCTGGCAACAGGCCTGGATCATGGTGAAGCGCAACATGATCCACACCAAACGGATGCCGGAGATGCTCTCCGACGTGACCATTCAGCCGATCATGTTCGTGCTGCTGTTCGCGTACGTGTTCGGCGCGTCGATCCAGACCGACTCGGCGTCGTACAGAGAGTTCCTGCTCCCGGGCATCATGGGTCAGACGATCGTGTTCACCGCGTTCATCGTGTCCACGGGCATCACCGCCGACCTCGAGAAGGGCATCATCGACCGGTTCCGGTCACTGCCCATCCAACGGTCGTCGGTGCTGATCGGCCGCAGTATCGCCAGTCTGCTCCACAGTTCGATCGGCATCGTCGTCATGGCCGTGACCGGCCTGGCCATCGGCTGGCGGATCCGGGGTTCGTTCGGTGAGGCGGTCCTCGCATTCGCGCTGCTCCTGCTCTTCGGCTTCGCGATGATCTGGTTCGGCATCCTCATCGGTTCGTGGCTGCGGACGGTCGAGGCCGTCAACGGCTTCATGTTCTCGGTCCTGTTCCCGATCACGTTCCTGTCGAACGCGTTCGTCCCGACCGAGCCGATGCCCACCTGGCTTCGGACGATCGCCGAATGGAACCCGATGTCGTCACTGGTCCAGGCATTGCGTGTGCTGTGGGGTAACGGCCCGGCATTCGGTCCGGATGCGGCTCTCCCGCTGCAATATCCGGTCCTCGCCACCCTGATCTGGACGGTCGCGCTGACGCTCATCTTCGCGCCGTTCGCGCTGCGCGCCTACAACAAGCGAACCTCGGATTAGACCACCACCCGACCGAGGTTCGTCGACGCGACCCGCTCAGGCAGTCAACGTGATTGCTTGCAGCGGGTCGCTGTATATCGCGTCGAGAGACACCGCGCCGGCGGCCTGCTGCTGCACGGTCGCTCCCGAATGTGACACGCGCACATCCCGTTTGCTCACGATCGAGGTCTCGCGCACGGCCTTCGCGACCGTCGGCAGGCCGGCCGCGTAATCGGTGAACGCCTGTCCGCCGAGGATGATGTGATCGGGATTGAAGATGTCGGCGATCAGCCCGACCGTACGTCCGAGCACCTCCGCCCGCTCTTCGAGCAGACGACGTGCCGTGAGGTCACCGCTGCGGGCCAGGGCGTGGACATCTTCCACATCGGTCGCCGAGAGGCCGAGTGCGCGTGCAGCTTCCACGACACCGGTGTCGCTCACCGCGGGCTCCAGGCGCCCCGTCCGGTTCGGGTCGAGCAACGTGGTCGATCCGGTCGGGAAGTGACCGATCACCGGCGGTCCCGCGGTCGGCGTGTGCACGGTCCCGCCGACGCTGAACGCGATGCCGAGCATCTCGCGCGCGTAGAAGTACAGGAAGCTCGACTGCTGGTCGTCGGGGTTGAGCACGAGTTCGGCGGCTGCCATGGCCTCGACGTGGGACGCAACCGACACCGGCAGTCCGACGGCCTCGGCGATCGTCCGGCCGACCGGCGCGCCCTCCCAGCCGAGTCGGGGGTGGTCGACGATGCCGCCCTCGGCCACGCGCCCACCGAGCGCGACACCGACCCACAGCACCCGCCGGCCCGTCCAGCGCTCGGCGAAACGCCGTGCGCTGACACCGATGGCGGTGAGTGCTTCTTCCGGTGAATCGGCATGCGGGGTAGGGATCTGGATGGCCCCGACGACACGATGCAACAGGTCATGGGTGGTGATCGCGGTGACCTTGTATCCGATGTGGATACCGAGGGTGAGGAACTCGGAGATGTTGACCTCGAAGGGCAACCGCGGTCGCCCGATGGCGCCCGAGGGCGCGAGGTCGGCCCGTTCGCGGATCAATCCCGCCTTCAACAGCGCACTGACCTGGCGATTGACCGTGGAGATGCTGAGCCCGGTGCGCTCGGCCGCATCGTCGCGGAACAGCGGGCCGGACAACCGGGCGGCCCGGAGGACGAGCGCCGCGGGTTTGGTCGACAACTCCAGGCGCGGCGTTGCGACGTGCACCCGCTGGTCCCCCTTCACTGGTCCGCGTCGGTCGGCGACCGGACCCGGGGTCCGAGTCGGCGGTACGGAAGTCAACGGTACGGGCTGGCGCGTGCCCTGAGGAGCACGACGCACCGCGCGGGTGACCGGCTGACGCCGGACAGGAGAGGCGGGGGCGTTGCGCAGGGTACGGGTGGAGAGTTCGGGCAGTGTGGCGGTCATGATCGTCCTCGTCGAAAGACCCCACGGATCGCGGGGCGGAAGCCGGAAGCTGGTGCTCTGAGCAGAGACTCGAGAAGCGACGCCCCGGGGAGGAGATTGACTCGGCGGGGGTCGGTCAGCGCATTCGACGACAACAACAGAGAACGCGTGCAAGCGGCAGACGACAGCCCAGCGCGGTGGTCACGTAGGTGACCTCCGTGAGGCTGTGGTCGGCACTTGTCATGCGGATCAAGCTAGCAACGCGGCCCCGTACCGGCAAGCCCGTCCCACCCCTGGTCACGGGCACCGACGACCGGTCGCACACGCGTCCACCGGCGAGAATAGGCCCGTGGCGCGACGCGGACAGGGGTTGCACTCACCCTGATCCGAACTCGTTCGACGTCCGGTCGCTCGACCTGCGACCCGATGGAGAAGCGGACCGTGGTCGGCTTGGACACTCGGGTCGAGGCTGTCGGTGCACCCCGGTAGATTGTGAGCATGACCACAACCAGCCCCGCGGCTGAGTCCAGCGCCGCGACCGACGCCGAGTTCCTCGAGGTCAGCGAGCCTTTTCGACGTGAGATCATCGCGCATTGCTACCGCATGACCGGATCCCACCACGATGCGGAAGACCTTGCCCAGGAGACCTTTCTCCGCGCGTGGAAGGGCTATGCGAAGTTCGACCACCGGGCGTCCGTGCGCACGTGGCTGCACAAGATCGCGACCAACACGTGTCTGACCGCTCTGCAGAGTTCACAACGACGCCCCCTCCCCTCCGGCCTCGGTGGCGACGCCTTCGACCCGACCGACGACCTGCTGCAGAACCACGAGGTGCCCTGGCTCGAGCCGTATGCCGGCACCACCGACGACATCGCGCCCGGTGACGACGCGGACCCCGCGTACGTGGTCGGCGCGCGCGAGTCGGTACGACTGGCGTTCATCGCGGCACTGCAGCATCTACCCGAACGGCAACGCGCAGTCCTCATCCTGCGCGACGTGCTGCAGTGGCGCGCCGCCGAGGTCGCCGACACCATCGGTGTCACCACCGCCACCGTGAACAGTTTGCTGCAGCGGGCCCGCGAGCAGGTAAAGACCGCACGCCCGCAGCAGGATTCGGTCGGAGTCGATGCCGCGACGACACTCGACGACGCCGCGAAACGGGAGCTGCTGGCCCGCTACGTGTCGGCCTTCGAACGCTACGACGTCGACGCGATGGTGGAGCTCTTCACCGACAAGGCGATCTGGGAGATGCCGCCGTTCACCGGCTGGTACCAGGGCGCAGAGAACATCGGAACCCTCATCCGTCGCAACTGTCCGGCCGAGAAGGCGGGCGATCAGATCATGCTGCCCACCACAGCCAACGGGCAGCCGGCCTACGGGCTGTACATGCGCGAACCGGACGGTGTCCACCGACCGTTCCAGCTCCAGGTACTTGAGATCGACCCGCAGACAGCCAAGGTCAGCCATGTCGTCGCCTTCTTCAGCGACGACATGGAGAGCGATTTCGCACGCTTCGGTCTGCCGGCGACCCCGTACGACGCACCGGAACGCACGACGCCGAGCCCCTGGCACTGAGACCGTCCGGTTCTCGCGCGGCGCCGATCAGTCGTCCGCGGTCTGCGGGATCTGCGAAGGGTCCATCCACACGATCTCCCAGGCATGACCGTCCGGGTCGCAGAAACTGCGGCAGTACATGAAGCCCAGGTCCTCCGCTGCGCGGAGTTCCCGGCCGCCGCAACCGAGTGCCGCTTCGGCGAGCCGGTCGGCGTGTGCGCGGCTGTCCGCGGAAATGGCCAGCAACGACTCGCGGCCCTGCAGTGGGTCGGCGACTTCGGTGGCCGCGTAGCCGGCGAATCGTCGTCGCTGCATGAGCACGACCATCGCCGAGTCGTTGATCTTCATGCACGCGCTCCCGACGTCGCAGAAGATCTCGTCGAAGTGGAAGCCGAGCGATCCGAAGAACCGACGAGACCGCGCGACGTCTACGACGGGCAGGTTGACGAACAGCATCGGCGTCACGGGCGCACTCCAGACATCTCGGGGTTGCTGATACTGACCGGCCCGACGCCTCGAACTCATCGAAGCCGACATAGGGTGCAGGAATGGGTGTGATCTATCTGGTTCGTCATGGTCAGGCGAACGCATTGGCGTACGGCATCGCCGACGCCACCGACGATCTGAGCAACGGACCCGGCGGTCTCACCACGGCCGGGGCCACACAGGCCGCGCTGTCCGGTGGATTCCTGGCCGGGCAGATCGGCACCTTCACCGCAGCCGCCAGTGGCGACCTCCCGCGCCAGCAACAGACGCTGAGCGGCGTGCTGGGGGCTTTCGACACCGATCAACCTCAGCCGCACGTCGACCCGGGGTGGAACGAGTACTCACTGCCCGCACTGGTCGGCGAGGCCACGCCGGAGATGTATCGCGACGGCCGCAGCTACCAGGAACAGCTCGACAAGGGGCTCGCGGCCTGGATAGCGGCCGGCGAGCACGACGCAGCTCCCGGCCTCGACGGCGGCCCCGCCGAGAGCTACCCCCAGTTCAAGGCGCGCGTCTCCGACGCGGCCGCCCGCGCCACCGAGCTCGCCGGGTCGGGTCAGACGGTGCTCGTGGTGTCCTCGGCCGGCACCATCACCCAGTGGATCGCCCAGTTGTGGGGCATCCCCGACGAGACCTGGCCGGCGATGGCCCGCACGATGGTCAACGCGTCGATCAGCAAACTGATCGTCGGCCGCAGCGGCGTCTCGGTGGTGTCGTTCAACGAGCACGGTCACCTCTCCGACCGCGACGGCGGGATCGCGACCTTCCGGTGACCCTTCGACGCTCGCTCCGCTCGCACCTCAGTATCCGCGGCCTGGCGGCCGTGGTGGATCACGAAAGAACACTCCGCAGCATCCACATCTCTGCTCCCTGAGGTGCGAGCGAAGCGAGCCACGAAGGGCTTCGCAACGTGTCTCAACAGGCCCTTCGTGGCTCGTCGCTAACGCTCCTCGCAACTCAGGGATCAGGGGTTTGAGGATCTTTCGGATTAGGGAGCAGGGGCAGGTCCGAGCCTAGGCTCGGTGCAGGTTCTCGCCGGGTCGGGTGATGACAACGTTCGGAAGCACCGCGTACCGCGACAACTGGGTGATCGAGTGGGCGATCACCGCGATGTCGTCGGCCGTGATCATCTCGTCGGCGGGAATGCGGTCTTTGAGCCAGTCGGTCATGTCGGTGTTGACGTAACCCGGCGCGATCGTCGTCGCGCTGACCCCGCTGCGTGACTCCTCGAGATTGAACGTCTCGCACAACGAGATGAGCGCCGCCTTGGTGGCACCGTAGGCGGACAGCTCCGGCTCCGGGTAGACGCCGGTGATCGACGCCACGGCGATGACTTTCGCGGCCCCATGGGCCTCTGCGGTGGCGCGCAGGGCGGGCAGCGCGGACTGCAGGAGGATGTAGGGAGCGCGGACATTCACTTCGTACAGCCGGGGATCTCCTGACCTGAAAGTGGGCGGTTTTCGGTCAGTTTCGATGTGGGAGTTCCGGGCATGCGCCGCCCCTGGTGAGGTTGGCCATCGCGATCAAAGCATCGGGAGTGTGAAATCCGTATGACCGCTTTGTCAATGACCGCAGATGGCAGTTCGTCGCCTCGACTCGAGCGTTGCTCATCTGACACGTGACCGCGTTGTAGATTTGCACCTCTCGTTTACGGATACTCGGCGCCAAGGTGCGAATCTCGGGTATATCGCAGGTCTCCGCCTTCCTCAACCAGCGCCGCAACGGCGCCCAACATGAGGAGTACGCACCTGAAAGTATGTGCCTTATCTCTTCTTTCATCTGATACGCACGGGCCAGCACACTGTTGGCATCGGCGACAACGATGGACTGCAGCCGCTCTTGACTCTCGGTGAGGCTGTCAGGATTCTTCAACAACGCCCACCTCAATCGGCCGCGTTCCACCTTTGACAAGCCGGCTATCCGGCTCATCACCCGAGACCGGCATCGGTCCAACGCCTGATTGACCCACTGCAGCACATGAAATGGGTCCATACACCAGTACGCGCCCGGCGCCCGCTCGGCGATGACCGCACCGATGTACTCGGCGCCATCAGCGCTGATGTGAGTGATCTTGCGTGCTCGCACGTCACCCAGTTCGTCGAAGAATCGCTCAATGGTCTCCTTCTTGGCGCCCTCACCAGCCCAGACCAACTGACCTGTGTCATGGTTAACCACCACAACCAAGTATTTGCGGCCCTTGCGATAAGCAATTTCATCGATACCTATGCGCCGCAACCCATTTAACCGTCTAGTGGTGTGTCTCGCAATTGTCTAGCTCGTTGTTCGGTAGGCTGGGTTGATGAGTGCACCGGCAGCGTGTTTGCGGTTGACGAAAGCCGAGCGGGAGACGTTGGAAACGTTGGCGCGGGCGCAGACCGCGCCG
>NZ_SCOC01000050.1:0-25423 GCF_005502615.1 Gordonia sp. ALPHA1B1 | reverse complement strand
GCGCAACGCCCACTCCTTTGGTCTTGTTCTTCGCAAATCAAAACCTAAGCGAGACTGGGCGTTGCGTGCGTTAGGCTCGCGAAAAGGAACCCACTTCGACGTCAGAAGAGCCACGAATGTTCCTGTACCTTGGAGTCATGCCAGAGCTCACCACGCTCCTCGATCAGCTCATCGAAACCACCCCACCCACCGACGACCCCACGGGCAGAGCAACATTCGACGCCCTCGACACGTGGCGCCTGATCCGCAACCTCGCAGACCACCAGATCGCCACGCACACAGCGCAACTCGACGCCCTCGGAGTCGCACAGAAGACCGGTAGCACCACCAAGAAGCTGCTGATCGAGTCAGGACATGCGCCGGCCTCCGCCCTCCGCACCATGCGCAGTGTCGACGCGCTGCCCAACCTGCCCGCTTTGGCGCGTCATACCGCCGATGGGCGGCTGTCCGGCGAGATCGTCGATGCCATCGTCCGCGGCATGAACGAGCTCGATAGACGTTGTGGTGAGGCGCTTTCCGACGACAAGCGCTCACGGTATGAGCTCGAACTCGTCGCCCAGGCACTGTCCGGGGCGGCGCCGACGCAAGTACTCAAGCATGCTCGCGCGATCGCCAACAACCTTGTCGATGCCTCCGACACCGGAATCCCCGCCGCCGACGACCCATCGCTGAACGCGGTGAACGCCCACACCACCGACGACGGCCGCGTCGAAGTCCGCGCCGACCTCACCCAGGTCGTGGGCGAGAAGTTCCTGACGATGATCGATGAGCGCTCGTGTCCACGCCCCGAACCCGACGGCGCCGAAGATCGACGCACCGCCGAGCAACGCCGTGCCGACGCCTTCGAGTTGATCCTCGACCAAGCCGCGATCGGCGCTACCCTCGATACCGTTGGTTCCCCGCGCACTCAATTGATGCTGACCATCCCCGCGACCGGAGACCTCGCAACGCTGCCGTGGACCGGATCGGTCAGCCATGCCACCGCGAAACAGGTCTCGTGCGACGGCTCGCTCACGGAGATCATCCTCGATAGTGAGGGCGTACCACTACAGATGGGTCACACCCGCCGGTTGAATCCGGCACACCTCCGCAAAGCGATCATCGTCCGCGACGCCTGCTGCATCAAATGCGGTGCACCGCCGTCCCATACACAGGTGCACCACATCAAGTCGTGGGCCGAGGGCGGACCCACCGACCTCGACAACGGCTGCCTGCTCTGCCAACGCTGCCACACCCAGGTCCACCACCACGGCTGGGACATCGTCATGGGGTTCGACCGCCACCCCTGGCTCGTCCCACCCGCCAGTATCGACCCGCACCGCCGACCACTACCCGCCTACAACAGACGCACCATGCGACTCGACGACGCCGCCTGACCGGCCGTCCGACACACACTTTCGCGTAGCACCTTCCGAACCCGGGCCACACCCCGGGACCGCATCCGTCCCTTGACAACTCCACAGAGACATAGCAGGCGGCTTTGTTCCCCTCAACATGTAGAGGGGAACGGAGTCCGCGGGGCAGACCATCGTCGCCCCCTGGCTACATCGGCTGCGCCCGCCGCACCTGGTCGGCGGCGCGGGCGGCGTCGAGTTCGACGTCGGTGCGCAGGACCGCGGGACCGACGCTCAGCGTCCCGGACGTCAGCGGTTGCGTCCGAAGTCCACCACGTCCGATCAGGGCTTTGCGCACCCCGTCCCCGGCAACGGTGTCCATCCACGAACACGGATGAGCAGGGCGTCCGCCGCGGAACCGGATCGGACCCGACCCGGTGTCCAGCTCGAACTCCCGTCCCCGCAAGGGATCGAGCTCGACACCACGCACGACGACGTTGCGGCGGGCCAGAACAGGATCGGCGTCAGCCGCCGCCGCCATCCATGCTTCGAGCGCCAGAAACGTCACGGCCGCCTCGGTGTGGGCCCGGATTCCGTAGAAGCGATCACCACGAATCCCCTTGTCGGCGACGATCTCCACCGATTCGGGGGTACGGGTCTCGACCTCGTCGGCCGGGCCGTCCTTCGGTCTGCCGAAGTAGGCATGCTTCGGCGAGACGACGAAGGTGACTATCTCGCAGTGGTATTCGAACTCCATCAGACGCGTTCAGTATCCGGAGAACGAGTCGGTGTGGACACGCCACGGCCGGGATCGCGCCGTACCGTCGAGGCGGCGGACCGCCGCCGACGTCCGTTCGACGAACGCAGGCGTACCCGACACGTAGTAGTGGGCGCCGGCAGCGCTGGGACCGATGAGTTCGGCGAGCCGGGCGGGATCGTCGATCCCGTCGGCTAGTTCCGGCGCCTCGACAGTCGCAATGCGCGCGTTCGCGGCCCGGGCGCTCTCCAGGTCATCGGCGTGTACGGCACGCCGCTGATCCCGCAGCACGTGCGCGATGGTCAGGCCGGAGAGATCGTGGCCCGACTGCACCAGCTCCCGCACCATCGACACGAACGGAGTGATCCCGATCCCGGAGGCGATCAACACCACCGATCCGGTCGCCGGAAACGACCGCGGCAGCACGAAGTCCCCACCGATCTCGTCGACGTAGACCCGGCGTACGCTGCCGTCGACCAGCGCTGCCTTGTAGGTCGACGGCGCCGCGGCGACGGTGAAGCCGAACTCCACCGGTTGCTGCCCGGGCGCGGACACGAACGAGAAGACCCGCCGCGAACCCGACCACAGCGGCGCCGACCACCGCGGCACACTGACACTCGACCACTGCCCCGCCCGGAACACCGCTGCGCCACCGACCGGTTCACCGCGCACCGCGTAGGTTCGGTCGGCAACCGGGACGGTGACGACGTCGAGCGGCACCCGGCGCGCAGTGCCCGACACCAGTCGGACGAGGAACGCGTACAGGCATCCGACGAGCAACGCCACCTCGGGCACGAACGCCAACGTGTACGCGTCGGTGATCGCAATCGTGTACTGGCAGTGCATGAGCACACCGACCAACGCCGCATACACCAGTCGGTGCAGCTCGGTGGCCGGCGACGTCAGCGGCTCGGGCAGCATGATCGCCGCCACGAACAGCATCGGACTCGACACCACCCATGTGGACAGATCCTGGCCGCCGCGTACCAGTTCGACGACCCCGATCGTGACAAGGGAGGCGCCGATGAACACCAGAGCCAGTCGCCACTCGCAGATCAACGTCACGACCACCGCACCGATCACGACCATCGGGACGAACAGCGGATCGGCGGCCACCCACCAGAACGGGAAGCTGATGCCCTCGACACCGGCGTATGCCAGCGCGTAACAACCGACCGCACCCGCGACCGCGGGATTGACGATCAGCCGACGACGCCATGCGAGAACATATTTCGACGCCGCGGCGATGGCGGCGCCCACCGCGACGGTGGCGACGGCGGTGTCCTCCGAGCCGCCGGGCAGGACGAAGAACAGGATCAGTCCCGTGATCAGCCACGAATCCGAGTTCGGCGGCACCCGCAGCACGCCGGCGCAGACGTAGCTCACGACCCCGCTGACCCCGACCGCGACGACCAGCCACACCGCCAATTCGTCCGGACCGTAACCGAAGTCGGCATCGGTCGCCGAGACGACGAAAGCGACTGCGGCCAGCACCACCAGCCCGCAGAGCACCGCCCGATACGGGGTCAGGTGCCGCCGGGCCGCGTCGATCGGCGAGAGCAGCTGCGGCAGAAGCGTTGTCACAGGAACAACTCCAATCCGGGGATGGCGGTGTGTTCGACGCTCCCGTTGCGTCGGATGGTCACGTGATGAAATCCCTCACGGTGATGGTCAAAATCGCCGCGCAGGAACGCCGCAGGCGTGAAGAACAGCGCCGTCGCCAAGCCGTCGGCCTCCATCGCCGACGGCGCGATCACCCAGGTCGCCAGCACCTCCCGCGCGGGCGAGGCGGTACGCGGATCGACGATGTGGTGCCAGTCGGCCCACACCCGCCGATTGCTCGCCGAGGCGCAGACCGCGCCGCCGGCAACGGACACGACGCCGATCGCCTTCGTCGTGTCCAGCGGATGCTCCAGCGCCACCCGCAGTCCGCGGGAACGCGGCGATATCACCATGTCCCCACCTGCGTCGACCACGAAGTCGTCGACGTGGCCGCCGACGATCTCCGCCACCCGGTCGACCGCGAATCCCTTTCCGGCTGCGCCCACGTCGAGCAGAGCCGGTTCGCGAATCTCCAGCGCACCGACGTGCTCACCGATCACCGCCTCCCAGGCCGGCGCCGTCGGCACCCGCGCCGACGCGCGGAGCGTGTACGCCGCGTCGTAACCGGCCTCGGCGAGCGTGCGCCCCACCAACGGCGACACCGCGCCGCCGGTGAGGCCGTACAGACGGCGGTACCAGTCGACCAGCGGTTGGTCGGAGTCGGCGATCGGGTATCGCCCCGCCTCTCTGGCCATCTGCGCGACCGTCGAATCGTCCCGGAACCGTGACCAGGCCCGGTCGATCCGGTCGATCTCGGTGTTCACCGCGTCGACGACATCGGCGGGAAGTGTTTCCGGGGTGCTGATCGTCCACCGGGTGCCGATCGCATCGAACGCCCAGTGGTGCGCGGTGCCGACGGAGGTCAGGCCTGCGCCTCCTGTTTGATCTGTTCGATCGCCTCGTTGAAACCGCCGGAGGTGAGCGACGAGCCGGACACCTTGTCGACCTCGATCTCGTCGATGTTCTTGCCCACCACGACGTCGGAGATGCCGCCGGCGAACTTGCCCTGGTACTCGAGCGACGGGCCCTTGGTCTGGCTGGTGTCCACCGACACGGCGGTGATGACCGAGTTCGACAACGTGACGGTGACCCCGACGCTCTGCGGACCACCCGGCGAGATGTACTCACCGCGCGCCGTGTACTCGCCGTCCTCGTACTCGCCGGAGCCCGCGTCGGCGGCCTCGGTGGCAGCGGAGCTGCCCGTCGCGGCGCCGGTCGTCGTGCCGGTGGCCGAGTCGTCCGACCCGGAGTCCTCGGACGAGCATGCGCCCGCCACGAGTCCGACCACCGCCATCGCCGCGACCACCCCGCCGGTGCGGGCGAGGACGGACGATCCCCGCGGGCTGCGGGACGGGCGCGAAGAACGGGGGCCCGGTTCGGCGATCGTGCTCGGGTCGAGGGTCTCGGTTGGCTCTGGGGTGTGCGTCATGCGCCAATTGTGCCGATTGCGCGGCCATTGGTCCCGGCGACGGCCGCGGCGCGTTCCGAACGGTCTCAGCGTCCCGCGGCTGCGACCCTCGCCTGGATGGCGTCGACGAAGACGGTGCGGATGTCGGCCGCGTTCTCCGCGACGTAGGTGGTGCCACCCGTGGCCTCGGCGATCTGCTTCAGCGCATCGGAGTCGGCATCGTCGGAGATACCGATCGTCAGCACCAGCACCGGTCGTGCCGGATCCTCCAGGCGCTTCAGTTCGGCGAGCAGATTGTCGAGCGTGATGCTGTCCGGGTCCTCGTTCTGACCGTCGGTCATGATGATGACGCTGTTGGAGTAGTTCGGGTCGTAGGTGTCCTGCACCTTCTTGAATGCCGCGAGGGTCGTGTCGTAGAGACCCGTCCCGCCCCCGAGGTCCGACAACCCCTCTTCGACGGCCCGGCCGAGCGCGTCCCGATGCGTACCGCTCCCCGAGCGGGCATCGAGGCGGCGGATCGGGGCGAGCTCCTCCCAGTCCTGTCCGGGCCCGCCCTTGTTCACGCTGAACGCCCAGCCGCCGATCATCGTGTTGTTGGGGAAGAGCTTGAGTCCGGTCTGGGAGGCGTCGATGAGCAGGTCCGCCCGGGTGGTGCCGCCGGCCGGTGTCTCCATCGAGCCGGAGGTGTCCTGGACGACCAGCGAGCGGATCGGCACACCAAGTACCTGCCACTGCCGCAATGCCTTGTCGACGGACGACGGGTCGCGCAGCTCCAGTTCCTTGACCGGCTGACCGACACCGTTTCCGTCGGTGTCGCGGTATCCCGAGTCGGCCAGCGCTGCGCGACCGGCATCGGTGTTCAGCGCGGTGACGAGGGCCGCCCCGGCGTCGGCGGCCGCCTGCTGGCGCGCCGCGGGAGCCGTGTTGACCAGCGGATAGTCGAGCATGACCGTGCCCGCCGCGGGGATCGTCGACGTCAACTGCGAACCCTGGTGCGTGCGCATGAACAGATCGAACTGTTGCTCGGTGGTGACCACCGGGACGCCCGAGGTGTTGGCCAGGTTCAGACGCGTGCCCTCGTTGTCGTTGGCCAGGCGCGCATTGTTCTGCTGGATGGCGAGGATGGTCATCGCCTCGGTGAAGTCCTCGTCGGCGAGCTCGCCGGAGTCGACCGCGGCGAGAGCACCGATGATCGGGGCGTCGCCGGTGCTGGTGTCCACCGGGCTGCCGGTTCGCAGATCAGGCAACTTCATGACCTCGACCCAGGTGCCCAGCTCGGGTACGTCGGTGCCGGCGACGACGGTCGGGGTCGACGCGATCGACGGCGACACCATATCGAGGTCACGACGCACCTGGGTCGTCACCCGGCGAGCCTGCACCTGCGAGTCCGCGACCCAGAGGTCCGGAGCCGCTGCACCCTGGGTGAGCAGGCCGGGCACATCCGCACCCGCGGCCGTCTGCACGTCGTAGTCGAAACACGAGTCCGCGGACGCCTGCCGCGCCACCTCGCGCAGCGGACCGGTCATCGCCGAGTCCGACGCGACGGCGACCCGAGTCCGGTCCCCGCAGCCACCCGCACCCGTCTGCCAAATGATGACGCCGGTCACCAGGGCTACGACGACCAGCAGGACCGCACCCGCCCACAGCCATCCCCCGCGGCGGCCCCCATCGGTGTTGCGGTGCTCGAAGCCGAAGTCGTCATCGCTTCCCGACCGGGCATCGTTCGACCTGCCTCTGTCCGATGAAGTCTGGGCGCGTGGCGGAACCGCCCCACCCGACCGGTCGTTCCCGTTCCACTCGTTTCCGGCGCGATCGGCGCCGGAGCTGTGACGCCCCATTGTTCTTTTCCCGTTCCCCTCGTACGGCGGCGGTCTGCAGACCCGCCTCTCGCGTGGTCGCCGCACGACACATCGACGCATCGGCGGTCGCGGCCCGCGTGTTCACGCGTGGCTCAGCCGAACACCTCGCGGAATTTCAGCAGCGACTTACGCAGATCCCCCGACACCGCCATGGCCGCGGTCTTACCCACGGGCCCGATCAGCGGCAGCCCACCCAGATCAACAGTGAAGGTTACTTCCGATCCGCTGGAAGTGGGAGCGATGCCCAGATCCAACTTCGCCTTGACCCCGCCTTTGCCGTTGCCCTTGAGGCGGACGTGCGAGACCGGCTCGAACTTCTCGACCACCCAGTCGAAGCGGACGCGGGTGCCTTTGACCCGCACGATCGAGGAGACCTCGGTGCCCTTGCGAAGGTCGGCGGACGCCGGGATCGGGCTGCGCCACGTCTCGTGGATCACCAGCCATTCGCTGTACCGCGAGAGATCCGATGCCGCGGCCCAGGTATCTTCCGGTGACAGATCAACGCCGATGGAGTCACTCGTCTTCGCCATGACCCAAGAGAGTAGTGCCCCCGCCTCCGCCGCCGAACAGGCACGTTCGCTGCTGGGCTCGCAGGTGACCGGGCACGGGGTGACGATCCGGCTGACCGAGGTCGAGGCGTACGCCGGTCCCGACGACCCGGCGTCGCATGCCTACACCCGAACCGCCCGCTCGGAGATCATGTACGGGCCCCCGGGACGGTTGTACGTCTATCGCATCCACGGCCACCATTGCGCGAACGTCGTCGTCGCCGGGCCGGGACCCGCTGCTGCGGTGTTGCTGCGCGCGGGCGCGGTGGTCGACGGCGTCGACCTCGCACGCGCCCGGCGCGGTGCGACGCGCTCGGGGCCGGTCCCCGACGCCAAGCTCGCCAGCGGGCCGGGCAACCTGTGCCGTGCCCTCGGGCTCACGATGGCCGACCTCGACACCGATCTCGCCGACCCGTCGACCCCGGTCACCCTCGACCCCGGGGCACCGCGTCCGGGGGAACGCGTCGTCGCGGGGCCTCGGGTCGGGGTCCGCCGCGCTGCCGACCTGGCGTGGCGGTTCTGGATCGACGCCGATCCCACGGTGTCGGCGTATCGCCGACATCCGCGGGCGCAGCTCTGAAAACTACTCGGACTACCGCTGCGGGTGCTGCGGCTGCTGGGGGTTCTGCGGCCGGGGATTCTGGGGCTGCGGGCTCTGCTGACCCGGTAGCGGCTCCCCGGGGTTGGTGGGATTGGTCGGCGGAGTCTGTCCCGGGTTTCCCTGTCCCGGCGCGCCGACGGCCTTGCGCACGGCGTCCTGCGCCTTGTCCACCTGACCCGAGTACTTGTTCTTGGTGACCTTGTCGATGGCGTCGCCGCCCTTCTCGATCAGGCTCGGATTCTTCTGCAGCGTGGCCCTGGCCTTGTTGACGAGTCCCTTGAGATCCATGACGTCTCCTCTGATCGACGTGCCGGACACCTTCCGGCCACTTGCCGCAGATTCTATCGGTCGGACGTGAGCACCCCGCTGACCTGCGCTTCGTCCCCGTGCTGATCGTTGTCATGCGTGGCGACCCATCGGGGCGCCACCCGCGAGACGACCTCGACACACGCGATGCCGACCGCCGCCGAGAGCAGGGCCACCGTGTTCATCCCCCAGTTCGACGAGTCGAGCCGGAACAGGTCCTGGGTGAACGGCCACGCGAAGATCAGTACATAGGCGCCGGCCGAGACGGCCAGCAGGACGATCTTCCACCAGTTGTAGGGCCGCGCGACGACCGCGAGCACGTAGACCGCGCCCGCGATCAGCGTCATCAACGCCGCGGTGGCGGCCTGGGTCTGCGCCGGCGAGAGGTCGACCGCATCCCCGCCGACCTCGACCCCGGCGCCGCCGGGGTTGACGATCACGTAGGTCACGAAGGTGCACAGGCCGACGATGATGCCGTTGGGCACCGCGCTGAGCAGCACCCGCCGTACGAAACCACGCCGGGCCCGCTCGTTGTTGGGGGCCAGCGACAGCACGAACGCCGGAATGCCGATGGTGAACCACGCCGAGATGGTCACGTGGATCGGCTGGAACGGATAACTGAGCGGGTCGGACCCGAACAGCGCGCCGAGGAGTCCGCCGACGCCGACGAACAGCGCGAGCAACACCGCGTACACGGTCTTGGTGAGGAACAGATTGGAGACGCGCTCGATGTTGCCGATCACACGCCGACCTTCGCCCACCACATACGGCAGGGTCGCGAACTTGTTGTCCAGCAACACGATCTGCGCCACCGACCGGGCGGCGGAGCTGCCCGAGCCCATCGCCACGCCGATGTCGGCGTCCTTGAGCGCGAGGACGTCGTTGACGCCGTCGCCGGTCATCGCGACGGTGTTGTCCCGCGATTGCAGCGCCTTCACCATGGCCCGCTTCTGATCCGGCCGGACCCGCCCGAACGTGACGCCCCGTTCGACGACGTCGGCGAGTTCGCCTGTTTCTGAGGGCAACTCGCGCGCGTCGACCGAGGACTCGGCCGATCCGAGCCCGAGCGACGCGGCGACCGCCCCCACCGACCGGGCGTTGTCCCCGGAGATGACCTTCACCGCGACATGTTGCTGTCCGAAGTAGTCGATCGTGTCGCGCGCATCGGGCCGGACCCGCTGTTCGAGCACCACGAGTGCGACCGGGGAGACGGTTCCCGGAGCGACCTGACCCGGCGCGGGTTCGGTGTCCACGGGCACGTCGGTGCAGGCCAGCAGCAGCACGCGGAGTCCGGTGGCGCCGATGTCGGAGGCGAGGCGGGCCGTCTCGCCCTCCGGGTCCAGCAGGACGTCGGGCGCACCGATGAGCCAGTGTCCGTCGTCGATGCCGGCGGTCGGGCCGGACCCGCTCCCGCGGAACGACATCCCGCTCCACTTGGTGGCCGAGGTGAACGGTTTGATGGCCGTCACCGCCCAGTCGGGCGCGACCGGATGCGCCTCGGCGACCGCGATCATGCTGGCGTTGGGCCGCGGATCGTGTGCGGCGAGCGCGGCCAGCACCTGTCCCGCGGTCTCGGCGGGCACCGTTCCGAGGGAACGCACCTCGGCCAGCCGCATCCCGTTCTCGGTCAGGGTGCCGGTCTTGTCCGCACAGACCACATTGACGCGCGCGAGCCCTTCGATGGCCGGGAGTTCGTTCACCAGACACTGTCGCTGACCCAGCCGCACCACACCCACCGCGAAGGCGATCGAGGTCATCAGGACGAGCCCCTCGGGCACCATCGGCACCAGTGCGGCGACCATGCCGAGCAGGGACCGCCGCAACCCGTTGTCGCTGACGAAGAGTTGGTTGACGATGGTCAGGACGCCGGCGGGGATCAGCAACCAGGTGATCACCCGCAGGATCTGGTCGATGCCGGAGCGCAACTCGGAGGAGACCAGCGTGAACTTCGACGCCTCGGCCGCGAGCTGGGCCGCGTAGGCATCGGCGCCGACCTTGGTGGCGCGGTACGCGCCACCGCCGGCGACCACGAAGCTGCCCGACAGCACCGCGTCTCCCGGGTCCTTGTCGATCGGGTCGGCCTCGCCGGTGAGCAGTGACTCGTCGACGTCGAGGGCGATGGCCTCGACGACCTCGCCGTCGACGACGATCTGATCGCCGGCACCGATCTCGATGATGTCGTCGAGCACCACCTCGTCCGGCGGTACCTCGGTGACCTCGCCGTCGCGCCGGACTCGAGGTCGGGTCTGGCCGACGATCGCGAGCTTGTCGAGCGTCCGCTTGGCCCGGACCTCCTGGATGATGCCGATCCCGGAATTGGCGATGATCAGCAGTCCGAACAGGCCGTTGATGAGCGATCCGGTGAACACCACGATCGCGAACAGCACCCCGAGAATCGCGTTGATCCGGGTGAAGACATTCGCGCGGACGATGTCGGCCACACTGCGGCCGGACCGGTCGGGCAGCGCGTTGACCTGGCCGGCCGCGACCCGCTGCGCCACCTCGGCCGCGGTCAGGCCGGCGTCCGCGATCTCGGTCGGCGAGCTCACGCCGAAGCCTCCCACCAATTGGGTTGTGCCACACCGCTACCGGTCCGCGTCATCAGGTCGATCGAACCGCCCGGTTGCGGCACCAGGATCGTCGGCTTGTCCGGCCCGGCGTCCGCCTGCAACCGCGCGATGGGCTCCCCCCAGGGATGGCGCGCGAGATTGAACGTGCCCCAGTGGATCGGGATGAAGACCGAGTCGGATCCCGTACCGGGCGAGACCATCCGGTGGATCGACAGGGCCTCCTCGGGGTTCACGTGGATGTCCGGCCACATCACGTCGTAGGCTCCGACGGCGATGAGGGTGAGGTCGAACGGGCCGAGTCGGTCGCCGACATCGGCGAAGCGCTCGCTGTGGCCGGTGTCCCCGGAGAAGAAGACCTTGTGCTCCCGTCCGGTGATCGCCCAGCTGCCCCACTGGGTGAGATTCCGCTCCAGCCACCGCCCCGAGAAGTGTCGCGCCGGACCGCAGGTGAACCGCAGCTCGCCCGCGCCGGTCGGCACCACCACCTCATCCCACCAATCCGCCTGCCGGATGCGATCTTCCGCGATCCCCCAGGAGGCCAGGTGCGCGCCGACCCCGATCGTCGTGACGAACACCGCGTCGGGCTGGGTGTCGGCGATCGTGACGACGGTGTCCATGTCGAGGTGGTCGTAGTGATCGTGACTGATCAGGACGACGTCGAGTGGCGGCAACTGTGACGGCGCCAGTGGGGCGGAGTGCATGCGTCCGGGCCCGACGAGTTGGCTGGGCGAACAGCGGCGGCTGAGGACCGGATCGGTGATGACCCGCGCGCCGTCGATGTCGACGACGGCGGTGGCGTGGCCGAGCCAGGTGACGGCGAGGTCGCCGGGGGCCTCGAAGCGTGGGACCGTCACCATGACCGGTCGGCGCGGCCGGCCGGGCCGCCGGGCCATGTCGGTGAGGACCTGCAGGCTCGGATCGGCGATCGACGGGGGTTCCGGGTTGACGAAGGCGCCGTTCCGCAGATGCGGGCTCCGCCGCACGTGCGGCGCTACCTGGTCGCGGGAGGCGCCCAGCGCGCGGGCGGGACCGAGTCCCTCGGCGGCGAGCCGCGCCACGACGGCGTCGGCCACCGCCACTCCCGCCGAACCCGCACGCGCGAGGACGTCGCGGCGCAGGTCGTTGGTGCCTTTTCTACCGGTCGTGGAGGTCACGTTCACACAGTAGTGCGTTCGGTGGCGTCACCCCGGGCAGACGGCGGTCGCGCCGTGCGGTGCACGCCTCCCGAGTGTCCCCGGTGTGATCTGCGATTTCTTCCGGGTGAACGGCATTGTGCGCCTCACCGGCACTGATAGGCTGCGGCGTATTGTCCACCCGAGCATGCGGCGGCGCATGTGGTCAGGAAGATACCGCAGTGGCACGGATGTCCGTCGACCAACGTCGAAGCGCGCTTCTCGAATCGGCGTACCGTGTGATCGCCGACCATGGGGTCGAGGGCGCGACCACGCGTCGCATCTGCGCCCACGCCGGCATGCCGCTCGCAAGCTTCCACTATGCCTTCGAGAGTCGCACCGCACTGTTGTGCGCGGTCATGGAGACGGCGGTCCCCACCGACATCGAGCGCATGCTGCACGCGGTGCTGCCCGCCGCCGACTACGGACCCGAGCCGGGCGTGGAGACGATGCGGTCGAGCATGGTGAGCCAGTTCCACGCGTTCTACGACCTGCTCAAAGCCGATCCCGGCCGGATGCAGGCGACCATCGCGCTCGGCATCTATGCGCACAATCACCCGGAGCTGCAGCAGGTCGGCAAACACATGTACGAGCAGCTCTACCGGGTGGCCTCGGCCGGACTGCGGTCGATGGCCGACCTGACGCCCATGGAGTGGACCACGCCGGTCGAGGATCTCGGTCCGCTGATCATCGCGGCGACGAACTCGATCACGCTCGTCTACCTCAGCACCGCCGACGACAAGGTCGTCGACGCGATCATCCGCTCGATCACCGATCAGCTCATGACCCATGTCAGCTTCGGGTGAGGCGCCCGACGCGGCACCGGTGACGCCGACGCCCGCGCCGTGGCTGAGTGATCCCGAATCCTATTGGGCGGCAATTGATCAAGCGGTCGCCGACGCGGGACTCGACGCACCGGTCCTCGCACTCGACCGGGCCGCCCTGGAGCACAACGTCGCCGATCTCACCCGTCGGTCGGCGGGTGTCCCGATCCGCCTGGCCACGAAATCCGTCCGTGTCCGCTCGGTCATCGACGACATCACCGCGCGCGCCGGTTTCGCGGGGGTGCTCGCCTACGACGTCGCCGAGGCACACTGGCTCGCCACGACCTCGGGGATCGACGACGTGCTGATGGGATACCCCAGTGTGCGGCGGGATGCGCTGGCGGCCTTGGCCGCCGACGAGGTCGCGACCCGTCGGGTGAGCGTGCTCGTCGATTCCGTCGACCAACTCGACCTCATCGACGCCGTCGTGCCTCCGTCCGCCCGGCCGCCGATCCGCGTCGCGATCGACCTCGACGCGTCGTACCGCCTACTGGGCGGGCGGGTGCACATCGGGGTTCGCCGCTCGCCGGTGCACTCCCGTCGTGACGCACTGGAGCTGGCACGGATCATCGTGGCACGTCCCGGCTTCGATCTCGTCGGGGTCATGTCCTACGAGGCGCAGGTGGCCGGGGTGGCCGATGCGGCGCCCGGTAAGGCGTTGGCCAACCGGGCGATTCGCGCGATGCAGCGACGTTCGATGGCCGAGTTGCGCCGTCGCCGCGGCAAGGTGATCGACGACGTGCGCCGGATCGCCGACCTGGAGTTCGTCAACGGAGGCGGCACCGGTTCCCTGGAGGAGACCGCGCGCGACCGCTCGGTCACCGACATCGCCGCGGGCAGCGGTCTGTTCGGCGGCCATCTGTTCGACGGGTACGCGCGGTTCCGTCCCGCCCCCGCGCTGTCCTTCGGTCTCGACGTCGTCCGCCGCCCGGCGCCCGGCGTCGTGACCTGCGCGGGCGGCGGTTGGATCGCGTCCGGCCCGCCCGCTGCCGACCGGTTGCCCACACCCGTGTGGCCGCACGGACTCACCTACGTCGGTACCGAGGCCGCCGGCGAGGTGCAGACCCCACTGCGAGGTGCGGTCGCGGACGAGATCGCCGTCGGGAGTCGGGTGTGGTTCCGGCACACCAAGTCCGGCGAGGTGTGCGAACGAGCGCGCGAGGTCGCGATCATCGGCCGCGACGACGCCGGGCACGCAGTGGTCGATGAGGTCGTACCGACCTACCGAGGAGAGGGCAGGTGCTTCCTGTGAGCAGGACCGCTGCGCGTTCGGCGCCCGGCTGGCGCAACTGGGGCGGCACCGCGGCCTGCACGCCGAACCGGGTGCGGCACCCGGCGAGTGCCGCCGAGATCGCCGACATCGTCCGGGAGACGGCCGCGCGCGGCGGCACGGTGAAGACCGTCGGCGCGGGACACAGCTTCTCCCCCATCGCCGTGGCCGACGACGTGCAACTCGACCTGTCGCGCCTGCGTGGTCTGGTCGCGGCCGACGGCCACCGAGTGACCGTGCGCGCCGGCACACACCTGCACGAGATCCCGGGGATCCTGGCACCTTTCGGACTCGCGATGACCAATCTCGGCGACGTCGATCGTCAGACGATCGCCGGCGCCACCTCGACCGGAACCCACGGCACCGGGCTCGCCTTCGGCGGCATCAGCACCCAGATCGTCGGCGCGACCATCGTCACCGGCTCCGGCGAGATAGTCACCGTGACCGCCGACGACGCCGACATGCAGGCCGTCGCACTCGGCCTCGGCGCGCTCGGGGTCGTTGTGGAACTGACCATCGACTGTGTCGACGAGTTCCGGCTGCACGCGGTCGAGGGTCCCGAGACGGCCGATGCGGCGATCGCCGCCTTCCACGAGCGCGTCGCGACCACCGACCACCACGAGTTCTACCTGTTCCCGCACACCAATTGCGCTCTGGTGAAGACGAACACACGGGTCGGTCCCGACGCCCCGGTCACCGGGCCGTCGCGCGTCAAGCGCTACATCGACGACGAACTGTTGAGCAACAAGGCCCTTCGTCTGCTGTGCGAGATCGGTGCGCGCGCACCGCGATTGGTGCCGACGATCAACGGGGTCACGAGACGCGCGCTCTCCGCGCGCGAGTTCACCGACTCCTCCACCGGGGTCTTCGTCTCCGACCGCGACGTCCGGTTCCGCGAGATGGAGTACGCCGTCGACCTCGAGGCCGTGCCGGCGGCGCTGCGCGAGATCCGCGCCCTCCTCGACCGGCGCGACCACCTCGTCAGCTTCCCCATCGAGGTCCGCGCCGCCGCGGCCGATGACCTCATGCTCTCCACCGCCTCCGGACGCACCAGCGGTTACATCGCCGTACACCGTTATCACCGCGACGATCCCGCCGACTCCGATGCTTACTTCGCCGACGTCGAAGCCATCCTCACCGGTCTCGGCGGCCGGCCCCACTGGGGCAAGATGCATACGCGCGACGCCGAATATCTACGCGGCGTCTATCCACGGTTCGACGAATTCCGCTCCGTCCGGGACCGATACGACCCGTCGCGCGTGTTCGCCAACGACTACCTGCGGCGGGTGCTGGGCGACTAGTCGGCGAACCCCGCCATCACGTCCAGCGCCTCGTCCTCGAGCAGCGGGCCGTCGACGTCGATCGAGGCATCGCTGGACGCGATCACCTCGGCGCAGGACGACCCGAAATGCGGGCCACCCGGGAGGACCGCGGTGAACGCCGCGGTCGAGGCGGCGAACACGATCCGGCCCACACCCGCCCACACGCACGCCGCGGCGCACATCGGGCAGGGCTCGCCACTGGCGTACACCGTTGCGCCCGCCAGTCGTTCGGCATACCCGTCGTCGATCGCCCGACGAAGCGCTACGAGTTCGGCGTGGGCAGTGATGTCGCCGGAGGCGCCGACCTGGTTGCGCCCCTCCGCCACCGCGATGCCGTCCACGGCGATCACACTGCCGAACGGCCGGTTTCCTGCCTCACCTGCCTCACCGGCGAGGTCGATGGCGCGCCGCAACAGTTCTCGGTCACGCTCCGAGGTCCTCATCCGGCCAGCTCCACCCGGGTACCGACGCCCTGTTCCGTCGCGGCGTCGACCAACAGGCGCGCGGTGACGAGGTCCTGCAACCCGATCCCGACGGAGTTGAACAGGGTGATGTCCTCATCGTGCTCCCGGCCGCTGCCGGGGCGGACGATCACATCGCCCAGCTCGATGGCGACGTCGTCGGCCACGAGGTGGCCCTCTTCTATCGCGAGCAGGACGTCACCGGATTTGGCCAGTGCCGTCGACCGGCTGTCGACCACGAGGCGGGCAGCGGCCATGCCCGCACCATCGACTTCCCGATGGTCGGCACGCGGCGGCGCACCGACGACGTTCAGATGCTGGCCGGTGCGGAACCACGCGCCCTCGACGATCGGCTCACGCGAGGGCGTGAGGGTGCACACGACGTCGGCCGACGAGACGACAAGCCGCGGTGAGTCGGCCGACTCCACCTCGAGATCGAGGTCCGCAGTCGCCGTGCGGAACCGGTCCACCGTCGCCGCGCTGCGAGACCAGACGAACACCTTCTCCAGTGGCCGGACCCGCGCGATCGCCCGGGTGTGCTCGACCGCCAGCGTGCCGGCCCCGATCACGCCGAGCACCGCACTCGAGGTGTGAGCAAGATGCGCGGTGGCGACGGCGCTCGCGGCAGCGGTGCGGATCGCGGTGATCAACCGTCCGTCGATCACCGCCTCGCACTCACCGGTGTCGGCGGACATGAGCAGGATGGTCGACCGTTGCGCCGGACGACCCGACTCGCGGTTGAACGGCATGTCCGACAACATCTTCACCGCACTCGCCCGATGTCGGCGAGCCGATGCCGCCATCGGCAGGACGGTTCCCCTCTCGATCGGCAGCATCGCGGGCGCCGGGTTCGTGGCGGTTCCCGTCGACAGGTCGATGTGCGCCTGTTCGACCGCGGCATACACGGCTGCCCGGTCGATCAGACCGGCGACCTCGGAGTGAGTCAGGACGATGGCCATGTCGGGCCCTTTCTCTTGCAGGTGGTTTCGCGCACGTCAGACACGGCCGACGTACGGGACGGTGAGGCAGGACGGCGCCTTGCGTCCGCCGACGAAGCCGGCGACGGCGACGATCGCGATGAGGTATGGAAGCATCACCAGCAGCGCGTACGGGATGTCGACGCCGACCGCGGGCAGGGCGAACTGAAGCGCCCGGGCCACACCGAAGAACAGGGCGGCAATGACGATTCCGGTGACCTTCCACCGACCGGCGATCACGGCGACGACGGCCAGGTATCCCATGCCCGCGGTCATGTTCTCGCTGAACGACCGCACCTCCGACAAAGCCAGCTGGGCTCCGGCCAACCCACCGCACCCGGCCGCGATCAGCACACCGAACACCCGAATCCTGTTGACCGACACTCCGGTCCACCCTGCCGAGACGGCATCTTCGCCGACAGCATCGAATCGGATGCCCAGCATGGTCCGGCCGGAGAACACGATCGCGAGCCCCGCGACCACCAGAAGGCACAGGTACCCGAGCATCGTCTGTCCGAACAGGGCCGGCCCGACGACGGGGAGATCACTCAGGACGGGGATGCGGACGTCGTCGAACGCAGGAACGTTGTTGCCCTTGCCATCGGCGAGCAGGATGCGGGCGCCGAAGGTGGTGAGGCCGAGCGCCAGTGCGTTCGCCGCCACACCGATGACGATCTGGTCGGCTCGGCACCGGACGCTGAGCACAGCGTTCATCACTCCGAAGAGCAGCCCGGCGGCGATGCCGGCGAGAACGCCGAGGACCGCGGATCCGGTGGTCGCGGAGGCGAATACGCTGGTGAACGCGCCGCACAGCATGATGCCCTCCATACTCAGATTGAGGACGCCGGCTCGTTCGCTGATGGACTCGCCGGCCGCGGCGAGCAGCAGTGGGATCGCGAATGCCGCTCCACTGGCCAGGATCTCGGTGATCATCGTGACGTTCATGCCGACACCTCCTCGGTGGCGGTTGTCGAATCGGCGGCCTTCGTGGCGGCCACATTGCGGGATCTGGTCGGCGACGTCGATGCCCACCACGCGGTGGCGGCGATCAAGATGATGAGAACGCTCTGCACGACCGTGATCGTCGACGACGGGACACCTGCCTGGAGCTGTAGGTTGATCCCACCCGAGACCAGGAAGCCGAAGAGCAGCGACACCCCGGCGACCGCGATCATCGACCCTCGGGCCAGCAGCCCGACGACGAGTCCGCTGAACCCGAACCCCGACGAGAAGCCCTCGGCGAGCACGAACGGTGCGCTGGTGACCAGCAGGCCGCCCGCCAGGCCGGCACATCCACCCGCTGTGGTGAGACCGAGAAACGCCGTGCGCTCGATGGGGACACCCAGTCGTGCCGCTGCCGAGGGAGACAACCCGACGGCGCGCAGGCGGATTCCGACCGCGCTGTGCCGCAACAGAACCGCCACGAGGACAGCGAGTCCGATGGCGAGCACGATCGCGATCGTGGCCGGATTCTTCGCGAGGCCCAGGAGCGGCAGATGAGTGGACTCACCGAGGGACTCCGACTGCGGCAGCGTCTCCGACGATGTCACGGGCTGCCGCAGCAGGCCCTCCTCGTGCACCATCAGCACCACCATCGCCAGGCCGACGAAGTTCAGCAGCAGAGTGGTGATGATCTCGCTGGCGCCGCGTCGGACCTTCAGCCAGGCGGCGATGGACGCCCACAGGGCGCCGCCGAGCACCGCCGCCGCCAGCGTGAGCGGGATCGCCAGCACCGGCGGGATTCCCTCCGGCAGGGACACCCCGACGGCGGTCGCGGCGACACCGCCGAGGCAGATCTGGCCCTCACCGCCGACGTTCACGAGCCCGGCCCGGTAGGCGATCGTGAACCCGATCGCGACGAGCATGAGCACGGCGGCGCTGTTCATCGACGTGCCCACCGCGAACGGCGACCCCAGCGTGCCATCGACCAGGGCCTCGATCACGGTGGCCGGATTCGCGCCGGCCACGGCGGCGAGCGCGAGTCCCACCGCGGCCGCGACGACGACTGCGCCGAGGCCCACGACGACGGGGTTTCGAGGACTGACGGTCGCCGTCGACAGGCGCGACCGGATGTATGTGGTGACGGTGTCCATCAGGCGACTCCGGTGAGCAGGTTGCCGATGAGGCGCGCAGCCTCCGGCGACCGGGCGTCGACCGAGCCGTGGAGCCCACCCCGATAGGCGACGACGACGCGATCGCACACCGAGAGCAACTCGTCGATCTCGCTGGACGTCACGAGGACGGCGGCGCCGTCGTCGGCGGCCGCACGCAGCCGGTCGAGGACAAATGCGACGGCCCCGACGTCCAGACCACGGGTCGGTTGCGCAGCGACCACGACTCGCAGTCCAGGCGTCGTCAGTTCCCTTGCGAGAACGACCTTTTGTTGATTTCCACCGGACAGACTGCCGATCGGCGCATCCGGTCCGGGCGCCCGGACGTCGAAATCGGCGATCGCCGTCTGCGCATCGGCTTGCATCCGGGACCGGTCCAGCAGACCCCACCGCCGGTAGTTCGGTAGCCGTGGCATCGCCAGGTTCTCGGCGATGCTCATGGCGGCGATCATGCCCTCGGCGTGCCGGTCTTCCGGGATCACCGCCAGGCCCGCGAGTGTCCGGCGGGCCGGCGTGGCCGCGGTCAGATCCTCGCCGTCGATCGTCACGACCCCCGTGTCCGGCGACACGGCTCCCGACAGCACCGATGTCAGTTCCGACTGGCCGTTGCCCTCGACCCCGGCGATACCGACGATTTCGCCGGCGCGGACCTCGAGGTCCACGCCCGCAAGGGCGACACGACCGTCCTGGCGGGTCACGCTGATGTCCTCGACCCGCAGACGGGGCGGCGCCTGGTTCGTCGTGCGCGTGTCGTCGGCCGGTGACCGCGCCGGGCGCTGGGTGCCGACGAACTGCGTTGCCTCGCCGAGCATCATGGCGAGCAATTCCTCGCGGCTGAGGTCGGACAGCGGCCCACCGCCGACGACGGTGCCCGCCCGGAGCACCGTCGCCTCATCGGCCACCCGGGCCACCTCGCCCAGCTTGTGGGTGATCAACACGACGGACTTGCCGCTCGCGGCAAGCGCCGAACACGTGTGGATGAGCGCGTCGATCTCGGCCGGGTCGAGCACCGCCGTCGGTTCGTCGAGCAAGATGAGTCGCGGGTCGGTGAGCAGCGACTTGACGATCTCGACCCGTTGTCGTGCACCGACGCTGAGGTCTCGAACCATCACCTCCGGATCGACACGCAAACCGTAGTGGTCGGAGATCCGATCGAGGTCACGGCGCAGCTGCCGCCGTGGTGGCCGGAAGCCCCCCGAACCGAGGACGAGGTTGTCCGCGACGGTCATCGTGGGTATCAGCGAGAAGTGCTGATGCACCATGGCGACACCTCGATCGATGGCGTCGGCCGGACTCTGCGGACGATACTCGTTGCCGCCGAACGTCATCTGGCCGCGGTCCGGGGACACGGTGCCGAAGATCGCGTTGCACAGGGTCGACTTGCCCGCGCCGTTCTCCCCGAGAATGCAGTGCACAGAACCGGCGCGGACCGACATGGTCACCTCGTGGAGGGCTCGCACCGTGCCGAAGGTCTTCGCGACGGAGTCGAGCCTGAGGAGCGAGTCTCCCCCGGCCACCGGGATGTCGGTGGTGATCGTCATCGTCGGCGGCCTCAGTACGGAGCGACGGCGCCGTCGGCGATGGCAGCTTTCGCGCGCTCAACCGCCTGCGCCACAGCCGGATCCGTCGAGCACACGATGTAGTCGGTACCGCCCTTGTCGGTGGTCAGACCGAACGGCACCTGCGCTGCTTCCCACGTGCCGTCGAGCACAGCTCGAACCGCGTACTCGACCTCCGCGCCGATGTCGGTCTTGACGTAACCGCTGTACACCGGGTTGCTGCAGTCACCGGGGATCGGACCGCCGCCGAGCCGGTTCCCGGTTTCGCTCGCGGCCTGCTCGATGCCCTGCTTGCCGAGGTTGACGATCTGGCCCAGCACATCGGCGCCACCGGCATAGGCGGCTGCGGCTGCCTGCTTGGCCTTCGCCGGATCGTTGAAGTCGCCGACATACTGCGGCGCGAGAACCCGGACGCCGGGCCGCGTGAACTCGGCTCCGTTCTCGAATGCCTTCGCCGCGTTGACGATCGCCGGGAGTTCGACCCCGCCGACGAACCCGATCGTGCCGTCCGCCGAGGCCGCCGCCGACGCCGCACCGGCGATGAACTCGGCTTCGGCCTGCTGCGGGTCGTAATACGCGAGGTTCGCCATGGGTTCGGCGTCGGCCGGACCGCCGATCTCGACGAACGTCACGTCCGGAAACTGCGGCGCGACCTTGCGCAGATCGGCGTCGGTCTGCCCGCCCACCGAGATCACCAACTCGTTCTCCGAGGCGAACCGCTGAAGGGCCTGCTGGTAGTCGGCGGTCGCGACCTGCTCGACGTAGCTGATGTCGACCTGGTCGCCGAGCTGTTCCTTGATCCGGTTGTAGCCGGCATACGCCGACTCCATGAAACCGGTGTCGTTGATCGAGCCGGGCAGGAACACCCCGACCGACAGGGTTCCGTCGTCGGCCGCGGAGTCGGACGACCCGCAACCGGAAACTCCGAGAGCGAGCGCGCCGGCGGCCATCAGCGCGATGGGAAGCTTTCGTTTCATGGTTTTCTCCTGGTAGGCCGGCATCCTCGTAGCGGTATACCGTTACGAAAAGAGTCCGCTTGCACCATTTCCGCCCGGTTACGAACCGGTAAGAGCGTAATTAACGGTATACCGTTACACGTCCCGGGGGTACGCTGGCCTTCGCCACACAGAGGAGACATGCCGTGACCGGTGCCGCAGACGCCGCGACGAAGAAGTCGCTGAGCGATCTCGCCTACGAGGTGTTGCGTGGGCGGATCGTCGGCCTCGAGCTCGCGCCCGGCACCAGGCTCGTGGAGCGTGACCTGGCTGTCGAGCTCGAGCTGTCACGCATCCCCCTTCGCGAGGCGATGCAGCGACTGCAACAGGACGGCCTGGTCGTGATGGTGCCCCGTCGCGGCGCGATCGTCGCACCGTTCACAGTCGATGACGTGCGCGATCTGTTCGACGTCCGCGAGAGCCTCGAGGTGCTGGCGGCCCGACTCGCTGCCGAACGCGCCGATCCGGTCGGGCTCGCTTCGCTTGCCGACCAACTGGAGATCGCTCGTGACGCGACGGCGCGAGACGACAAGCCCGCGATCGCCGCGGCCAACTCACGGTTCCACACGATCATCGTCGACCTGGCCGGAAATCCGTTGCTGGAGAACGTCCTCGGACCACTCGAAGCCCGCACGCAGTGGTTGTTCCACCTGACCAAGGACCGGGACCCGGGGGTGCAGTGTCGCGAGCACGAGGAGATGCTGGCCGCAATCACCGATCACGATCCCGACCGGGCCGCCGAGTCAGCCTTCCACCACGTGCATTCTGGGCGCGCCGCCAGCCTTGCGATGGCGGCGCAGTGGTCGCGCAACGCCCTGGATCCAGTCGCGCTCACCAAGAGCCGACGCAGGTGATCCGACCCGGACTCAGCACTCGACCACGCTGAGCGGACATCCACGGCCAGCCCGCCGTTCGCGATCTCCTGGTACTCGGCGTTCATGTCGCGGCTGGTCGATGTCTTCGTCGCGAACATTTGGCAGAGCGGGTGTGCCTCGGCTCGCGATGATCTTTCGACGCGTCTGCGACTCGTGGAGACCGGTCGCACGTCCCGCTTGACACCGCAAGACCCGAGACGCACACTTGTTGCATAGCATGCGCGTCGTTGCGTATGACGCAACAAGTCAACACTCCCCCAGCTTGGCCCGGCCGAATCCACGTGCCGTCCGACTGTCTCGAGATCGACTGCAATGCAGTTGATCTCGATGTAACCGCCATCCCGACAGATCCGTCACCGACCGTGCAGAGAGGCCCGCACTGCTGATGACTGCACCATTCGTCGCGCATGCCGCCACCAGGGCACCGGAAACCGGCACCCGCGCTCTGATCGCCGACCGCCGCGCAGGCGAGAGCCTGCCGGCGGAGTTGTATGTGAGCCGGGAGTTCTTCGACCTCGATGTCGACGAGATCTTCTCTCGGTCATGGATTTTCGTGGCCACCGAAGCCGAGATCACCGATCCCGGTGACTATGTCACCATCACCTTCTCGACCCGGTCGGTCATCGTCGTCCGAGACGACGACGGCCGGGTCCGGGCCCACCACAACGTGTGTCGGCATCGAGGGGCCCGCCTGCTCACCGAGCCCAGCGGATCGACCGGGACCCTGGTGTGCACCTACCACTCGTGGACCTACGGGATGGACGGGCGCCTCGAGTTCGCCGATGACCAGGCGCCCGGCTTCGACAAGTCCTGTTACTCGCTGCGCTCGGTACATGTCCGCACGATCGGCGGCCTGGTGTTCATCTGCCTGGCCGACGACCCGCCGGCCGACATCGACGAGGTCGCCGCCGTCGTCGAGCCCTATCTGACGCCGCACCGTCTCGCCGAGGCCAAGGTGGCCAAACAGGTCGACATCGTCGAAGACGGCAACTGGAAACTGACGATGGAGAACAACCGCGAGTGCTACCACTGCGGTGGCCATCCGGAACTCCTCAACGTGTTCTTCCCGACCTGGGGATACAGCGACACCGACGCCATCCCCAGCCGGTTGGCGCCGGCGTTCGACCGGTTCCACCGCGCCACCGCGGAACAGACCGAGATCTGGGACCGGCATGGCCTACCCCACACCCGGGTCGTAGAACTCGACACGCGCGCAACAGGGTTCCACATCGAGCGCGACGCACTCGACCTCGCCGGCGAGTCGTTCACCCTCGACGGCTCCGCGGCCTGCGGCCGCCTCCTCACCGACATCCCCGACGCGCGACTCGGCCGGCTGTCGATGCACCTGCAGCCCAACATGTGGCTGCACGTGACGAGCGACCACGCCGTGCTCTTCGCGGTCATCCCGGTCTCCGCCGATCAGACCCTGGTGCGCACCACCTGGCTCGTCCATCGTGACGCCGTGGAGGGCGTCGACTATGACCTCGACCAGCTCACCGGGGTCTGGGAGAAGACGAATCAGCAGGACGCCGACCTCGTTGCGCTCGCGCACAGCGGCATCAGCGATCCCGCTTACGTTCCCGGCCCTTACAGTACGTCGGAGATCCAGGTCGAGGCCTTCGTCAACTGGTATGTCACGATGCTGCGCCGCCGACTCGACATCCCGGCCGCCGACGGCCCTTTCGACGCGGCGGGAGCCTGAGAGCGACCATGGCCGACAACATCTTCCTCCAGTGCGTGTCCCGCACCGACACCACCCGGGACATGGCGACGTTCACCTTCCGGGTCGCGGGCGGGTCGCCGTCGCGCTCCGCTGCCGGGGATCCGGCCGGCGACCCGGACGACCACCGGACCTTCGTCTTCGCCCCCGGTCAGTTCCTGGCGATGACCGTGGAGATCGACGGCCGGCCCGTCCAGCGCTGCTACAGCATCTCCTCACCCCCGACCCGGCCGGGGGGCCTGTCGATCTCGGTGAAGCGCGTGACCGGGGGCCATGTCTCGAACTGGTTGCACGACAACATGGTCGAAGGCATGATGATCACCGCCTCCGGACCGCTGGGTCGATTCACCTACACCGCTCGTCCGGCCGAGAAGTACCTGTTCGTCTCGGCCGGGAGTGGCATCACGCCGGTGATGTCCATGCTCCGATCGGTCACCGACAGCGAGTCCCCGCTCGACATCGCCTTCGTGCACAGTGCGCGCAATGTCGACGACATCCCATTCCGGGACGAACTCGAGGAACTCGCCCGTCGGCATCCGAACGTGACACTGGCGTTCGCGGCGACGCGCATGGCCGCCGGCGACTTCCCCGACTGGACCGGACACCGCGGGCGCATCGACCGCGCGATGCTCGAACGGGTCTGCCCCGACCTCGGTGACCGCGAGGTGTTTCTCTGCGGCCCCGGGCGTTTTCGCAGCGACGTGCGCGGCGCACTGGTGTCGGCCGGCTCGGCTCTCGCTCGGATCCACGAGGAGAGCTTCGGGTTCAGCCTGCCCACCGATGACGAGTCGGAGTCCGACACCGGCGTGGTCGTCGCTTTCTCCCGACGCGCCCGGCGGGTCACCGTGGGTCCCGGCACCACGATCCTCGCCGCCGCCGCCAAAGCGGGCGTCACCCTGCCATCGACGTGTGGTGTGGGCCTGTGCGGTTCCTGCAAGGTCCGCAAGGTCTCCGGCGACGTGGTCATGAACCACCAGGGCGGTATCCGCCCACGAGAGATCGCGCAGGGCAAGATCCTGCTCTGCTGCGCCGAACCCCTGTCCCCGGTCGTGATCGATTTCTGAGGGAGACCCGACGATGACAAGCCAGAAGACACCGCGTCCCGCAGGCCTGGCGCCCCCGGGCGCCAGGCCTGCGGGACGCGGTGTCTTC
>NZ_SCOC01000004.1:0-219345 GCF_005502615.1 Gordonia sp. ALPHA1B1 | reverse complement strand
CACACTCCCGACGCTTTGATCGCGATGGCGAACCTCACCAGGGGCGGCGCATGCCCAGAACTCCCACATCGAAACTGACCGAAAACCGCCCACTTTCAGATCAGGAGATCCACATTCGTTCGATTTCGAGGGTTTTCCACAGGCACGAGACACGCGAATTCGTCCGCTGTGCAGTGTTTTTGGTTGACAGTGCGTGATTCGCGTTGACTGTCGGGACTATCTCGCGTATCTGCCCGATTTGTGACCGGCAGACTTCAACTCGATTCCCAGACCTCGATCGAAGTCTGCCGGTCGAGTTGAAGTCTGGCGGTCGCCGGCCCACCGCCCTCTGGTAGTTGCTGTGCTCGACCCAGCGGGCGGCTTTCAGCGCTCCGGCAACCGCAGATCCAGCGTTTCGGATCCGGAAGCAGTGGCCCAGTGCCGCACAGTCAACGAAAACCGACGCACAGTCGACTGGTCGGGGGGCCTCATCCGGCCAGCGCGCGCAGAAAGAACCCCAGGTTCGCCGGACGTTCGGCCAGGCGTCGGACCAGGTACCCGTACCACTGCTCGCCGTAGGGGATGTAGACCCGGACACGTGCGCCGGCGGCTGCCAACCGGCGCTGCTCGTCGGCCCGTATTCCGTACAGCATCTGGTGTTCCCAGCTGTCCGGCGCGCGACCGAATTCGTCGGCGAGGATTCTCGCGGCGTCGATCATCCTGGGGTCGTGGCTGGCGACCATCGGATAACCGGAGCCCTTCATCAGTATCCGGAGGCACCGCTGATAGCTGTCGTCGACCTGGCGGCGGTCGGTGAACGCGACCGCGGGCGGTTCGGCATAAGCGCCTTTACACAACCGGATTCGGGCGCCCGACGCCGCGAATTCGGCGCAGTCGTCCTCGGTGCGGCGCAGGCAGGCCTGCAGCACGGTCCCGGTCTCCGGGAACTCGGAGCGCAACGACCGCACGATCGCCAGCCGCTGGTCGACGGTGGTGTGATCCTCGGCGTCCACGGTGACCACGACGTCCAGGCCATCGGCCGCCTCGACGATCGTGCGCGCGTTCTCCTCGGCGATCTTCGCGCCGTGCTCCGGCAGTGCGAGACCGAGCGCGGTCAGCTTCAGCGACACCTCCAACGACCCGGCAGGTGCCGGACGGCGTCCCGACAGAGACTTGAGCAGAGCCAGATACGCGGTCACCGTGGCGTCCGCCTGGGATTCGTCGAGGGTGTCCTCGCCCAGGAAGTCGACCGAGACGGAGAGTCCGTCGGCGAGTTCGGCCCCGACGGCGGCCATGGCGGCGTCGAGCGACTCGCCCGGCACGAATCGGCGGACCACTCGTCCGGTGACCGGCCACCGCTGGGACGCGTCCTTGATCCGCTCGCTGCGCGATGCCGCGACGATCGCGGGCCGCAGCACGGTGTCGAAGACGGACCCCATCACAGCGCCGTCCAGTCGGCGACCATGTGCGGGTACGACGAGGTGGTGGGAGGTGAGAAGGTCTCCTTGATCGTGCGGGTCGAGGTCCAGCGCATCAGGTTCTGCTTCGACCCGGCTTTGTCGTTGGTTCCCGACGCCCGGCCGCCGCCGAAGGGTTGCTGCCCGACCACCGCGCCGGTGGGCTTGTCATTGACGTAGAAGTTGCCCGCCGCGTTCCGCAGCCGGTCGGAGGCGAGCGCGACCGCGGCGACATCGGTCGCCATGACCGACCCCGTGAGTGCGTACTGCGCCGTCGAATCGACCAGGCCGAGAATGTTCTCGTAGTCGGCGTCGTCGTAGACGTGAACCGCGAGGATCGGACCGAAGTACTCTATGGCGAACGCCTCGTCGGTCGGGTCGTCGGACACCAAGACCGTGGGTCGGACGAAGTACCCCTCGGTGTCATCGCAGACGCCGCCGACCGCGACGGTCAGCGACGCCGACGACTTGGCCCGGTCGATGGCCGCGACCTGCTTGTCGAACGCGCGCCGATCGATCACCGCACCACCGAAGTTCGTCAGATCTCGGACGTCGCCATAGGCGAGTTCGTCGGCCTCGCCGAGGAACTCGTCACCCATCCGCTCCCACACCGACCTGGCGACATACGCGCGCGACGCCGCCGAACACTTCTGTCCCTGGTACTCGAAAGCGCCGCGCGTCAACGCCGTTCGCAACGCATGAGGTTCGGCCGAGGCGTGCGCGACGATGAAGTCCTTGCCACCGGTCTCGCCGACGAGGCGCGGGTAGTTCCGGTAGTGCTCGATGTTGGCACCGACCTCACGCCACAGATGACGGAACGTCCTCGTCGACCCGGTGAAATGGATCCCGGCCAGATCCTCGTCGGCGAGAACGACGTCCGAGACCGCGGCACCGTCGCCGTGGACGAGGTTGATCACCCCGGGCGGTAATCCGGCGGCCTCGAGCAGCGCCATGGTCAGCTGCGCGGAGTACGCCTGGGTGGGGGAGGGCTTCCAGACGACGGTGTTGCCCATCAACACGGGGGCGGTGGGCAGATTGGCGGCGATGGCGGTGAAGTTGAACGGGGTCACGGCGTAGACGAACCCGTCCAGTGGACGGTGGTCAAGCCGGTTCCACACCCCGGGCGACGACTCCGGTTGCTCGGCGAGGATCTCACGCGCGAAGGCGACGTTGAACCGCCAGAAGTCGACGAGCTCGCAAGGGGCGTCGATCTCGGCCTGCTGCACCGACTTCGACTGACCGAGCATCGTCGCCGCCGCGATCCGCTCGCGCCACGGCCCGGCCAGCAGCTCGGCGGCGCGCAGGATCACGGCCGCGCGGTCGTCGAAGCTCGTGTGAGCCCAGTCGGGGGCGGCGGCGCGAGCGGCGTCCACCGCGGCGCGGGCGTCGTCGTGGGTGGCGTTGGTGATGAAGCCGAGTACCTCGCGGTGTGCGTGGGGCTGGACGACGTCGATCTCCTCACCCGCCCCGAGGCTCAGGTGGCCGCCGATGATGTGCGGGAACTCGCGGCGGCCGGCATGCGACTGTAGCGCCAGCTCGTCGACGATGCGCGCACGCTCGGGCGAACCGGGGGCATAGCTGTGGACGGGTTCGTTCGACGGTCGAGGGGGAGTGGTGATGGCATCCATGACCTCAGTCCACCGTCCCTTTCGACGTCGCGATATGGCCGATCAGCCGAGGTGGGTCTCTTAGTCTTGTCCGTATGGACAAGACTGCCGGTATCGCGCTCGGGCGGTTGGTCCTCGCCCTTGACCAGACCGTCGCGACCCTGGTCTCGTCGCCCCGCGGTCTCGACGCGCCGGTGTCGACGATGGCGATGGTCGACGCCGACGACGTGCACTACGGGCTCGGGCACGCCGCCCGATCCGCCGACCTGTTCCTCCTGGTCGGACTCGCCGACGACGTCGTCGTGGAGTGGCTCGGCGGCCTCGGGGCGCACCGCCCGGTCGCCGTACTGGCCAAGAACCCCGCACAGACCCTGGTCGGCCTCGCCGATCGACTGGGCATCGCGGTCATCGCCATCGATCCGCACGCCCGCTGGGAACGCATCTACAACCTCGTCACCCGGGTGCTCGACGCCGCACGCGGCGCGGTCGGGAGCGGCGAGTCCATGGAGTCGGGAAGCACCGGCGACCTGTTCGAGCTCGCCGCGGAGGTCGCCCGCCGGACCGGTGGTCTGGTGAGCATCGAGGACGAGCACGCGCACGTCCTCGCCTACAGCTCGGCTGGCGAGGAGGCCGACGAGTTGCGCAGACTGTCGATCCTGGGCCGCGAGGGGCCGCCGGAGATGCTGGCCTGGTTGCGGGAGTGGGGCGTGATGGACGCGGTCCGGAAGTCGTCCGGAGTCGTGATGGTCGACGCACGCACCGATCTCGGACTTCGGCCGCGTCGCGCGGTCGCCATCCGTCCGGCGTCGGGCCCACCCGGCGATCGCTCCGACGTCCTGATGGGGGTCGTCTGGCTGCAGGAGGGGTCGCGCCCGCCGGCCCGCGACACCGACGAGGTACTCGTCGGCGCCGCAGCTGTGGCGGCCCGGGTGATCTCGCGACGGCGTTCGGCAGGCTCCGACCACGATCAGCGGGTCCGGCGACTCCTCGGTGTCGGCGGAGTCCCGGTCGACACAGACCACCTCGCCGCCCAGCTCGGCATCGCGCCGACCGCCACGGTGACGGTCGTGGGGTTCACGGCCCCCGACGGCATCCGCGCCGGGCAGGTCTCGGCACTCATGCTGCACGCCAGCGCTTTCAGTCCGCTGTCGGTCACGGTCACGATCGGTGACCGCGCGTACGTCGTGCTCCCAGGCGTCCCGCTCGACGACGCCGTCACGTGGGCGCGGATCTCCGTCGACGCCGCCGACCGCCAATTCGGCGTGCCGGCACGCGCGGTCGTCGCCGGCCCCGTCACCATCGCCGCCGCAACCGATCTGCGCTCTGCGATCGATCGTGTCCTGGACGCCGCCGGTCGCGACGCCGACCTGATCGACGACGTCACCACCGTCGAGCGATCCCGCACCGGGGTGCTGCTCGCCGAGATCATCGGATTGCTCTCGGAGAACCCCGATCTCGTCGACAGCCGGGTCGCCGGGCTCGCGGATCTCGATACTCGCAGCGGCAGCGAGTTCACCGCGTCGTTGCGCGCCTACCTCGACCATTTCGGTGACGTCCGCGCGGCAGCGGCGGCGCTGCACGTCCATCCGAACACCTTGCGCTACCGCATCCGTCGAGTGCAGACCCTGACCGGGATGGATCTCGACGACCCGGCGACGCGTCTCGTCGTGGCGCTGTCCCTGCGCGTTCGGTGAGAGTCGCTGCGCCCCCGAGTCCCACCCCGACCGAGTGCCACCCCGCCCGGCCGGCCGGTGGGTACCGTGGCGCCCATGCCCTCATCGTCGAAGTCCCTGTCCGACCTGACCGGCTCGCGGGTCGTCGTCACCGGTGCGACGAACGGTATCGGGATGGCCACCGCCCGCGCGCTCGCCCGGGCCGGTGTGCAGGTGGTCCTGGCCGTCCGCGACACCGATCTCGGCGCCCGGCGCGCACGGGAATTCGGCGGTGACTGCGAGGTGATCCGGCTCGATCTCGCCGACCTCGCCTCGGTGCGGACCTTCGTCGAGGAACTCGACGGCCCGATCGATGTGCTGGTCAACAACGCCGGCATGTTCCCGCATCAGCATCGGACGACGCGGGACGGATTCGAACTCGGGATGGGCACCAATTTCCTCGGGCCGTTCGCCCTGACCAACCTGCTCCTGCCACGCATCAGGCGGCAGATCGTGTCCGTGGGTTCGGAGGGGCATCGCCGCGCCCGCATCGACCCCGCCGACCTGGACCTCCGACGCACCCGGTGGTCGTCGCCGCGGGCCTACACCGGGTCGAAACTCGCGGTGATGCTGTGGGGTCTCGAACTCGACCGACGGTTGCGCGACGTCGGGTCGCCGGTGACCTCGATGCTCACCGATCCCGGCTGGGCCGCGTCGAACATCTCGAACAAGCCGGGCCTGGGCGTTCTGCACCGCGCGGCGCAGGGCCTGGCGGGTGTCGTCGGCAACGATCTCGACGCCGGCGCGGCACCCACCCTGCATTGCCTGACCGAGCCGATCCCGCCGGGCAGCTACGTGGGGGTCGACGGACCGTGGGGACTGCGCGGCCGACCGGTGCTGTCGGGCCGATCGCTCGCGGCGTGCGACTACGAGCTGGCCGGTCGACTCTGGACCGAGGCCGAGGCCCGCACCGGCACCCGGTGGCCGCTGGGGTAGGGCCCACGTGCCCGGCCGGATCACGCCGGATCGGTCAGTCGATCCGACAGCTGAGCGGTGAGTTCGTGCGCATATTCCAGTTGCCGCTCGAGCTTCTCGCACGCCAGTCGTGCGCGCTGCCGGAACTCCGCGACCGCCTCGAGCGCCGCCCGCCGGTCCGCCGGCGCCGCGTCGGAGTCGTCGAGGACGCTCTCGGCATGCAGGAGTGCGCGCATGTCGTCGAGGGTGAAACCGAGTGGCTTCATCCGCCGGATCACGAACAGCCGATCGATGTCGGCCCGGGTGTACAGCCGGAAGCGCCCGGCCGAGCGGGCGGACGGGACGACCAGACCGACCTCGTCGTAGTGGCGGATCGTCTTGATGGACAACCCGGTTTCCGTTGCCACCGTGCCGATCTGCAGGTGCTCGGCGGTGTCGGTCCCGTCGTCGGTCACGACCTGTCCTCTCTACCCGGTCAGCCCTCGCCGCCGAGCTGTCCGCTGAGGCGTCGATGACGCTCGGCGCTGTGGTCGTCGAGGCCGACGATGGTGGCGGTCTTGCCCTTGGCTGCGTACTTGGTGGTGACGGCATCGAGCGTAGCGACCGTCGACGCGTCCCAGATGTGTGCGCCGCTCATGTCGATGACGACGTCGTCCGGGTCGCCGACATAGTCGAACTGGTACACGAGGTCGTTGCTGGACGCGAAGAACAACTCGCCCCGCACCGCGTAGACGCGGGTTCCGGGTTCGGGATCGGCGACATCGACCACCTCCGTGAAGTGGGCGACCCGGCGCGCGAACAGGACCATCGCCGTCAGGACGCCCACGATCACCCCGTACGCGAGATTGTGGGTGGTCACGGTGACGACGACGGTCGCGAGCATCACGGCCGTCTCGCTCTTCGGCATGCGCCGCAGGGTCTTCGGGTTGACGCTGTGCCAATCCAGGGTGCCGACCGACACCATGATCATGACGGCGACGAGCGCGGCCATCGGGATCAGCGCGACGATGTCACCCAGCCCGACGACCAGGATGAGCAGGAAGAGTCCGGCCAGAAACGTCGAGATGCGGGTGCGGGCCCGGGACTCCTTGACGTTGATCATGGTCTGGCCGATCATCGCGCACCCGCCCATGCCGCCGAAGAGACCGGTCACGATGTTGGCGATGCCCTGACCGGTGGCTTCACGCGTCTTGTCGGAGTGGGTGTCCGTGAGGTCGTCGACGAGCTTGGCGGTCATCAGCGATTCGAGGAGGCCGACGAGTGCCATGGTGAAGGCGTAGGGCGCGATGACCGACAGCGTCTCCCAGTTCAGCGGGACGTCGGGAAAGAACAACGTGGGCAGACTGTCCGGCAGGTCGCCCTCGTCGCCGACGTCGGGGACGGAGAACCCGACCGCGAGCGTGACCGCAGTGAGCAGCACGATCGCGACGAGTGGTGATGGGATCGCCGTGGTGAGCCGCGGCAGACCGACGATGATCGCAAGCCCCGCCGCGACGAGGGGATAGACCAGCCACGGCACCCCCAGCAGGTGGGGGAGTTGAGCCGTGAAGATGAGGATGGCCAGTGCGTTGACGAATCCGACCATCACGCTGCGCGGGATGAACCGCATCAGACGGGCGACACCCACTGCGCCGAGGACGATCTGGATGACCCCGGCGAGGAGCACCGCGGCGATCAGGTGATCCAGGCCGTGACTGGCGACCAGGGGGGCCACCACCAGCGCCACCGCCCCGGTGGCGGCGGAGATCATCGCCGGACGGCCGCCGACGATGGCGATCGTCACCGCCATCGTGAACGAGGCGAACAGGCCCACCCGCGGGTCGACCCCGGCGATGATCGAGAACGAGATGGCCTCGGGGATGAGCGCGAGCGCCACCACGAGACCGGCGAGGACCTCGGTACGCAGGCGCCGCGGGGAGCGCAGGGTCGCCAGCACCGACTGTTGTCGGGCAGGAGTCAGCACCTCGGCCGTCATCGGCGTCTCGACTTTCGTGAGGTAACGGAAACGTCTGTCGCGGAAGGGGTCACCCACCCTCGCGGGCGTCGGGCGATTCCGACGGCCGACGCCGCCCCGCAGGACGGACCAACTCTACCCTCACGGGAGGGTAGAGATACAAATGCGGGTGTGCGGCTGGGCGTCACGCCACACAACTCCAGGCGCGCAACAACACGCCCCCTGCGCGATGCGCAAGGGGCGTGTCGACGATGCGGGATCAGAGAATCGTGAGCATCTCGTTGTAGGTCGGCAGCGGCCACAGATCGTCGGCGACGATGGACTCGAGGGTGTCGGCGACCTCGCGGACCGCGGCCATGGCCGGGACCAGTTTCTCCAGCGCGTACTTCGACTCCTCGAAGGTGGACTCGCCGTGCATGCCGGCGATACCGGCATCGAGGGCCGTCAACCCGTCGTGCAACGTGCTGATCAGTCCGGTCAGTTCCTCGAGCAACGGTGTGGGAGCCTCGATTCCGGCCATCTTGAGCGACGCCGCCGTCCCGGCGAGCTCACCCTGGTACCGGATCGCGGCCGGCATGATCATCGTCTTGGCGATCTCCGCGGTCTCCTTGGCCTCGACGAGGAGGGTGAGCGCGTAGTACTCGAAGATGACGTCCTCGCGGGCCTCGAGTTCGCGGGCCGACAGCACGCCGTACTTCTCGAAGATCTCGACGACGTCCGGCGAGGTGTACTCCGTCACCGCGTCGACCGTCGTCCGTAGGTTCTTCAGTCCGCGGGCGGCGGCCTCTTCCTGCCATTCGTCGGAGTAGCCGTTGCCGTTGAAGATGACCGAGCCGTGGGCATTGGCGATCTCCTGCAACACCTTCTGGACGGCGTCCGCGAGTTCGAGACCGTCGGCGAGGAGCTTCTCGAGGTCCGAGGCGATGAAGTCGATGGAGTCGGCGAGGATCGTGTTGATGGCGACCATGGGATCGGAGATCGACTGATTGGAACCCGGTGCGCGGTACTCGAATCGGTTGCCGGTGAACGCGAAGGGGCTGGTGCGGTTGCGATCCCCCGGATCGGCTTTGAGGGGCGGCAGGGTGTCGACCCCGAGTTCGATGACCCCCGCGGCCTTGGAACCGGTGGCGCCGCCCTTGGCGATCTGCTCGAAGACGTCCATCAGCTGGTCGCCGAGGAAGATCGAGATGATCGCCGGCGGAGCCTCATTGGCGCCGAGACGATGATCGTTCGACGCCGACGCGACCGCCGCGCGGAGGAGCCCGCCGTAGAGGTGCACCGAGCGGATGATCGCGCCGCAAAAGGTCAGGAACTGCATGTTCTCGTGCGGGGTGTCGCCGGGATTGAGCAGGTTGCCCTGATTGGCGTTGCCGAGCGAGAAGTTGACGTGCTTGCCCGAACCGTTGACGCCGGAGAACGGCTTCTCGTGCAGCAGGCATTTCATACCGTACTTCTCGGCGACGGCCTTCATCGTGGTCATCATCAGCTGCTGATGGTCGTGGGCGAGGACCGACCGCTCGAAGACCGGTGCGATCTCGAACTGGCCGGGCGCGACCTCGTTGTGCCGGGTCTTCGCCGGGATCCCCTGCTTGAACAGCTCGCGGTCGAGTTCGATCATGAACGACAGCACGCGTTCCGGGATGGCACCGAAGTAGTGGTCGTCGAACTCCTGGCCCTTCGACGGCGGTGCGCCGAACAGGGTTCGGTTGCAGGTCATGAGATCTGGTCGCGCATAGAAGAAGTGCTCGTCGATCAGGAAGTACTCCTGCTCGGCGCCGGCGTAGGAGACGACGGTGTCGACGTCGTCGTGGCCGAAGAGGCGGAGCAACCGCATGGCCTGCTTGCTCATGGCCTGTTGGCTGCGCAGGAGCGGGGTCTTCTTGTCGAGGGCCTCGCCGGTCCACGAGATGAAGATCGTCGGGATGCAGAGGGTGTTGCCGTTCGGGTTCTCCAGGATGTACGCGGGACTGGTGACGTCCCAGCCCGTGTAGCCGCGGGCTTCGAAGGTGCCGCGCAGACCGCCGTTGGGGAAGCTCGACGCGTCGGGCTCGCCCTGCAGCAGCGTCTTGCCCGCGAACTCGGCGAGCGATGCGCCGGTGGAATCGGGTTCGAGGAACGAGTCGTGTTTCTCGGCCGTGAAACCGGTGAGCGGGTAGAAGACGTGGGCGTAGTGGGTGGCGCCCTTCTCGATGGCCCAGTCCTTCATGGCCACCGCGACGTAGTCGGCGAGGGTGGGGTCGAGCGCGCAGCCGGTGTCGACGGTCGCGGCGACCGCTTTGAAAACGTGCTTGGGCAGCCGCTTCTTCATGACCGACAGGCTGAACACATTGCGCCCGAACGTGTCTGCGAGGGGTTCGGTGAACCCCGGCGCCGACACGTCGTAGGTCGTCACGGCCTCGATCGCCTGTCGGCGGGACATGCTGCCACTCATGGACACTCCTGGATGATCTGGGCCCCCTGTGCGCGGGGGCGCACGACGACGTCGGTACGCCGTTTGTCGCAATTGCGAGCGCTTCGACGCTATGAGCTGGGTGTATGCGCCCGATTGCCCCCATGTGACGCCGAGGAAAACTAGTGCCCCTCGGAACCGGTCGAGGCAACGCCGTTTCCCGAAAACCCGTGGCGCGATGGTCTACCGCAGCGTCGCGTTGTCGCCCATCACCGCGCCCTCGCGGCGCGGATCGGCGCCGCCGATCCAGCCGCCGCCGTGTCGCAGCAGGGCGCTGAGCCCGCTCGACTGTTCCTCGACCGACACCTCGGCTCCGCGTTCCCGGAGGCCGCGGACCAACGGATCGTGTGCGCCGTCGTCCGTGGTGTCGACGAGCGGGTGTTCGCCGCCGACGTTGGAGGTCGGGGTGTTGGCCGAGCCGAAGTCGATCATCGACACGGCCTGCTGGGGATCGAGGCCCCAGTCCAGCATCCCGACGATCGTCTTGATGACGAACTGGATGATCACCGACCCGCCGGGGGAACCCAGGGCCGCGACCACCTCGGCCGGCGCTCCGTCGGCGCCGGGCTGCAGAACGAGTGTGGGCGCCATCGACGAGCGCGGCCGCTTGCCCGGCGAGACCCGGTTGGCGAGCAGCGTCCCGTCGTCGTCGCGGGGTTCGGCAGAGAAGTCGGTCAACTCGTTGTTGAGTAGGAACCCGTCGACCATGTGGTAACTGCCGAAGGCGGATTCGATGGTCGTCGTCATCGTGGCGACGTTGCCGTACCGGTCGGCGACGGTGATGTGACTGGTTCCGTGTTCGGTGCCCGGGTGCGACCCCAGGGGCACCGGTCCGAGGTCACCCGCCGGCGCCTCGCCGAGCGAGGAGTCGGGTGAGATGAGCGCTGCCCGAGACCGCAGATAGGCCGGATCGAGGATGGTCGCGACCCCGCGCCCGGGCAGCGGGACGAAGTCCGGGTCGGCCACATACTTGTCGCGATCGGCGTAGGCGAGGCGTTCGGCCTCGGTGACGAGGTGCACGGCGGCTGGGTCGGGACGCCCGCCGTCGGCGTCGAGATCGGACGGCGGCATCGACGGCAGATCGAAGTTCGCCAGGATGCCCAGCGCCGACGCGACGGCGATCCCGCCGGACGACGGTCCGGGCATGGCCACGATCTGTCGCCCCCGATAGGTGGTGACCACCGGCTCCCGGGCGATGGCACGGTAGTCGCGTAGATCCTGCTCGGTCATCAGGCTCGGTGTCATGCCGCCCGCGGTGCTGCCGGCCTCGGCGACGATGGCTCGGGCGAGCGGCCCGTCGTACATCGCGCCCGCGCCGTCGGCGGCGAGGGCGCCGAGCGTCTTGGCGTACGCGGGGTTGACGAGCCGCGTGCCCGCCGGCTTCGCGGCGCCGTCACTCGCGAGGAAGTAGGAGCGGGCCTCGTCGTCGGCACCGAGTTCGGCCGCCGACGCGGCGATCGCGGTCGCCAGCCGCGGGCTTATGTCGAACCCGTTGTCGGCCAATTCGATCGCCGGATCGAACAGATCTCGCCATGGTTGTCCGCCGAAGTCGGCATGGACCATCTCGAGCATGCGCAGCAAGCCCGGCACGCCGATGGACCGTCCCGAGGCGCGGGCACTCGGCGCGGGTGGGGTGGGATCGTCGGGGGCGATCCGGGTCAGGTAGGTCTCGGTGGCCGCCGCCGGCGCCGTCTCGCGACCGTCGAAGGCCCGCACGCTCTTCGACCCCGCGTCGTAGTAGAGCGCGAAGGCGCCTCCGCCGATCCCGGAGGACTGCGGCTCGACGAGTCCCAGCACCATCTGCGCGGTGACCAGGGCGTCGGCGGCCGTCCCGCCGTCGCGCAGCACCTCGCAGGCCGCGCGGGTCGCGAGCGGATTGGCGGTTGCCGCTGCGTAGGTGTCGGTGACGACCGGTCTCATCCCTGTTCGGAAGCCGGACGCGACTTCCGGTCTGGTGGCGATGTCGGTGGGTGCGGCCGTCATCGTCTGGGCGTCGATCATCTCGCCGTTGGGGATCTCGGCGCAGGTGACCGGACTCGCTTCCGGCTCGGCTGGATCCGAGCCGCAGGCAGTCGCGAGGAAGGTGGTGGCCGTCGCGACGACGAGGACACGTACCACTCGAGAGACTCCGGACCCGGCCGTCATCGGCCAAGCGTACTGACCGAGTGGCCGTTCGCGACGCGAACTGGGTCGAATGTTCAGGACAGCGGCCGTGACCGCATAGGGTCGAGGCGGAGGGCCGCACCGGCATGGTCGGCCGGACGAGACGAACGGGGAGAATCGTGGGAGTGGCACGGCATCAGGCGAAGATCGACAGGCCGCGCGAGCGGGTCTTCGACTACATCGACGGTTACCAGAACGTCCCGGAGTACCTACTCGGGGTCACCCGGTTCGAGCCGACGACGGAGAAGACCAGCGGACTCGGAGCGAAGTTCGCGGTCTCGATGGACGTCGGACCGAAGACACTGAAGTCGGTGGTCGAGTGCACCGAGTACGTCGAGAACGAGCTCATCGAGTTGAAGGCCGTCGAGGGTTTCGACGCGAACACGACGTGGCGGTTCGCCGACGCGGACGGTGGATCGGGCACCGAACTCGACGTCGAGATCAACTACAACCTCCCCGGCGGTATGGCGGGCAAACTCCTCGGCAAGGTCGTGGGACCGTTCGCCGCTCAGGCGGTGCGGCACACGGAAGCGACGATCAGGAAGAAGATCGACTAGGAGCCGGATTTCGGCTCGGGCTCGGCCGACTGCCGTTCGAGCGCCGGGCCGGGTTCCGGTATCCGGTTGGGCAGGTGCCGCGAGAACAGCAACGCCAGCACGAGCAGGCCGAAGACGACGAACAGCGACTGCTGCAGGGCCGCGATCTGCGAATCCGAATAGGCCTGTGACACAGCCTGTGCGGACTGCTCCGAGCCGCCCGCATCGAGGACGAGGGTGCGCGCCTCGTCGGCGGAGATGATCGGCACTCCCTGGTCGTCGACGGTGGCGATGATGCGTTGCTGGTCGGTGGGGGAGAGGTTCTCGGCGTCGTTGACCGCCGACACGAAGCCCGACGACAGCATGAGCAGGAAGACCGATCCCGCGACCGCGGTGCCGAACGACGACCCCAGGTTCTGGAAGGTGCCCTGCAGGCCGCCGACCTCCGAGGTGTCCTTCTCCTCGACAGCGGACATGTTGACGTTGCCGAGTTGTGAAGCGAGCAGACCGAAGCCGGCGCCGACCACGAACATGCCCGCGGCGAAGGCGGCGTTGCGCAGATCGATTCCCACCGAGGCGATGACGAGGAGTGTCCCCAGCGCCATCGTGATCTGTCCGCCGCGAGCGATGAACCGTGCGGAACGCCGTGCGGTGAGCCAGGATCCGAGGATCGAGAACAGGACGAGCCCGACCGAGAGCGGCAGGATCTTCACCCCGGTCTGCAGTGCGTCGCGTCCGAGCATCGTCTGCAGGTAGACGGGGACCACGAAGAACAGGGCGGCGATCGCGAAGTACTGGGCGAGGAAACCGCCGAGTCCGCTTCGGAGAGCAGCGATGCGGAAGAGTTCGACACGCAGCAGCGGTTGGCGGCCGGACGTCGCCAGGGTGCGCTGCCGCAGGACGAACAACCAGAGCACGACGACCCCGGCGAGCAACAGGTATGCCACGGGGGAGACGCCCAGCGGGGCGATCTCGTCCCCGCCGATCTCCGGCGGATGCTGCGGCTTCAGCCAACCCCACGTCTTCGATTGCAGTACGCCGTAGACGATCAGCGACAGGCCGCCGGCGGATGCCACGACGCTGAGCGGGTCGATGCGTACCTCCGGGTCGCGGGGTACGTCACGAATCAGCTTGGCCGCGAACAGGACCGCCACCATGACGACGGTCTCGGCGACGAACACGTAGCGCCACGACAGGTATGTGGTCATCACGCCACCGAGCAGCGGGCCGACGGCGGCGGCCAGCCCGGTGACCGCGCCCAGGATCGAGAATGCGGTGACCCGGGCCTTGCCCGTGTAGTTGATGGCGGCCAGCGATGCGATCGCGGGGATGACGAGCACCGCGCCCAGCCCCTCGACGAGTGACCAGCCGATGAGCAGGACGGTCAGGTTGGGACTCAGCGCCGTGGTCAGCGAGCCGATGCCGTAGATGACTGCACCGATCTTGAATGCTCTTGCGCGCCCCATCAGGTCGCCGAGCTTGCCTCCGGTCAGCATGAAGGCGGCCATCGTCAGCGCGTAGAAGGTGATCGCGGCCTGCATGCCGGTGATCGAGGTCCCGAGGTCGTCGGCCACGACCGAGATGGACACGTTCATCACGGTGCTGTCGAGCACCATCACGAACTGTGAGACGGCCAGGATGATGATCACAGACCAAGAGCGCATCGTCAGTCTCCTCAGATGTGGTGAGCGCTCTGATCTTTACAGGTTCGGCGGTTTACTGCGCGGGATTGAGCATCGGTACGAGGAACTGGCGCGCCACCGCAGCGAGCTGCGCGTCGTCGGTGATGTCGACGACGCGGCTGGGCACGGTGAGGAACGACGCGGAGATGCGGACCATCATCTCGGCCACGAGATCGACGTCGAGTTCGTCGGAGATGTTGCCCGCCAGCTGTTCCCGGCGCAGCTGGGCGGCGACGAAGTGCTGGACCGTCGCGAGCAGCATGCCGTCGCCGCCGATCATCGATTCGATCAGCATGCTGGGCTCGGCGTCGCTGATCTCACCGATCAGCGGGTTGCCGGAGATCGCCCGCAGCGAACCGACGAACCCGACCACGACGCGGTCGGCCACGGTGTCGGCGCGGGGGATCTCCGCGCGGAACCGGTCGAAGTACCGACGGAACTCGCGGAGCACCACCTGGTCGACCAGGGCGTCCTTGGTGGCGAACTTGCGATACAGGGTGACTCTCGTGACGCCGGCGCTCTTCGCCACCTTCTCCATCGGCGTCCGTTGCACGCCCAGCCGGCAGAAGAGTTCGAACGCCGCGTCGAGCAGACGTTCGGCGGTGGGATCGGCGGCCTCGTCGGACTGAGCCGCGGATTCGAGAAACGCCCGCTGGAGAAGCGAGCTGGACAGCGAAGCGCCGGACGGCTGCGTGGTCACTCGCCTCACCCCCTTCCTCACATCATGACCGCATGAGCTTCCATGATCGCAAAATTCGCGAAAGAGGTGTGTTCTGGACCACGCGGTGGTAACAATGATACAAGGATACGTTGTTTGTCACATTGATACATGGAAGTGATGGGACGGGGTCATGGAAGATCTGAACAGGCGGAACCTGATACGCGCGGGCGGTGTCGTCGGCGCAGCCGGTGCGGTCGCGGCGCTCTCGCAGACGACGCCGTGGACGTGGTCGCCGGCGAACTCGGTGCCGGGCCGCGGTCGCGGCGCGGACCCGCGGCAGCTGTGGGACGACGAGGCCGACCCGGTGATCGCCAAGGTCATCGACAGCGGGCAGGTGCGCAACGTCAATCGCCTGCTGCGCACGTGGCATCGTAACTCGCAGCCGCTGCCCGCCGGGCTGCCCTCGGAACTGCGCGACTTCATGGAGCACGCTCGTCAGCTGCCCGCGTGGGCCGACCAGGCCAAGCTGGCCGACGCGGTCCGATTCAACCAGAAGCGCGGAACCTACCTCGGCGTCCTGTACGGCTTCGCCAGCGGCATGATGAGCACCGTCATCCCGCGCGAGGCCCGGTCGGTCTACTACTCCAAGGGCGGATGGGACCTCAAGGACCGCATCACCAAGACCGCGAAGCTCGGATACGACATCGGATCGCTCAACGCCTATCAGCCCGGCGGCGAGATGATCGTGACCTGCGTGAAGACCCGTATGGCGCACGCCGGCGTGCGACACCTCCTGCCGCAGTCGCCGCACTGGGTGCACGGCGCGACGGAGAAGAAGCCGATCAGTCAGGCCGACATCATGGTCACCTGGCACAGCCTGCCGACGACCGTCATGCGCAACTTCGACAAGTGGAACGTCCCGATCGCGGCCGACGAATCCGCCGGATTCCTGCATTCGTGGCAGATCACCGCTCGCCTGCTGGGCGTCCAGGACGAGTACATCCCCGCCTCCTGGGCCGCCGCCGACTCGCAGGCGCAGCAGGTCCTCGACCCGATCCTGGCGCCGACCCCCGAGGGTCGCAAGCTCGCCGACATGCTGCTCGACCTCGGCATGAACCTCGACCTCTCGCTGATCTCGCGCGGCGTCCTGGGGGCGCTCACGCGATTCGTGCTCGGTGACAAGGTCGCCAACTGGTATCAGATCCCGCGGGAGCCCGTGTGGAGCCCGCTGCTCGAGACGGCGTGGGGTCCGTACGTACAGATCCGCGAGGGCCTGCTCAACGTCGGCATGCCGCGTGAGGCGTACTGGCTGTTCGACGAGTTCCTCCGCCAGTTCGTGCTCTTCTACATGTCCGAACTGCGGATGCCGATCAACATCGAGATCCCGGTGATCAACAACCCGAAGTACAACTAGCCAGAAACTAGCCGGCGGACTCCTTCTCAGCCCCCGCCGACTGACCGACTTCCACCGCCCGGTCCTGCTTCTTCTTGTTCCGCTTCGGCAACAGGGGGATGCGGGGCCGGGCGGTGAGCCATTTGCTGAACGGTAGGCGTAGGAGGACGTCGACGAGCGCCAGCGAGGCCGTCAGTACCAGCACGACCAAGATGATCGAGCGCAGGATCGCCGAATGCGGGAACCAGTCGAAGAGGCCGCTGAGGAATCCGACGCGTCCGAGGACGTCCAGGATCAGCGGGTGTACCGCGAAGACCCCGAAAGCGCGCAGGGTCGCCTGGGAGACCAGTTTTCCGCCGGCGGGCCGGCCGGCGGCGCGTCGGTCATCCCAGACGAGGCCGATCAGCCACAGCAGGACGAAGCCGCCGATGAACCAGGGGAGCGACACCGGGTTCCAGGCGGTGTTGGCCTTCCACGGCACGTTGCCCGGCGATGTCGCCAACAGGTATCCGGCAACGGTGAAGGCCGCGCAGCCCGCCGCGACCAGGACGACCGTCGCCATGTGGTCGCGGAGCCAACGATCGACCGCCTCGCGATGCTGCGCGGCCAGCATTCCCATGGTGATGAAGAGCGCGTACATCGGCAGCGTCTTCCACAGGTGCTGGTAGGCGACGTCCCACACCTGACCCGACGGTCGGGGCAGGTACTGGTAGATGACGAACACCAGGAGCTGGATCGCGGTTCCGCCGGCCAGCATCAGCCACGGTCGGCCGCGGCCCCGCTCGAACAGCCACGAGATCAGTGGGAAGAACAGGTAGATCTGCATCGAGATCAGCAGGAAGTACAGCTGGTACTTGCCCTCGCCGACGAGGAGGTCGTGCGCGAGGCGCGGCGCCATCTCACTGATCGGCGGGAACGGATTGTCGGCGATGATGATGTGGTCGGTGATCGTGTAGATCAGCGTCCATGCCAGGTAGGGGCCGACGACGAGCCCGAAACGACGCCGCCAGAACTGCCACGGCGACATCTCCCGACCCTGCATGCTCAGCACGAGGACGTAGAGGGTCACCGCCACGAAGCCGTATCGGGTCAGGTGGCACAGGGTGCCGACGAGATTCGCGCCCCTGATCTCGTCGGCACCGCCGTTGATGGCGTTGATGCTGTGCGCGACGACCACGAAGGTGAACAGGACGACCCGGACGAAGTCGGCGGTGTGCGCCCGACCGCGGGGCTTGGTCGTGGGCGCGGGAGGGGCCGACTCGGCGGGACGGGGTGCCACGGTGGCGGAGTCCGGCGACTCGACAGCGGTGGCCGTGGTCTCGTCGTCGTCGGCGGTGCGCGCCGATCCTGATGCCGCGTGCACCAACGAAAAGACCTCCCCGGGTGAAACGGTAGAACGTATGCGGTAGGCAGTGTACGGACACAGGCTGGCAGGAACCTCAACGCCGGGGTGTCCTCAGTGGTGACGATCACAGCCGGAAATGTCCGGTTCGCGTCGGGGTCGATCGTACCGGTGCTCGCATTCCGACGCCGGGCGTCACACATCGTCGTGGGTGTTCCCGGCGACGGGGGCGAACTACACGATCTTCACCATCTGAGGTGTGTGGTGTGGCCGGGTGAGGTCGCTCGCGTAGACTCCCGCTGTCGGGGAGCCGCGCCACCGTGGGCTCTTCGCGGTCCGCCTTCGTAGCTCAGGGGATAGAGCAACCCTCTCCTAAAGGGTAGGTCGTAGGTTCGAATCCTACCGAGGGCACCAGTCTGGCCGTTCCACTGCGCGAGTGCCGTCTCGCGGGGTTTCGGCCTACGAACTCACGCCGGATTTCGCGAACCGCCGGCGGTAGACGAGGGGCGAGACGCCGACACTCGCGGCGAAATGGTGTCGCAGCAGCGTCGCCGACGTGAAGCCGACCTGGCGTGCCACCTCGTCGACGCTGGCGGTGGTCGTCTCGAGCAGGTTCTTCGCCGACAGCACTCGCTGTTCGGTCAGCCAGCGGCGAGGAGAGATGCCGACCTCGTCGACGAAGCGACGCGCAAAGGTACGTCCGGACATGTGCATCCGGGACGCCATGTCGTCGATGCTGATGTCGCGGTCGAGGTTGGCCGTCATCCAGGCCAAGAGCGACCCGAAGCCCTCGTCGGTGCACGCCGGCATCGGGGCCTCGACGAACTGGCGTTGTCCGCCGTCGCGGTGTGGCGGCACGACCATGCGCCGCGCGATGCGGTTGGCGACGGCCGGTCCCCAGGATTCGCGGACCAGATGCAACGACGCGTCGATCCCGGCGGCTGTGCCGGCGCTCGTGGTCACGGGTCCGTCGTCGACGAAGAGGACGTCGGTGTCGACCTGCGCCTGGGGGAACATGCGCGCGAGATGGTCGCCGTAGCGCCAGTGGGTGGTGCACCGACGGCCGTCGAGGAGTCCGGCCGCGCCGGCGACGAACGCGCCCGAGCAGACGGTGAGGACACGTCCGCCGTTGTCGACGACCGCACGGATGGTGTCCAGGATCTCGACGGGGTAGTCACCGCTGATGCTTCCGCCGGGGATGACGACGAGATCGACGTCGCGGCACTCGTCCAGGGTGTGCGACACCTGGATCGACACCCCGTTGCCGACGGCCAGCGCGGTGTCGGGATCCGGTGTGGCGACCCGGAAGTCGAAGGCGGGGACGTCGTCGTCGGTGCGGTCGAGGCCGAACACCTCGTGCACGACACCGAATTCGAAGAGCGCGACGTGTCCGTACAGGAGGACACCAACCGAATGCAGCACCTGACCAGTATGGCAGATAATTTGCGAACATTGGCTATGCTGCCACTGGTGGCGGAATCGATGTGAGCGAAGGATAACTGCCATGATCACTGCATTCGTCGTTCTCGCCGTCCTGCTCACGCTGTCTGCCGCGGCCCTCACCTACGTCCAGCGACGCACGCCCGCGGGATGCCGCACGCCCGTCCAACGTCTGGTCGACTGGCTCGGTCGCACCCCCGACCGGCCCTACGGTCCCGACACCGAGCGTGTGGCAGCAGAACTGAGCATCCTCACCCGCCGCTACGACAAGCTCATCTGACCCGTCGGCCGCTGCGCTACCGTTGCGGGCGTGAGTTCACAGACTGTCCTCGTGACCGGCGCGACCAGTGGCATCGGGGCCGAGGTCGCCCGCCAGTTCGTCGCGAGGGGACACCGCGTCTACGGCACCACCCGCAATCCGGATTCCGTACGCAACCCGATCCAGGGCGTCACCTACGTCCGGCTCGACAACGCCGACTACGAATCCGCCGAGTCCTGCGCGGCCCTCGTCGGCGACGTGGACATCCTGATCAACAACGCCGGCGAGTCCCAGGCCGGTGCGCTCGAGGACACCTCGATGGCGGCCGTCGAAGATCTGTTCCGGGTCAACGTCTTCGGGCCGATCGCGCTGACCAAGGCGGTGTTGCCCGGCATGCGTCTCCGGCGCCGGGGCACGGTCGTGATGGTCGGGTCGATGTTGTCCAGCTTCCCGGTCGCCTTCCGGTCCAATTACGCCGCGACCAAGTCGGCGCTGAAGGCCTTCGCGCTCGCGTCGCGACGCGAGTTGGCGCCGTACGGGATACGGATGATCAGTGTCGAACCCGGCACGATCGCCACCGGCATCGGTGATCGCCGCAGCATTCACATCGGCGACGACTCGCCCTATCGCGCCGAGTACGAGACGCTCGCCGCCGCCACCCGGCGCAACGAGGACGCGGGCATCAGTGCGGCGAGCATGGCCACCCAGATCGTCGACGCCGCCCTGGCTGAGCATCCGAAGCCGTTCTACGCCAAGGGCAATCAGGCGGGGGTGGTCTTCCTGCTCCGGCGGCTCGCGCCGCGACAGCTGATCCTGGACATGACCGCGCGCAAGCACGGACTCCCGAAGGTGAAGATCTGACCGTGCGACTCACCTTGCGAGTCATCGGGATCGGGCCCGGCGGACCGCGTCAGATCACGCTGCAGGCGATCGACGCGATGGCCGACGTCGATGCCTTCCTCGCGCTGGAGAAGGGCACGGCGAAGAGCGGCCTGCTCGACGCACGCCGCGCCATCCTCGACGAGCATGCGCGCCAGGGGCATTCGCTGGTGGAGATCCCCGATCCGCCACGCGACCGGGAGCCGGCGGACTACGACGCCGAGGTCCGGCGCTGGCACGCCGCGCGCGCCGAGCTGATCGCCGGCGCACTGCGCGACGAGGTCGGCGACGGGGGGGTGGCCGCTTTCCTCGTCTGGGGCGACCCCGCCCTCTACGACAGCACGCTGCGGATCGTCGACGATCTCGCCGCCCGCGACGACCTCGAACTCGCTGTCGAAGTCATCCCCGGCGTGACCAGCGCGAGCGCGCTCACGGCGGCCCACGGCATCGTCGCCAATCGCGTCGGCGAACCGATCCACACGACCACGGGCCGACGCCTCGCGGAGACGCCCGCGGGCGCCGACGCGAATCAGATCGTGATGCTCGACGCCGACCTCACCTTCCGGCACACCGCCGACCCGGACGATCACATCTGGTGGGGCGCCTACGTCGGTACCGAGGACGAGATCCTGATCAGCGGCGAGGTCGGTGAGGTGACGGACCGGATCGTCGAAGCGCGCGCCGAGGCCCGGGACCGGATCGGCTGGATCATGGACATCTATCTGCTGCGGAAGAGTCGCCGCTAGCCGGACCCTTCGTGGCTCGTCGCTAACGCTCCTCGCACCTCAGGGAGCAATGGGGGTCGCTTCTCTGGAATTAGGGAGCGGGGTTGTGTCACAGGTGCTCGCGCGCCACCAGTTCCACCGTCACGAGCATCGCGATGGAATTCACGGCGAGCAAGGCGATCAGCACGAACATCTGCATCGCCGCGGCCGCCCACACCGACGCCCCGCCGAGGACCATGCCGACGAACGCGCCGGGGATCGTGACGAGTCCCACCGATTTCGTCTGATCGAGGCCAGGGACGAGCGCGGTCGCCGAGGGCGGGCCGGCGATCTCCATCCGAGCGTCCCGCGGGTCGAAGCCGAGCGACAGCGCGGCTTCCACCTCGCCGCGGCGGACCGACAGCTCGTCATGCGCCCGGCGTCCGGCGAGCGAGGCGGTGACCATCGCGCCGCCGAGCATGATGCCGGCAGTGGGGATCACGGCGATGCCGCGAGCGGGAAGCACACCGACTGCCACCAGAGCGGTCACAATCGCGATCGTCGGCGCCGCCACCGGCCCGGCACACCACGCGGTTCCCGCCAGGCGGGGACCCCCCGGGCGCACGCGTCGGGCCGAGGTCCAGGACGCGGCGGTCGCCATCACCGCGACGAACAGCGCCGAGGCCCACAGGTGGGGGATGACGGCGGCGAGCACGGCAGCCAGCGCCGCGAGTTGCGCGCCGGCCCGGAGCGTGGCGACGACGGTCTCCCGGGCCAATCCGCTCCGACGGTTCACCAGCACGGCGACCACGGCCAGCAGTACGACGGCCACCACCAGTGCAGGCCCGATGCGCACCACCGCGTCGCCGATGCCGTTCACCGGTTCAGTTCACCAGATCTGACGCAGCGCGCCGAGCATCTCCTCGCGGATCTCGCTGCGGCAGATGACGAAGTCCGGCATGTACGGATGCCGGTTGTTGTACACGATCTCCGACCCGTCGAGGCGACTGCAGTGCAGTCCGGCCGCCAGCGCGACCCCCACCGGCGCCGCGTTGTCCCACTCGTACTGACCGCCGGCGTGGACATAGGCATCGGCATCGCCGCGGACGACGGCCATCGCCTTCGCGCCGGCCGAACCGACCGGCACCATCTGCAGACCCAGTCGGTTCGCCACGTAACTGGTCTCATACGAGCCGCCCCACCGGGAGGTGACGAGACGCCGGGTCAGTTCGCCGGTGGTCTCCGCGACGGTGTCGGAACGGAACAGTTCACCCGTCGCGGGCAGCGACACCGACGCCTCGGTGACGATCCCGCTCTCGGTCAGCGCGACGTGTACGGCCCAGTCCGACGAGCCGCCGGCGAATTCCCTTGTGCCGTCCAGGGGGTCGATGATCCACACGCGCGACGCGGTGGCCCGGTCGCCGACGTCGGCGGCTTCCTCGGACAACACCGCATCGCGTGGCCGGTGTTTGCGGAGCACCGTCGAGATCCACGCCTGCGCAAGCGCATCGCCCACATCGCCGAGCATCGCGCCGCCGAGCAGGTCGCCCGAACGGATTCCGAGGAGTACTTCGCCGGCTCCCTGCGCGATCCGGGCGGCCAGCTCGGCGTCGGAAAGTCGGGAGTTCATCCCACAACTAGAGCACACTGGTGGCATGCCTGAGCTCCCAGAGGTGGCCGCCATCGCCGACTACGTCGACGGCCGTGCGGCCGGACTCCCGATCCGCCGGGTCGACGTCGCGTCGTTGTCAGTGCTGAAGACCGCGGACCCGCCCTACACGGCGCTGATGGACCGGATCGTCGAATCCGTCGGCCGGGTGGGGAAGTACCTGGTCATCCGTACCATTCCCGGCTCGGCGGCCACTGCGTCAGAGCCGTTGCTGCAGCTGGTCATCCATCTGTCGCGGGCGGGCTGGGTGCGGTGGAGCGAGGACCTGTCGCCCAAACCCCTGCGGCCGGGCGGGAAGAGTCCGATCGCCCTGCGCGTGCACTGCGGTCTACCCGGTGAGGGGTTCGACGTCACCGAGGCCGGGACGCAGAAACGACTCGCGGTGTGGCTGGTCCGCGACCTCGCCGACGTCGAACGGATCGCCGGTCTGGGACCCGACGCGCTCGAGCTGACGTCCGAACAGTTCGCCGAGATCCTCGCCGGCACCACCGGCCGGATCAAGAACGTGCTCACCGACCAGCACACCATCGCCGGGATCGGCAACGCCTACTCCGACGAGATCCTGCACACTGCACGCCTGTCGCCGTTCGCGTCGTCGAAAACACTGAAGGCCGACCAGGTCGCGACACTCTACGACGCCATGCGCGGCGTGCTCACCGACGCGACCGGGCGTCTGGAGGGGCAGGCCGTCGCGCGGCTGAAGTCCGAGAAGCGCACTGGTCTGCGCGTGCACGCCCGCACCGGCCTGCCGTGTCCGGTGTGCGGCGACATCGTCCGCGAGGTTTCGTTCGCGGACCGGTCCTTCCAGTACTGCGCCACGTGCCAGACGGGCGGGAAGGTGCTGGCGGACCGTCGGATGTCGCGGTTGCTGAAGTAGGTCGCGCCGGGCGACCGGGAAGGCAGAACTTACCGGCCGGTAGCCTGGTCCTCGTGACGACACGGCAGAGGATTCTCATCACGGGTGCGAGTTCGGGGCTCGGGGAAGGCATGGCCCGACGATTCGCCGCCCAGGGACGTTCGCTCGCCCTCGCGGCGCGCCGCCGCGAGAAGCTGGACGCGCTGGCCGGCGAACTGCGGCCCACCGCCGCACAGGTCGAGGTCGCGACGCTCGACGTCACCGACGTGGACGCCGTCCCCGAGGTCTTCGGGAGGCTGGCCGACGGTCTGGGCGGTCTCGACCGGGTCATCGTCAACGCCGGACTCGGCAAGGGCGCACCCCTCGGCACCGGCAAGGCCGCCGCGAACATCGAGACGGTGCAGACCAATCTCGTCGGCGCGCTGGCCCAGGCCGAGGCGGCGCTGGAGATCTTCCGCGCGCAGAACGCCGGGCACCTCGTGCTGATCAGCTCCATCTCGGGTGTTCGCGGCATGCCCAAGGCGCAGGCCGCCTATTCGGCGTCGAAAGCCGGGCTGACGGCGCTGGGGCAGGGACTCCAGGCCGAGTTCGCGTCGTCGCCGATCACGGTGTCGGTGGTCGCGCCGGGTTACATCGAGACCGATATCAACCGGGGCGTGAAGACGTCCCTGATGGTCGAGACCGACAAGGGCGTCGACGCGCTGGTCAAGGCGATCGAGGCGGAGAAGGACTGGGCCCCGGTGCCCGCGTGGCCCTGGACACCCATCGCGGCCGCGCTGAAGTTCCTGCCGGCGTCGGTCAGCCGCCGACTGGTCTGACTTCTGTGATTCGTTCAGACAGCCGATGTTTCGCGTTCGACCCGCGGGCTACCGTCACGGGATGCCTGTTCACCGATTGCCGCGGCTGACGGCTGTCGCCGTGGCAGGTGTTGCGGGGTTCGGCTTGCTCGCTGGTTGTGCTCCGTCGGTACCGGTCGATCGTGACCCGATCCCCTCGGTGTCGACGTCGGCGCCGGCGTCGACCAAGATCGTGACCGCCGGACCACAGCGCGACGAACGGCCGGTGATGAGACGGTTCCCGCTCCTGCTGGGGTCGGGGGTCGAGGGCTGGGCGGCCGGCACTCTCGGGGACGACTCATCGGACAGAGTTCCTGGACCATCCACGTACTGGTTCGACGCGGTCGTGCACGTTGGTACCGAGCGCGCGGCAGAGTGGGCGGGGCGGTACGGCGCCGACCCGGTGGCCCCGCCTGACTCGGTGGCGGGCGCGTTGCGCGACCTGGTGCCGCCCGGCGGCTTTCTCGGCGGGCCCGCCCTCGACCGTGCGTTTTCGTCACCGGAGTGGCGCGCGACGGTGTACCTGTCGCTGACGACGGGTCACGTGGTCGTCCTGGGTATCGACGACTGACCTGCGTAAGGTGGCCGTCGTGGCGAACAAGCAGGGACAAATGGTGGCCTCTGGCGCGTTTCAGGTGTTCGGCGCTCGACAGCGGGATCAGGTCGGCGAACTGCTCGGCGAGATCTTCGACCGCACGGACATCGCGGCCTTGGGCTCCGACTGGCGGGGCATCGTCTACTTCACCCTCTCCGACGACGAGACCACCGCCGCCGACACGGTTCTCGGCTTCGACCCGTCGAGCGGGACCTCGGGTGAGCTGGCCACCGTCGACGAGGTGTCCGAGGCCGTCCGGACCGGTGAAGTCGCCGAGGCCGTCGACGTGGCGAGCTTCGATGCGTGGCGGGAGGCGACCGGTACCCGCGCCCTGGACATGGGTGCCTGCGTGCCACCCGCCCTGTATGAATTCCTCGGCGGTGATCCCGCCGAACGATACGTCGAGCCAACCGATCTCGTCACCTACGTGGCGACGGCGGCCGCGATCATGGGCCGCATCCAGTCGCTCGGCGTCGAACCCGGGGACGAGATTCCCGATGCGGTCTTCGACGAGGAGTACTGGACCTAGCCTCAGACCGCGCGGCCCCGTCGCTCCCGGTACCACGTGACGAGGGCGTCGGTCGACGAATCGTCGTGTGTGTCAGGCGCTTCCGACTGGATGAGGGTGCCGAGCAGTTCCTTGGCCTGGGTCTTGCCGAGTTCGACGCCCCACTGGTCGAAGGGGTTGATGCCCCAGATGGCGCCTTCGACGAAGACCTGGTGCTCGTAGAGCGCCACGAGCTGGCCGATCACCGAGGGGGTGAGCTGCGGGGCGAGGATCGAGGTGGTGGGGCGGTTGCCCGGCATCACCTTGTGGGCCACGACATGTGCGGGCACGCCCTCGGCGGCGATCTCGTCGGCGGTCTTGCCGAAGGCGAGCACCTTGGTCTGGGCGAAGTAGTTGCTCATCAGCAGGTCGTGCATGGAACCTGAGCCGTCGGGAGCGGTCGGCAGGTCGTCGGTGGGTTCGGCGAAGCCGATGAAGTCCGCGGGCACCATCCGTGTGCCCTGGTGCAGCAGTTGGTAGAAGGCGTGCTGGCCGTTGGTTCCCGGTTCGCCCCAGAAGATCTCGCCGGTGTCGGTGGTGACGTGGTGGCCGCCGGCGGTGACCGACTTGCCGTTGGATTCCATCGTCAGCTGCTGCAGGTAGGCGGCGAAGCGGGCCATGTCGTTGCTGTACGGGAGCACCGCGCGAACGCCGACATCCCAGAAGTTGTTGTACCAGAGGCCGATCAGGCCGAGGATGACCGGCGCATTGCGTTCGAGGGGCTGGGTGCGGAAGTGCTCGTCGACCCGGTGGAAGCCGTCGAGGAACTCGGCGAAGCGTTCCTTGCCGATCGCGGCCATCACCGACAGCCCGATCGCGGAGTCGACCGAGTACCGGCCGCCGACCCAGTCCCAGAAGCCGAACATGTTGTCGGTGTCGATGCCGAACTCGGCCACTTCGGCGGCGTTGGTGCTGACGGCGACGAAATGCTTTGCCACGGCGTCGGAGTCGGCGTCGAGCGCCTGCAGGAGCCAGGTGCGTGCGACGGCGGCGTTGGTGAGTGTCTCGAGAGTGGTGAAGGTCTTCGAGGCGATGATGAACAGTGTCGTCTCGGCGTCGAGGTCGGCGAGGGTGCCGACCAGGTCCGCGGGGTCGACGTTGGAGACGAAGTGGCAGCGGATCCCGGCGTCGACGTAGTGCCGTAGCGCCTGATAGACCATCACCGGACCGAGGTCGGAGCCGCCGATGCCGATGTTGACAACGTCGGTGATGGGTTTTCCGGTGTGGCCCTTCCACTCTCCGCTGCGGAGGCGGTCGGTGAACTCGCCCATCCGGGTGAGGACCTCGTGTACGTCGGCGACGACGTCCTGGCCGTCGACGGTCAGTGTCGCATCGGCCGGCAGGCGCAACGCGGTGTGCAGGACGGCGCGGTCCTCGGAGGTGTTGATGTGGGCGCCGGCGAACATGTCGTCGCGGATCTCCTCAAGACCGACCTCGCGGGCCAGGCTCATCAGGAGTTCGAGCGTCTCGCGCAGCACCCGGTGTTTCGAGTAGTCGATGTGCAGATCGCCGACGTCGACGGTGAGTTCGCGCCCGCGCGTGGGATCGATCGCGAACACCTCACGCAGGTGCATGGCGTACACATGCGGCTGATGAGCCGCGAGCGCCTGCCAGGACTGCGTCGCGGTGATGTCGCCGTGGTCGGTGCCGGTGAAGTCGCTGCCAGGTGCCTGGGTGCTCATGACCACCAACCTTATGTGCTCGGCGTCGTGCCCGCGACGGTCGTCACACGTGGCGCGCAGGCGTCACCGGATCACCGCGTCGTCGGTGTCCCGGGGCCGACAGGTCAGCGGCCCAGTGGCCCTCGCCCCAGACGCAGCAGCAGCATCGCGAGGGTGTGCCCCTCCTGGCCGAGATCCTGGAAGCGCTCGAGCACCTTCACCTCGCGGCTGTGGACCAGGCGAGGGCCGCCGGAGGCCATGCGTGCGGCACCGATCTTCTTCGACACCGCCGACCTGCGCTTGATCGCGGCGAGGATCACGGCGTCGAGCCGGTCGATCTCGAGCCGCAGCTGGTCGATGTCGTCGGGCAGGTCGCCGACCTCGGACGAGAGCTCGTACTTGTCGAGGTCGATCGAGTGCTCGAACGACGTGCCGCCGGACGGGCGGGGGTCCTGAGCGCCGGGGCTGGGGCTGCGGTCGGTCACGCGCCCGATTTTGCCACGACGCCCCGCGACGACCCGCATGCGGCCGAGTCACCCGACCCGACCACGACGCCGCTCGCGGCACATGGAAACTGGAGCGCATGCCCAACGCGCGGATGGTGTCCCTCGTCGCCCTGTCCCTGATCGTGGGTCAGCTGATCATCCGCGGCTGGCTCGTCGCGACGGGCAACTTCTACTGGGACGATCTGGTCCTCGTGGCACGCGCGTCGTCGAACCCGATCCTGTCCTGGGAGTACCTGGGCCACAGTCACGACGGGCACTTCATGCCGGCGGCGTTCCTGCTCGCCGGGGTGGCCACGTGGCTGGCGCCGCTGAACTGGGTGCTGCCGGCGCTGATGCTCGTGGTGATGCAGGCGATCGCGTCGGTGGCGGTGTGGCGGATGGTGCGGGTCATCGCGCCGCGCGCCCGCATCGGCGCACTCGTCGCGCTCGCGTTCTATCTGTTCAGTCCGATGACGGTGCCCGGCTTCGCCTGGTGGGCGGCCGGCCTCAACACCCTGCCCCTACAGGCGGCGATGGCGTGGATCGTCGCCGACGCGGTCCGCCTCGCGCGCGGTGACGTCGACGACGCGCGACGCCGGCTGGTGTGGGTCCGCTCGACGATCGTCTTCCTGATTGCGCTGGCGTTCTTCGAGAAGTCGTTGTTCATCCTCCCGGTGGCGCTGGTGGCCGCGGTCCTCGCGAACGGCGGCCCCCGCGCGACGACGGTGACGCTGCGGTCCGCCCGGGAGTTGTGGCTGGCGCTGACCGTCGTCGCCGCGTCGTGGGTGGCGGTGTACTTCGTCACCACCGACCCGACGTCGGGTGAGCATTCGGTGGCGCAGACCGCGCGCCTGGTCTGGCGGTCGGTGACCGATGCGATCGTGCCGTCGCTCGTCGGCGGGCCGTGGGAATGGGAGCGGTGGACGCCGAGTCCGCCGACCGGCTTCCCGCAGATGTGGATGATCGTCGGCGGCTGGCTGGTGCTGGTCGCGGTGACCTGGTGGGCGGTGGCCCGCAGACGCGGCGGCGCGGCGATCGTCGTGTGCGCGCTGATCTACGCCGTGGCCGCCCAGATCCCGGTGATGTGGAACCGGTCGAGCCCGCAGACGGCGATCGAACTCGCCCAGCACATGCGCTATCTCCCGGACACGGCGCTGGTGTTCACCATCGCTCTGGCCCTGCTGTGCGCCGCGCCGGCCCGGACCACCGAGGTGGGCGGACGGCATGCGCGCACGTCCGACGCCGCGGCCGGGCGAGATGAGGAGCGGTCGGCCGCGCTGCCCGCGTTCGCGTCCGTCGTCGGTGCGCTCGTCGTGGTGTCCGCGCTGGTGTCGCTGGTCTCGTTCTCGTCGTCGTGGCGGGACAACCCGACCGGCGACTACCTCGAGACCGCGACCGCATCGCTGCACGACGCGGCGACGCAGGGGCCGGGCGGCGTGACCATGCTCGACCAGTCCGTGCCCCTGGAGATCCTGCAACCCTTCGTCTACCCCGACAACCAGATCAGCCGCATCTTCGGCCGCGTGGAGGCCCGGCCCGACTTCGGGGTGGCCACCGACCGGTTGTTCGTGCTCGACACCGCGGGAAATCTCGTGCCCGGCGGCGTGACCCAGCGTCGCACCATCTACGCGGGGGCGGGGACCTGCCGGACCCCGGAGGTCGACGGACCCACCCGACTGCGACTCGACGGTCCGCTCTTCTCCTGGCCCTGGACGATCGCGCTCAGCTACTGCGCGACCCGGGACGGCGAGATCGAGATCGCGCTCGCGGACGGGGAAGCGGTCCGGGCACCGGTCCGGGCGGGCCTGGGGTCGGTGTATGTCCGGATCAACGGTGGCGGCGACCACGTCGACCTGCGGCCCCTGACGCCGGGGCTGCGGCTGCACACCGGCGCCGGCCGGGTGGGCGAGGCCGCCGAGGCGCGCTTCGCCGGCGGCTGAGTTTTAGTGGTGTGTCTCGGAAATAAGCGACTGGTCTCCGGCGCTCGATCGGCGCCTGGCTGCGTTGTCGTCGGTCGCGATAGCTCCGCTATCCCTCCCTCCTCCGCCTTGCCAGACCACCGATCGCTCCACCGGATACCGGCCACCTATTTCCGAGACACACCACTAGTCGTAGTAGAACGCGGAGATGTTGTCGCTCTGGTTCTCCGCGGCGATGAGGGCTCGCAGCGCCGACGCGGTCTCCTCCTCGGCGACGAAGTAGACGACCTGCGCGTCGCCCGCCGCGGCGACCTGCTGCTCCATCTGCTTGCGGAGCACCTCGGTGCCTTCCCAGGACGGATCGAAGGTGCCGCCGACGATGTGGTCCTGATACCCCTCACCGAAGGTGATGTGCATGTTGCCGTCGGTGCCGATGCCGTCGAAGACGTAGTCGCCGCGCTTGATCGCGTAGTAGCTCGGCAGGCCGGTCACGCCGGAGCCGAACCGGGCCTGTGCCGGTTCCTTGTTGCCGGTGCGGACGTAGACGATCTCGGTGTTGGTCTGCTTCTCGTTGTTGTCGATGAGATCGTTCAGTTCGTCTGTGGTCGCGTCGATGAACGCGAGATAGGTGAAGGTGTACCGCGACGCGATGTTGGTGTCCGGCGGGAGGTTGGTCGCCGCGCAGCGGGTGGTTCCGTTGCGTCCGAAGTCGACCCGCAGGACCACCTTGCACTCACCGCCGACGGCGCCGGGCGGGCGGTTGCCGACCGCGAAGTTCAGCGTCAGGCCGTAGTTGAAGTGGCCGCGGACGTCGTCGGCGTACGGGCTGCCCTGCACGGTGTAGTCGAAGGCGCAGGACGAGGTGGTGCATGCACCCGTCTGGCGCGAGGACACCACCGGCTGCTCCATCCAGAGGCCGGGGGCGGGCACCGACAGCAGGTCCGAGACGAGTGCACGCTGGTTCGCGAACACCTTCTGGGCCTGGTCGGCCGGCTGCAGGCTGACCGCGGCGTCGATGTCGTAGGTGACCGGGCCCTGCACGCTCTGACCCTTGACGTTCGTGACGTTCTTCGTCTCCGGGTCGAAGGTGACCTCCCACGCGCCGATCTTCACCTTGTCGTCGCCGACGAACTCGATCGGCGGGTCGGTGGTGGGCCAGCGTCGGGCGTCGGGGGTGCCCTTGTTGGGCGCCGGGAGTTCCGCCCCGAGCTGCGGCGCGTCGCCGTTCTCGATGTTGCCGATGTCGCCGGCGAGGTTGTCGGGGCCGAGGATCGTGCCCAGGCGCGGCAGGCTGGTGAAGCGGGTGGAGGCCCACTTGTTGTCGAGCGGGGCGGCGTCGAGATTCGTCTTCTCGGCGTCGACGAGGAGTTCGTTCCACAGAGCGCCGGGGGCGCTGAGGAACGGACTGTTGCCGATCTGCCGGTACTCGCCCTGCTGTGAGCCCAGGGTGATCGTGCCCTCGGCGGTGTTCGACGTGGTGACGATCAGGTCGTCGAACTCGACCGTCCCCTCGCCGCGCTCGTCGTCGTACTTGTAGGTGACCTTGCCGGTGAACTTCGCCGCCGGGCTCGTCGCCATCTTGAACAGCACCTCGTCGAGGCTCTTCTGCGCCCGGAAGGCGGGTGTGGGCTCCACGGTGCCGGCGCTGCTGAACGGGACGAACGACAGGACGAGCGCGATGACGAGGGCCAGTGCTCCGACACCGAGGGCGATGGCGGCGGGGACGATGGACGGTCTCTTCATGGCGCCTCTTCCTGCTCGCCGGGGCGTCGTCGCCGCGTGCGAGTTGTTCGCAGACAGGGCACCCCGAGCCGGTGATACCGCGTCATATTAGCCGCGGGACACGGCGATCGGGGCCTCAACCCACGGGGCCGGTCGGCTGTTCGGTCGACCACGTGCCGGGGTGGAGCGGACCGGCCGACGGGGGTCTGTCGGCGGTGGCGGGTAACCTGGACAACCGATGAACAGCTCTTCTTCTGCCCCTCTTCTCGCCGGTCGCGCGGGCGCCGCTCCCTCGGGTGCGGCCGCCGACGACCGGGTCGCGCGCCTGCTCGACGGTCTCAACCCGCAACAGCGCGCCGCGGTGCTCCACGCCGGCGCGCCGTTGCTGATCGTGGCGGGCGCGGGCTCGGGCAAGACGGCGGTGCTGACCCGCCGGATCGCCTACCTGCTCGCCGCACGGGACGTCACGCCCGGGCAGATCCTGGCCATCACCTTCACCAACAAGGCCGCCGCGGAGATGCGCGAGCGGGTCATCGACCTCGTCGGCCCCCGCGCCGCCTACATGTGGGTCTCGACCTTCCACTCCACGTGCGTGCGCATCCTCCGGGCGCAGTCGGGGTTGCTGGAGAAGATGAACTCCAACTTCTCCATCTACGACGCCGACGACTCGAAGCGGTTGTTCGGCATGGTCATCCGTGACCTCGACCTCGACCCCAAGAAGTTCAGCCCACGCGGGGTGTCGGTGGCCGTGTCGAACTTCAAGAACGAACTGATCTCGCCCGACGAGGCGCTGGCCGCGGCACCCGAGGACGACCCGACGTCGACGACGATCGCGCAGATCTACGCCGAGTACCAGCGCCGTCTGCGCGCCGCGAACGCCTTCGACTTCGACGATCTGATCGGGGAGACCGTCGCCCTGCTGCATCGGCATCCGCAGGTCGCGGAGTATTACCGGCGCCGGTTCCGTCACGTCCTCGTCGACGAGTACCAGGACACCAACCACGCGCAGTACGTGCTCATCCGCGAACTGGTGGGGGAGCAGACCACCGCGAGTGGCCTGGAGCCGTCGGAGCTGTGCGTCGTCGGCGACGCCGACCAGTCGATCTACGCCTTCCGCGGCGCCACCATTCGCAACATCGAGGAGTTCGAACGCGATTTCCCGTCCGCCGAAACCGTTCTGCTCGAACAGAACTACCGGTCGACACAGACGATCCTGTCGGCGGCCAACGCCGTCATCGCGCGCAACTCGAACCGGCGCGAGAAGAAGTTGTGGACCGATTCCGGTGACGGCGAACTCATCGTCGGCTACGTCGCCGACTCCGACCGCGACGAGTCGACGTTCATCGCGAAGGAGATCGAGGAGCTCACCGACTACTCGATCGGCGGATCGTCGAGTCACAAATACTCCGACATCGCGGTGTTCTACCGCACCAACACCGGCTCGCGTGCGATCGAGGAGGTGTTCGTCCGGCACGGGATTCCGTACAAGGTCGTCGGCGGCACCAAGTTCTACGAGCGCAAAGAAGTGCGGGATGTGGTGGCCTACCTGCGGGTGGTCGCCAACCCCGATGACTCGGTCAGCCTGCGCCGGATTCTCAACACGCCTCGGCGCGGTATCGGCGATCGCGCGGAAGCCTGCGTCGCCGTGCATTCGGAGAACACCGGACGGAGCTTCTACGAGTCGCTGATGGACGCGGCCGAGGGCAAGGTCGCATTGCTCAACACGCGGGCGGTCAAGCAGATCGGCGGGTTCGTCGAACTCATCGAAGGGCTCCGGTCGGACTTCCTGACCCACTTCGGCGAGGCCGGCACGGAGGACGCGGATGTGGCCTTCCTCGATGCCACCGAGGAGTCGGCCGACATCGGCGAACTCGTCGACGCGATCGTCGAGCGCACCGGCTACCGCGCCGAACTCGAGGCGTCCAACGATCCGCAGGACGGCGCGCGCCTCGACAACATCAACGAACTCGTCGCCGTGGCACGGGAATTCAGCGTCGACGCCGCGCAGGTCGACGCCGATGCCGACGACCCCGAGGTCGAGGTGGACCGCGAGGGCGAGCCCGAACCCGGCTCGCTCGCAGCGTTTCTCGAGCGGGTCTCACTCGTCGCCGACGCCGACCAGGTGCCCGACGAGGGCGAGGGCGTGGTCACGATGATGACCCTGCACACCGCCAAGGGCCTCGAATTCCCGGTCGTCTTCGTCACCGGTTGGGAGGACGGTCATTTCCCGCACATGCGTGCACTCGGCGATCCGGCCGAGCTGAGCGAGGAACGTCGCCTGGCCTACGTCGGGATCACGCGCGCCAAACAGCGTCTGTACCTCACGCGGTCGGTGACGCGCGCCTCCTGGGGTCAGCCGGTGTCGAACCCGGAATCCCGCTTCTTGCAGGAGATTCCGCAACACCTCGTCGATTGGCGCCGAACCGAACCCAAGCGCTCCATGCGCGGCTTCGGTGGATCGTCGGGCGGCGTGTTCGGCCGCGACGGGGCATTCTCCGGTTCGGGTGGTTCGTCGATGGGCCGTGGCCGGTCGTCGTACTCGTCGGATCCGGCACGCGGACGAAACAAGCAGGTTCAGCTCGACATCGGCGACCGACACAACCATCCGAAGTACGGCATGGGCAAGGTCGTGGCCAAGGAGGGAAGCGGCGCCACCGAACGCGTCACCATCGACTACGGCGGCAGCGCGGGACGTGTCACACTTCTCACCGCGGGCGGGATTCCCGGGGACAAGCTCTAAAGGCGGGCCAGACCCTTCGTGACGCTCGCAAGCTCGCTCCTCAGGGAGCAGAGATTGACGCTCGCCAGCTCATTCCCCGGTTCGATTGGAAATTCTCGTCCCCCTCAGCATGGTCGAAGGGCAATGTGCCCTTCAATCATGCTGAGATGGACGAGAATTCACGTCAGTTCGCAATCCGGCCAGGTATCACTACGGATGCGCAGCGTGAGCACGCTGGAATGGCGCCACCAAGCAACAGGAGGTGACCTGTGGAGCCTTCTGCTACCCGGTGTAGCCGGAGAGCTTCACGCCCTTGGCGGCGAGCCAGGGCACGGGGTCGATCTTGGTGTTGCCGTTCTTCCACACCTCGAAGTGCAGGTGCGGGCCGAACGAAAAGCCCTCGTTGCCCACCAGGGCGATGACGTCGCCGGCGGTGACGCGCTGGCCTTCGGTGACCAGGACGCCCGAGGAGGCCATGTGGCCGTACATGGTGACCGTGCCGTCGGCGGCCTGGATCTGAACCCAGTGGCCGTATCCCGACGCGGGCTCGGCCTTGATCACGACACCGTCGGTGGCGGCGTGGATCGGGGTTCCGAGGGGAGCGGCCATGTCGATGCCGCCGTGCATGGTGCCCCAGCGCATCGCGAAGGCGGAGGTGAAGTCGTAGCTGCCGAGGGGGATCGGCGAGGTGAAGAGCGGGCGCCGGGCCAGGGCCTCGCGACGATCCTGGTCGGCCGCCATCTTGGCGCCCACACCCAGCTGGTTGGTGAAGACGTTCATCTGGTCGGTGTGTGCGGTCGCAGCAGCGACGCCGGGGCCCAGTTCCACGGGTGCGGCGCCCGGGGCGGTGGCGTCGTTGACGGCCGCGGCGTTCACGGGTGCGGGCGCCTCGTCGTTCGTGCCGACCTGAGCGACCGCGGCGACGGCCGCGCCGGCGGCCATGGCGATGAGAGCTGCGCGTCCGCCCTTGAGGGCGTTCGGCGGCGCCGCGATGCGGTGCTTGCCGCCACGTCGGACCCGTTGTCCGGCCGGATTCGTCCGGAAGGGGCGATGCTCGGTGTCGTCATCGAGATCGTCGTCGTCGAGCGAACGGAGTTCGCCCCCGTCGAAGCTGTCGAGCTCGGCGCCCTCGACGTCGAACGGCTCGTCGTGCTCGTACTGATCGAACTCGTGCTCGGGGATCAGGATGTCCTGAGTGATCTCCGAACGGGTGGGACGGTAGTAGCCCTGCCACGACGACGGCGTCCAGCCGGCGTCGGAGTGCTGGCGAGTGGAGGAATCGGAGTCTGCGAAGTCGAACTCGTAGTCGGTGAGGTCGTACCCGGCCGCATCGTCGGTGTCGACAATGGGGATGATCGTGGTCATCTCTTCCGCTGTGACGTCATCGATCAACCCGCCCGATCGGACGCGGCCCGATCCGCGTGAGACACCGAGTCCCGCCAAATCGTCCACCTCATCTCTTCGCTACCGCATCTCGTCGCCGGCGGATCGAAGTCACCGTCCGTAATCCTTCTGTGACCACCGCTGAGAGCCGACGGTAACGAAATGATTGCGGCAAGTCCAACCGTAGAAAGCGACAAACCGGCATATTGTGAGCTGAGTCACATGACTGGTCGCCGAGAATAGAAATTGCCGGATTTTCTGTTCACTACAGCAAATTCAACCTGTGAAGACCGCGCGCCGATGGATTCTGCGGTCGTCGCAGTTCATGGGGTCGGACCGACGCTGTGGACCTCACGTCACGAGTCAATACTGTGAGAACCGACCGAGCGAGTGATCTGTCGCACAAGCGCAGGGTGCGCGCGGGGTGGCGATTCCCGACAGGTTTAAAGTCCGATATGGCCCGCATTACACCCTTGCGCGGGCAAATCTACGAGATGGTGAGCTGAATGGATCTCTTCGAATACCAGGCGAAGGAACTGTTCGCCAAGCACGGGGTTCCCACCACACCCGGTCGGGTGACCGATGATGCCGCCGATGCGCGGGCGATTGCCGAGGAAATCGGCAAGCCCGTGATGATCAAGGCGCAGGTCAAGACCGGCGGGCGTGGCAAGGCAGGCGGCGTCAAGTACGCCGCGACCCCGGACGACGCGCAGTCCCACGCTTCCAACATCCTTGGCCTCGACATCAAGGGCCACGTCGTCAAGAAGCTGCTGGTCGCCGAGGCCAGCGACATCGCAGAGGAGTACTACATCTCCTTCCTGCTCGATCGCACCAACCGCTCCTACCTGGCCATGTGCTCGGTCGAGGGCGGTATGGAGATCGAAGAGGTCGCAGCGACCAAGCCCGAGCGCCTCGCGCGGGTCGCTGTCGACGCCGTGAAGGGTGTCGATCTGGAGACCGCGCGCTCGATCGCCGAGCAGGGCCATCTGCCTGCCGAGGTGCTCGACGCCGCAGCGGTCACCATCGCGAAGCTCTGGGAGGTGTTCGTCAAGGAGGACGCCACCCTGGTCGAGGTCAACCCGCTCGTCCGCACTCCGGACGATCAGATCCTCGCCCTCGACGGCAAGGTCACCCTCGACGCCAACGCCGACTTCCGTCAGCCCGGCCACGAGGAGTTCGAGGATCGCGACGCCACCGATCCCCTGGAGCTCAAGGCCAAGGAGAACGACCTCAACTACGTCAAGCTCGACGGCGAGGTCGGCATCATCGGTAACGGCGCGGGCCTGGTCATGTCGACCCTCGACGTGGTCGCCTACGCCGGTGAGAAGCACGACAACGTGAAGCCCGCGAACTTCCTCGACATCGGCGGCGGCGCCTCGGCCGAGGTCATGGCTGCCGGTCTCGACGTCATCCTCGGCGACGAGCAGGTCAAGAGCGTCTTCGTCAACGTCTTCGGTGGCATCACCGCATGTGACGCCGTCGCCAACGGCATCGTCGGTGCTCTGGAGAAGCTGGGGTCGGACGCCAACAAGCCGCTGGTCGTCCGCCTCGACGGCAACAAGGTCGACGAAGGCCGCAAGATCCTGGCCGATGCGAACCACCCGTTGGTCACGCTCGCCGAAACCATGGACTCGGGCGCCGACAAGGCCGCCGAGCTGGCGAGCAAGTAAGGGAGCCACGGAATATGTCGATCTTTCTGAACAAAGACAACAAGGTCATCGTCCAGGGCATCACCGGCGGTGAGGGCACCAAGCACACCGCTCTGATGCTCAAGGCCGGCACCAACGTCGTCGGCGGTGTCAACGCGCGCAAGGCCGGCACCACCGTGTCGCACGTCGACGCCGACGGCAACAACGTGGAGCTGCCGGTGTTCGCATCGGTCGCCGAGGCCATGAAGGAGACCGGGGCCGACACCTCGATCGCGTTCGTTCCGCCGAAGTTCTCCAAGGACGCCATCATCGAGGCCATCGACGCGGAGATCCCGCTGCTGGTGGTCATCACCGAGGGCATTCCGGTGCAGGACTCCGCCTACGCGTGGGCCTACAACGTGGAGAAGGGCGAGAAGACCCGCATCATCGGCCCGAACTGCCCCGGCATCATCACCCCGGGTGAGGCGCTGGTAGGCATCACGCCGAACAACATCACCGGCAAGGGACCGATCGGTCTGGTCTCCAAGTCGGGCACCCTGACCTACCAGATGATGTACGAGCTTCGCGATCTCGGCTTCTCGACCGCCATCGGCATCGGCGGCGACCCCGTCATCGGGACCACCCACATCGACGCCATCGAGGCGTTCGAGAAGGATCCCGAGACCAAGCTGATCGTCATGATCGGTGAGATCGGCGGCGACGCCGAGGAGAAGGCCGGCGAGTACATCAAGGCCAACGTGACCAAGCCGGTCGTCGGCTACGTCGCGGGCTTCACCGCTCCCGAGGGCAAGACCATGGGCCATGCCGGCGCCATCGTCTCCGGCGGTGCGGGCACCGCCCAGGGCAAGAAGGAAGCCCTCGAGGCTGCGGGCGTCAAGGTCGGCAAGACGCCGTCCGAGACCGCCGCGCTGGCGCGGGAGCTCTACGAGGCACTGTAAGAAGTCACGAGAACCGAAGAACCCGAGCGGGTCTGCCCGCTCGGGTTTTTTCGTGGGCCGACCGACCGGATCGGCCCGTGCGATAATTCGTCGGTGAACTCCCCGGCGCGACGCGGCGCGATCTCCCAGCTGGCAGGGGAGTCGATGCGGTTCGCCGGGGTGGTGGCCGACGTCGCGGAACGTCTACCCCTCGCGGGCGGGGTCGTCGGGTCCGTCCGTGCGCGGCTGGCCGAGGCCGCCGACGCCGCTGTCACCGTGGTGGTCTCGACGACGCGAGCCGTTCTGGGAGTCGTCATCCGTGAGGTCGTCGACGAATTGGTCGAGGAGGTCGACCTCACCGACCTCGTCCTCACCCACGTCGACCTGAAACGCCTCATCGGCGAGGTCCTCGCACTCATCGACATCGACGAGGTGATCACCACGGTCGATCTCGATCGGGCTGTCGCACAGGTGGATCTGATGGCGGCGATCGATCTGGTGGACCTCGACAGGGTGATCGGCAAGGTCGATCTCGACTCCGTCGCCACCCGGATCGACATCGACGCGATCGCGGCCCGGATCGACATCGACGCCATCCTCGGGCGCGTCGACCTGATCGGACTCGCCGAAGAGGTCATCGACGGTGTGGACCTCCCCGACATCATCCGGGAGGCGAGCACCTCGGTGACCGCCGATGTGATGACCGACGTGCGCAGCACCAGCGAACGTGCCGACGACGCGGTGGCCAACGCGGTCAATCGATTTCTGCGTCGCCGCGGTGCCGCGGCCATCGAGGCAGCTCCCGATGAGGAGGGGCCACGATGACCGCGGAACCGAAACCGACAGAGCCGCTGCAGAACTCGTCCCCGACGACGCCCGGTCTGCCGCCCGTGCACAAGGCCCATGCGGTGCAGGACCGGGACAAGAACGCGGGCATCGTGAGCCGGGGTGTCGCCTCGTTCCTCGACCTCCTCGTCGTGTGGACGATCCTCGGTGCCGCCTATGCGGGCCTGTCCCTGATGAAGTTCGTGCTCTCGGTCAGCGAATTCTCGTTGCCGGAGGTCAATCTGGTCTTCACCACGACCGGCTTCGTGCTGGTGGCGGTGCTCTACCTCGCGACGTGCTGGGAGGTCTCCGGACGCACCCTCGGGTCGGTCGTGATGGGCCTGCGGGTGGTCAACTCGGAGGGTGCCCGCATCCGGCCGACCATCGCGGTGCTGCGCGCCCTGCTCTGTACGTTCTTCGCGATCGGTCTGGTGTGGGTGGTCGTCGACCGGCGTCGGCGGTCGGTGGCCGACGTCCTCCTGCGCACCCGGGTCATCTACTCTCGCTGACCGTCTTGAGCTGGGCCAATCCCTTCTCGAAGTCCTTGCCCAGCATCTTGTCGAAGATGCCGAAGAACCCTGCCACGCGGCTGAACAACGTCTGTGCGCCGACCATCGTCCAGGACACCCGCGTCGCCTGTCCCTCCGGCGCGAGTTCGAAGGTGACGGTGTTGGTGGCCTTCATCGGCTTCTCGAAGGCCAGGTGCACCTCGACCTCGCGCGGCTCGTCGACGCGCGTGATCTCCATGGCGCCGCGCCCGGCCTTCTTGTTGCCCGACCACGCGTACTTCGCCCCGACACCGGATTCCGCACCGGAGTAGTCGCGCGTCATGTCGGGGTCAACGCCTTCCCACGGCGACCAGTGCACCCACTGGTGGAAGTCGACCAGGTACGGCAGCACCGCAGAGGGCGGTGCGTCGACGATGGTGGATCGGGTGATGCGGAAGGTGTCGGTCATGCGTGCCCCCGGAAGAGATCGGTCGGATGGTACGGAACGGGTGTCGGGCTGACGAGAGTATGACACCGGGCGCCGACGGAAATCATCGCGTCGGGGCGTCGCGGGGGGGTGTCGACGTCAGGCCGGAGCCACCCGGCCGCAGCGGGATACGGTGTGAGGCATGGGTGAGCGGGCACGGCTGACGGCGACAGACCTGCGCGTGATGATCGTCGACAACGACACGTGGGAACCGTGGGATGCGCCGGTCGGTGAGCCGGCCACGACGTCCGATGGTGCGGACGACACCTATGCCATCGAGCTCGACCGGGCACGCAGCAAGAGCGGTTCGGACGAATCGGTCACCACCGGCGCCGGCGCGATCGGCGGCCGGCGAGTGGCGATCGTGCTGGGGGAGTTCGAGTTCCTCGGCGGGTCGATCGGGCGCGATGCGGGGGCCCGGATCGTCGCAGCGGTCCGACGCGCGACACGCGAACGACTTCCGCTGCTGGCGTTTCCCGCCTCCGGCGGCACCCGGATGCAGGAGGGGACCGCGGCGTTCCTGCAGATGGTCGCCATCACGGGTGCCGTGACCGACCACAAGGCCGCCGGCCTGCCCTACCTGGTGTACCTGCGTCATCCGACCACGGGCGGGGTATTCGCGTCGTGGGGTTCGCTCGGCCACATCACCTGGGCGGAACCCGGAGCGCTCATCGGTTTTCTCGGGCCGCGGGTCTACGAAGGCCTGTACGGGGAGCCCTTTCCGGCCGATGTCCAGACCGCGGAGAATCTGGTCCGCACAACGGTTGTCGACGACGTGGTCGATCCCGTCGATCTGCCGGCCCGCCTCGCCGCGGTGCTGCGACTGCTCGATGCGCGTGACCGGCCGTCGTCGGACGACTCGGTGACGGTACGTCCGCAGCGCACGCAGTCGGGGGAGCCGGAGGACATCTGGGCCTGTGTGCTCGCCACCCGCGAGGCCGGACGCGCGGGCCTGGTCGAGTTCCTGGCCGGCGGGGATTCGGCGCCACTGTCGGATGCCGGGCCACTGCGCTTCTCGCTCAGCGACTTCGACGGTCGGGTCGCGTTGGTCGTCGGCTACGACCGGACGTCACAGGCGGCGGGGGACCTCCCGGGGCCGCGACATCTGCGCGAGGCGCGGCGGGCGATCATGGCGGCCGGCGACCTCGGACTCCCGGTGGTCACCGTGATCGACACCCCGGGCGCGGAACTGTCGGTCGTCGCCGAGGAGGGTGGCCTCGCGGCGCAGATAGCGCGCTGCACAGTCGAATTGCTCAGTGTGCGCGTGCCGACGGTCTCGGTCCTCCTGGGGCAGGGTGCGGGTGGCGCCGCGCTCGCGCTGTTCCCCGCCGACGTCCGGGTCGCGCGCGCCGACGCCTGGCTCTCGCCGTTGCCGCCCGAGGGAGCGAGTCTCATCGTGCACCGCGATCTCGACCATGCCGGTGAGATGGCCTCGCGGCAGGGCATTCTCGCAGGGCGCATGGCCGCGCAGGGCATGATCGACCACGTCGTCGACGCCGGATCGGACGACGAAGCGCTGTCGGCGATCCGCGACTGGATCGGCCGGTACCTCGCGGGATCGCCGGTTCCGGACGACGAGGCACGAACGCGCGTGCCGACGAAAGACTCGCGATGAGCGCGCGTATCGTCGCCGTCGGGGCGCTCATCACCGACAAGTCAGGACGGATCCTGTTGATCCTGAGGCGGAACGAGCCGTCGGCCGGCCACTGGAGCCTCCCCGGCGGTCGGGTCGAACCCGGAGAGTCGCTGGAGCAGGCGGTGATCCGCGAGGTCGAGGAGGAAACCGGTTTGCGGGTGACGGTCGGCGAACCGGCCATCCAACTCGAGATCCCGGTCGGCGACGGACGGGTGTACGAGGTCCACGACTTCCGTGCCGAGATCCGTTCCGGGGAACTACGTCCAGGTGACGACGCCGCGGACGCGGCGTACTTCACACCGGCCGAGGTCCGTCGGGCGAAGGTCACGAACAGGTTGGTGGAGTACCTGGAGCAGGCCGGTGTGTTGCCACCGGAGTCGCCCTGACGACCCACCCGCCGACGGTCCCGGTGCAGCGGGCCGACGTGGTGCACGGACCTGGTTTGTGCAGGATGGAGGGATGACCGATCTACTGCCCCTGGACCCTGACCAACTCCTCACCACCACCCGCTCGGTGCGCAAGCGTCTCGACTTCGAGCGTCCCGTGCCGCTCGACGTGGTCAAGGAGGCGCTCGAGGTCGCGTTGCAGGCACCGACCGGCAGCAACAGCCAGACCTGGCACTGGATCGTGCTCACCGATCCCGAGCTGAAGCAGAAGGTCGCGGATTACTACGCACAGTCGTTCGCCAAGTACTACACCGGCCAGGCTCCACGGGACGAGACCGGCAAGCGCGTCGCGTCCAGTGCCCAGTACCTCGCCGACACGATGGGTCAGGTCCCGGTGCTCGTCATCGGGGCGATCTACACCGGTGGCGACCTGCCGGCGGGTAACCAGGCCGGCGTCTGGGGCTCGTTGCTGCCGGGTGCCTGGAGCCTGCAGCTGGCGTTGCGTGCCCGCGGCCTCGGATCGGCGTGGACGACTCTCCACCTGAACTACGAGAAGGAGGTCGCCGAACTCCTCGGCATCCCGGCCAACATCCATCAGGGTGTGTTGCTGCCGGTGGCCTACAGCAAGGGCACCGATTTCAAGCCCGCGCCGCGCAAACCTCTCGACTCGGTCCTCCACATCGACGGCTGGTGAGGGCGGGGTGCCGGGTCACGTCTGATCCGGCACCTCACACCGGAGTGCCGCCAGCGCCATCGCGGTGAGGAGGCGACGCAGTCCGTGCTGGTCGAACGCGGGCAGGCGAGGCGACGAGTTGAGCAACCCGAACATCGCGTGGACCCGCACGCGGGCTTCCTCGCGGTCGAGTGTGCCCCCGTTCTCGTCGACCACCGCGAGGAGGACGTCCACCCACCGTTCCACGTAACGGCGCTGCAGCAGCCGGACCCGATGATTGGCGTCCGGGGTCATCGACGGCAGGTCCCGATCCTGCACCGTGATGAGGTCGGGACGGGTGACGAGGACGTCGATGTGAAAGCCGATGAGCGCCACCAGGGTTTCCGTCGGTGAGCCGCCGCGGTCCGCGACCTCGCTGCCGCCGTCGTGCAGTCGCTGACTGATGTCGATGAGCATCTCGTCGAGAAGCTCGGTCTTGGAGGAGAAGTGGCGGTACATGGCCGGGCCGCTCACCCCGACGGCTCGGCCGATGTCCTCCAGTCGCACGCCGGCGAACCCGCGCTCGGCCATCTGGTGGGCGGCGGCGGACAGCAATTCGGCACGACGGGCCGCCTTGGCCTGGGTTCGGCGCGTCGGCGGACGATTCGTGATCTCCGATTCGTCCTCGCGCGATTCATGCGTCGCGGACATCGATCCCGAACTCTACGCGTTCGCGCGTGCGGACGAGATGCAGCGTGTCCGACGTCGGCGCGCGGATCGCGGGGTGGGTGACCCGGTCGAATGAAAACTGTGCGGGCCGCTGCTTCAGGGGCCGGGCAGGGCTTAGTCTTGCGCATGATCGCGCGCCGGACGGCGGGCGCAGAACAGCCCGCGAGGGCGGCGGGCCGAGTCCCGCAGCAGCGACGAGGAGCCGACCGTGAACCCAGGCGAACCACAGCACCCCGGCGGTCAGTGGTCAGGCGTTCCGCAGGGCCCGCCGCAGACCGGGGGCTTCGCCGGCAACCAGGATCAGACGGCCCACGTCCAGCATCCCGGCACCGGGAGTCTTCCCGGTCAACAGTGGACCACCGGCGCGCAGTACCCGCCTCCCGGGCCCGGCTGGGGACAACCGACCCGTGGTCCACGTGCCGACCTGTCGGTGATCTTCGCGCTGGCCTCCGCGGTCGCCGGGGTCGTCACCTACTTCATGGGCTTCCTCGGGTGGATCTCGGTCGGGGTCGGCGCCGAGGAGGAACTCAACCGCTGGGGAACGGATTTCGAGGAAGGTCAGGGCGGGATACCCGCGTACTTCTCCTACGAGATCGTCCTCAACCCGGGAAAGTTCTTCATCCTGCTCGGGGTGGTCGGCATCGCGGCGACGTTCGTGCTGGTTCCGAGCTACCGCAAGGCACTGCCCTTCCTGGCGGTCGTCGGAGTCGCCGCGTGGCTGGCCCTGTTCGCCGCGGCACTGATCACCCCGCCGTTCCTCGACCTAGGCGCCGGTGCGATCGTCGGGCTCATCCTGGGATTCCTGCAGGTGGCGCTGCTCATCGCGGCGGCATTCTTGTACGGTCTGAAGAAGGATGACTCGCACAACCGGGGATGACGTTCCCGACGATCCGATCGTCGGCCTCCTTCGTCGTGCGGGATGCGTCTTCGCCGACGAAGAAGCTGCGCTGCTCCGCGAACACACCACCGACGCAACCGAACTCGCCGAGCTCTGCGCCCGGCGCGTGGCCGGGGAGCCGATCGAGCATCTGGTGGGTCGGGTCCGGTTCGGTGACCTACGGCTGGCGGTCGGCCGGGGCGCCTTCGTGCCACGTCAGCGCTCCCTGTTGTTGGCGCGCACCGCGATCGCCGCGGCGCGTGCGCGCCGGTCGCCGACCGTGCTCGAGGCGTTCGGCGGTGTCGCACCCATCGCCGCGAGTGTTGCGGCCGCTGTGCCCGGCGTCGAACTGCATGTCGTCGATGCCGACGACACCGCCCTCGGCTTCGCGCGCCGAAACCTGCCGGACGAGGCCGGGATTCACCTCGGTGCCGGGCTCGATCCGCTGCCGGCAGCACTGCGGGGCCGTCTGGACGTGATCGCCGCAGTCCCTCCCTATGTGCCCGACTCGGCGTTCGGACTGCTGGCGCCGGAGGCGCGGGATCACGAACCGCGCGGCGCGCTGCTCGGTGGCCCGGACGGCCTCGACCACATCACGGCGTTGATCGCCGACGCCCGGAGCTGGCTCGCCGTCGGTGGCGAGTTGCTGATCGAGATGAACACCGCCCAGTACGACCTGGTCGCCGTCGCCCCGCCGACCAGAGCACACTACGAGTGCACGGTCGTCGCGGGCGACGACGGCCAGACCGCCGTGGCGCGTCTTCGGCGGGCACGCTGAGGCCGGCTGAAAACCACCCTCCAGCGGTGGCCCAACGCCTCATGGGCGTCGGTTGCGTTGCGTCGGGTGGTTTTCAGCTGCGCTGGCTCGAAAGCCCTAGATCCCCAGCACCTCCCGCTGCCGTGCGACCGCTTCCCGGTAACGCTCGACGTTGGCCATCTTGATCCCCTCGTAACCCCGGACCATGTCCGGTAGTTCCGCGAGGTCGACGACCGCGGGTAGCTGGTCCGCGCCGATCCGCCCAGTCGCGAGCGCATCGAGCGCGGCGTCGACGAGTTCCCGGTAATCGATGATCAGCGCACGTTCGGTGCGCCGGATCTCACTGCGGCCGAACGGGTCCAGTCGCGTTCCCCGGAGACGCTTCATCTTCGCGAGCGCGGTCAGCGGGGTGTCGGCCCACGATCCCAGCGCCAGCTTCTCGCGCATCCCCATGCTGCGCAGGGTCGGCGGGTGGAGGCGTACCGCGACCTCGGCGTCGGCGCCGAACTCGTCGGCGATGCGCGCGGCGAACGACGGGTCCTGCGTGAGCCGGGCAACCTCGTACTCGTCCTTGTAGGCCATCAGCTTGTACAGGTTCCGGGCAACGGCGTCGGTGAGCGAGGAGTCCGGCGCGACGCGCCGTACGCGGTCGACCATGTCGAGGTAGCTCCGCGCGTATCGCTCGTCGGAGTGGGCGGTCAGTTCGTCGTACCGGATCGCGATGGTGCGCCGGAGGTCGGCGTCGATATCCCCGAGCGCGCTGACCACCTCGAGGGCGTGGCGGCTCGGTTCGATCTCGGCGACCCCGCGACCGTGCAGTCCGTCGATGGTGCCGGACACGGAGTCGGGATCGGCCACGACCTGCCGCCCGCGCCGGAACGCCTGGACGTTCGCATCCACGGCCACGCCGTTGAGCTCGATCGCCCGCTCGATGGATTCCGCCGAGATGGCCAGCGCCCCGGCTTGATACGCAGCACCGACCATCAGCATGTTGGCGTACTGCTCGTCGCCGAACAAGGCTGTCGACACCGCTCCCGAATCGAGGTACACAGTCCGCGCGACCCGGGAGTCGACCGCGGAGTGGACGGCGGAGTCCGCCGGGAACCCGACCGAGGTGTCGATGACCATCAACCCGGTCGGCACCTGGGTGGTCGAGACGATCGCGACCGTCTTCTCGGGAGCGGTGACCTTGAGGTTGACCGGGTCGGTACCGACCAGCGGGTCGCACACGAGGTACAGGTCGCAGTCCTCGGACGCCACCTTCGCCGCCTGCTCCAGCGGATGCGGGGCCACCTTGATGTCGCTGACCACGGCGCCGCCCTTCTGCGCGAGCCCGGTCATGTCGACGGTCCGGGCCGAGTGGCCGTCGAGGACGGCAGCGGTGGCCAGGACCTGGGACACGGTCACCACGCCGGTACCGCCGATACCCGTGATGCGCAGGGAGAAGGTGTCGCGGATGGCGGGGACCGCGGGCATCGGCAACACGGTGTCCGCCAGATCGGCTGCGCGCGTGCGGATGCGGTCGGTGCCCGGGGTGACCGTGACGAACGACGGGCAGTCGCCCTTGAGGCAGGAGAGGTCGAGGTTGCACGAACTCTGGTCGATGCGCGTCTTGCGTCCGAACTCGGTCTGGACCGGGTGCACCGAGAGGCAGTTCGACTTCTCGCCGCAGTCGCCGCACCCCTCGCAGATGCGTTCGTTGATCAGGACGCGACGAGTGGGGGTGGGCATGGCGCCGCGCTTGCGCTTGCGGCGCTTCTCGGCGGCGCAGTGCTGATCGTGGACGAGCACCGAGACGCCCGCGACGCCCGCGAGTTCGGTCTGTACCTCGAGCAGGTCATCGCGGTGGCGAACCTCGACGGTGTCGGGGAGTCCCAGCGTACGAACGTGTTTCGGGTCGTCGGAGGTGACCACGACCCGGCTGACGCCTTCGTCGAGCAACAGTGACGTCAACCGCGGCAGGGTCATCCCGCCCACCGGATCCTGTCCACCGGTCATCGCGACGGTGCCGTTGTAGAGCAGCTTGTAGGTTATGTTCGCGCCCGACGCCACGGCGGCCCGCAACGCCAGCGACCCCGAGTGCGAGAAGGTTCCGTCGCCGATGTTCTGCACGAAGTGGTCCGCGGACACGAACGGGGCCATGCCGATCCACTGCGCGCCCTCGCCGCCCATCTGGGTGACCCCGGCGATGTCGCCGACCTGCCGGGGATCCATCAGCAACACCATCGCGTGACAACCGATGCCGGCGCCGACCAGGGTGTTCTCGGCGACCTTCGTCGAACTGTTGTGGGGGCAGCCGGAGCAGAAGTACGGCGTGCGCACCGCCAACGGGAGTTCGATGCGGGTGCGGCGAGCGGCTTTGCGGTCGAGCCAGATCCGCGCGGCGTCGACCCCGTGGCGGGCGAGACGGTCGGCGAGTCCTCGGGTCACCGCGTCGACGTCGAGTTCGCCGAAGCGGGAGAACAAGGTCGATCCGTCTTCATGCACCTTCCCCACGATGCGCGGGGCCCGCGGGTGGCGGAACAGGATGTCGCGCATCATCGTCTCGATGAAGTCGCGCTTCTCCTCGACCACGATGACCTCGTCGAGATCGCCGGTGGCGGTGTCGAACATGAAGCGATCCAGGATCTCTCGCTCGATCGGGTAGACCATGCCGAGCTTGAGGATGCGGATTCCGAGCCGGCGCAGATCCTCGTCGTCGATCCGCATCAGTCGCAGTGCTTCCCGGAGATCGAGGTAGGTCTTTCCCGCGGCGACGATGCCGATGCGGTCGTCGGGACTCGAGACCACGATCCGGTTGAGGCCGTTGAGCCGTGCGTACTCCTGCGCACGCGGGAGCCGGGTGGTCAGCTGATTCTGTTCGAGTTCCATGAGATGGGCGCCGAGCAGTCGTCCGCTGGGCACGTGGGGGCTCGTCCCGAGGTCGCCGTAGACGGGCACTATGCGGTCCGGGTCGACGCGTGCGGTCGACGCGCCGTCCGCGACGTGCGCGGAGATCTTGAGCGAGGTCCAGACCCCGCTGGTGCGACTCATGAGCGCCGCATGGACACCGAGATCCAGGATGTCCTGGGAATCGGCCGGATAGAGGATCGGGATGTAGAGGTCGGCCAGCGCCATCTCCGACGCGCACGGGACCGTCGAGGATTTCGCGCCCGGGTCGTCACCGACGAGCGCGACCGCGCCACCGGCGGAATGGGTTCCGATGAGGTTCGCGTGCCGCAGGGCGTCCGTCGCGCGGTCGAGACCGGGCGCCTTGCCGTACCAGTATCCGACGACGCCGTCGCGGGGGAGTCCGTCCGCGGACGGCGTCAATTCGGCACCGCCGATGACCTGTGCGGCGAGCTGTGAACCCATCACCGAGGTCGCGGCGAGCTCTTCGTTGAGACCGGGCCGGTGGATGACGTCGTACGGGGCGAGATGCTCGTGCCGTCGGGCGAGTTCGAGATCGTAACCGGCGAGGGGAGAGCCCTCGTAGCCGGAGATGAACGAGGCGGTCCGAAGGCCGGAACGGCGGTCGACGCGAGCGCGGTCGCGGACCATGCGTACCAGGGCCTGGATGCCGGTGAGGTAGATGTCACCGGACTCGCGGGTGTAGCGGTCGTCGAGCGAGAACCCGGTGGCTGCCGTCTCGGGCGGCGTGCCGGGGGTCGGGACGTGCTCGGAGCGAGCGCGGTCGTCTGCGAGGGTCATGGGGTCACCTGGCCTTCTATGTGCGGTGGCCGGTCCGGGGTTCCGGGGTGTCCCCGCATCGGTTGTGTCGGCCCGGGGGTGGTGGGCCTGCCACAACAGTACGAGAAGACGTGATGCGCGTCACGTACGTCATGTCGACGCGGTGGATGAACCGGGGCGTGACATGGGCCACTTGATCGCGTACGATCACTTTCAGTTAATAGCCACTAACTGAAGGGTCGACGGTGACCAGCACGCTCGACGGCTTCCGGGCCGCACACCAGCGCAATCTCGACCTGCTCGACGAACGCCTGCGAGAGGTGTCCGCCGGTGGCGGCGCGAAGGCTCGTGATCGCCACGTCGCTCGCGGAAAGTTGCTTCCGCGGGACCGGGTCGACGGGCTGCTCGACGTCGGGTCGCCGTTCATCGAGGTGGCCCCGCTCGCGGCCTTCGGGATGTACGGCGGCAAGGTGCCCGCCGCCGGGGTCATCGCCGGCGTGGGGCGTGTCGCGGGTCGCGAGTGCATGATCGTCGCCAACGACGCCACGGTCTCCGGCGGCACGTACCACCCGGTCACGGTCAAGAAGCATCTGCGTGCGCAGGAGATCGCGGCGGCCAACCGGCTCCCGTGCATCTACCTCGTCGACTCGGGCGGTGCGATGTTGCTCCAGCAGGACGAGGTGTTCCCCGACCGGGATCACTTCGGACGGATCTTCTTCAATCAGGCGACCATGAGCGCCGCCGGCATCCCGCAGATCGCCGCGGTGCTCGGGTCGTCGACCGCCGGCGGGGCCTACGTCCCGGCGATGAGCGACGAGACGGTGATCGTGCGCAATCAGGGCACCATCTTCCTCGCGGGCCCGCCGCTGGTGAAGGCGGCGACCGGGGAAGATGTCTCCGCCGAGGACCTGGGCGGTGGTGCGATGCACTCGTCGGTCTCCGGTGTCACCGACCACCTCGTCGACAACGACCAGCAGGCGCTCGCCAAGGTCCGCGAGATCGTCGCGACCCTCGGGCCCCGTGAGGCGCCACAGTGGGAGACGATCCCGGTCCGCGAGCCGGTGCGGCCGCAGACCGACATCTACGACGTGGTGCCCACCGACCCGCGAACTCCGTACGACGTCCGGTCGGTCATCGAAATACTGTGCGACGGAGGAGAATACAACGAGTTCAAGGCAAACTACGGCACCAGTCTGGTGACGGCGTTCGCGCACCTGCACGGTCACCCGGTGGGGATCGTCGCCAACAACGGTGTCCTGTTCAGCGAATCCGCGCTGAAGGGAGCTCATTTCATCGAACTGTGCGACCAGCGTCGCATCCCGTTGCTGTTCCTGCAGAACATCACCGGCTTCATGGTCGGCAAGGCCTACGAGCAGGGTGGCATCGCCAAGAACGGGGCCAAGATGGTCAACGCCGTGGCGTGCGCACGCGTGCCCAAGTTCACCGTCATGGTCGGCGGCTCCTTCGGCGCAGGCAACTACTCGATGTGCGGACGCGCCTACTCGCCCAGATTCCTCTGGATGTGGCCCAACGCCCGCATCTCGGTCATGGGTGGACCGCAGGCCGCCGACACCCTCGGAACGGTGCGACGCAACCAGATCGAGCGATCCGGCGCGGAATGGTCCACCGAGGACGAGGAAGCGTTCAAGGCCCCGATCCGCGAACAGTTCGAACAACAGTCGGATGCCTACTACTCGACGGCCCGGCTGTGGGACGACGGCATCGTCGACCCCGCGCAGACCCGGACACTGCTCGGCCTCGCTCTCGAGACCGCCCGCTACGCACCGCTCGCCGATCCGCGCTACGGCGTCTTCCGGATGTGACCATCGATTCCGACGTCGCCGAGTCCGAACCCGATCTCCACCGCCCCGTCCCGCCGACCCCGAGGACCCCGACCGTGAGTACCAGACCCAATCGGCCCGCTCGCTCCGCTCCCGGCGCCAGACCCATTCGGCCCGCTCGCTGCGCTCCCGGCGCCAGACCCATTCGGCCCGCTCGCTGCGCTCCCGGCGCCAGACCCATCCGCAGTGTCCTGGTGGCCAACCGTGGTGAGATCGCCTGCCGGGTGATCGACACCCTGCGCCACATGGGAATCCGCAGTATCGCCGTCTATTCCGACGCCGACGCGCAAGCGCGCCACGTCCGGGAGGCCGACGTCGCCGTGCACATCGGCCCGGCCGCCGCCACCCAGAGCTACCTCGACATCGCAAAAGTGGTCGACGCGGCACGCAAGACCGGTGCCGACGCCGTCCACCCGGGCTACGGATTCCTCTCGGAGAACCAGAAGTTCGCGGCCGCTCTGGCGGAGGCGGGCATCGTCTTCATCGGGCCGCCCGCGGAGGCGATCGCGACGATGGGAGACAAGATCACGGCCCGGGCCGCCGTCACCGCTCGCGACGTGCCGGTGGTGCCGGGTCTGTCGCGCCCCGGCCTGACCGACGACGACCTCATCGCCGCGGCACCCGACATCGGGTTCCCGGTTCTCATCAAGCCCAGTGCGGGTGGCGGTGGCAAGGGGATGCACCGCGTGGCCGAGGCGTCGGAGCTGCCGGACGCGCTGGAGCGGGCCCGCCGTGAGGCCGCCGCCGCGTTCGGCGACGACGCGCTGTTCCTCGAGCATTTCGTCGACACCCCGCGCCACATCGAGGTGCAGGTCCTCGCCGATCAGCACGGGAACGTCATCCACCTCGGCGAGCGCGAGTGCTCGTTGCAGCGGCGGCACCAGAAGGTGATCGAGGAGGCGCCCTCGGCGCTGCTCGACGCCGCGACCCGTGCTCGCATCGGTGAGGCCGCGTGCGACGCCGCGCGCAGTGTCGGCTACACCGGCGCGGGCACGGTCGAGTTCATCGTGTCGGCGCACCGGCCCGACGAGTTCTTCTTCATGGAGATGAACACCCGCCTGCAGGTCGAGCACCCGGTGACCGAACTTGTCACCGGCGTCGACCTCGTGGAACAACAGATCCGCGTCGCCCGCGGAGAAGTCCTGGGTCTGACGCAGGACACGATCACCCTCAGCGGCCACGCGATCGAGGCACGCGTGTACGCAGAGGACCCGGCCCGCGGTTTCCTGCCGACCGGCGGCACGATCGAGCATCTCGTCCATCCCGACACCTCGGCCGGCGGCGGCATCCGCGTCGACTCGGCCATGCTCGACGGATTGCGCGTCGGCAGTGACTACGACCCGATGCTCGCGAAGATCATCGCCTACGGTGCCGACCGGGAGGAGGCGCTCGAACGTCTCGACCAGGCACTGGCCCACACCCGCGTGCTGGGCGTGGTCACCAACATCGACTTCTGCCGCTTCGTCCTGCGTCAGCAGGCGGTCGTGGACGCCGACCTCGACACCGAGCTGTTGGACCGCCTCGTCACCGATTACGCTGCGCCGGAGCCCATTCCCGAGGCACAGGTGCTCGTGGGTCTGGCGCGGATCGGCGCTCGCGATGCCGACGACGTCTGGTCCTCGGCGGTCGGATGGCGGGTCGGTCGATCCGCTCCGGTCCGCACCCGCCTCGTCGCCGGCGGACGGCATTCGACGGTGGCCATCCAGGTCGATGCCGCCGACGAATGGTCCGTCTCGGGAACCGCCACCGTCACCTTCGACGACGACGCCGAGGCGTCGTGGACCGGGCACGTGGTCTACCAGCCGGCGCAGCCCGGCGACGGTCGCGGCTCGGACCGCCTGGTCGTCGACGGGGTGACGCAGTCGTGGTCGAGTGTTCGCGTCGGAGAGAGCTGGTGGGTGGGAGGGCCGTCGGGCACCTGGGTCCTCGAACTCGCGAAGCCCCTGCTCGACGAGGCCGCCGACGAGCACGCCGGCGAGATCACCAGTCCGATGCCGGGCACCGTGGTCGCCGTCGCCGCCGAGATCGGGGCCGACGTCACCGCCGGCCAGTCGATCGTCGTGGTCGAGGCGATGAAGATGGAACATGCACTCACCGCGCCGGTGGACGGCACCGTCGACATCTCCGTGAAGGTGGGGGACAAGGTCGACGCGGGACAGATCCTCGCCGTCGTCACCGCACCCGAATCAACTGTCGACTCCCAGTAGAAGGGCTCACATGGAACTCACCCAGGAGTACACCGACCTCATCGCGACGGTCCGCGACTTCGCGCAGACCGTGGTGGCGCCGGTGGCCGCGAAACACGATGCCGAGCACAGCTTTCCGTACGACGTCGTCGCCCAGATGGGCAAGATGGGACTGTTCGGTCTCCCCTTCGACGAGAAATACGGCGGCATGGGCGGCGACTACTTCGCCCTGTCGCTCGCGCTGGAGGAACTCGCCAAGGTCGACCAGTCCGTCGCCATCACCCTCGAGGCCGGGGTGAGTCTGGGCGCCATGCCCATCTACCGATTCGGCAGCGAGGAGCAGAAAGAGCAGTACCTCCCCGAACTCACCGCGGGCACGGCGCTCGCCGGCTTCGGGTTGACCGAACCCGGGGCGGGTTCGGATGCCGGGGCCACCGCGACCACGGCCCGGGACGACGGTGACTCCTGGATCATCAACGGCGGCAAGCAGTTCATCACCAACTCGGGGACCGACATCACCTCACTGGTGACGGTGACCGCGGTGACCGGGGTGAAGGAGAACGGCAAGAAGGAGATCTCCACGATCATCGTGCCGTCCGGCACGCCGGGTTTCACCGCCGAGCCGGCGTACAATAAGGTCGGGTGGAATGCCTCGGACACCCATCCGCTGACCTTCACCGACGTGCGCGTTCCCAAGGAGAACCTGCTCGGTGTCCGCGGCCGCGGATACGCCAACTTCCTGTCCATCCTCGACGAGGGGCGGATCGCCATCGCAGCCCTCGCCACCGGCGTCGCCCAGGGGTGCGTCGACGAGAGCGTGAAGTACGCCAAGGAGCGACAATCCTTCGGCAAGGCGATCGGTGAGTACCAGTCGGTGTCCTTTGCGATCGCCCGGATGGAGGCGCGCGCCCACGTCGCGCGGACCGCCTACTACGACGCGGCGGCGAAGATGTTGGCGGGCAAGCCCTTCAAGAAGGAGGCGTCGATCGCCAAGATGATCGCCAGTGAGGCGGCGATGGACAATGCCCGGATGGCCACGCAGATCCACGGCGGGTACGGCTTCATGAACGAATATCCCGTCGCCCGGCACTACCGCGATTCGAAGATCCTCGAGATCGGTGAGGGCACGACCGAGGTGCAGCTCATGCTGATCGCACGCGAGCTGGGGTTCGCATGAGCGACACCACCGGCGGGCGTCGAATCGTGCAGCGCGGGTTGTGGTTCGGCGAGTTCGAGGAGGGCACGATCTACGAACACCGGCCCGGACGCACTGTCACCGAGGCCGACAACGTGCTGTTCACGACGCTGACCATGAACACACAGGCGCTGCACCTCGACGCCGCCTGGTCGGCCGAACAGCCGGGTTTCGGCGGGCAACGGCTGATCAACTCCATGTTCACCCTGTCGACGATCGTGGGATTGTCGGTCTCCCAACTCACCCAGGGCACCCTCGTGGCGAACCTGGGCTTCAGCGAGGTCGCCTTCCCGGCGCCGTTGTTCGCCGGCGACACCCTGTACGCGGAGACCGAGTGCACCGGTAAACGCGAATCGCGGTCGCGTCCGGGTGAGGGCGTGGTGAACTTGACCCACATCGGACGCAACCAGCACGGCGAGGTCGTCGCCCGCGCCGCACGAGCAACGCTGGTGCGCAGGCAACGGACGGAGTGACGACGATGTTCTTCGAGGACCCACCCGGCGGCCCGGTCGCGGGTTCCGGACTGTCGGGGCAGCTCACCAACGCGTGGCTGCCGCCCGGGCCGGCGATGTTGTTCTGCCCGGCGGACCGTCCCGAGCGATACCAGAAGGCCCTCGACCGGGCCGACGTCGTCATCCTCGACCTCGAGGACGCGGTGTCGCCGACGAACCGCGCCGCAGCCCGGGAGGCTCTCGTCGCCAATCCGGTCGATCCGGACCGCACCATCGTGCGGATCAACCCGGCCGGTACCGGCGACTACCGGCGCGATCTCGCCGCCGTCTCGGAGACGAACTACCGGGTGGTGATGCAGGCCAAGGCCGAGGACGTGTCCTCGATCCTGGACACCGCGTTCCAGACGATCGCACTGATCGAGACGCCGCTCGGCGCGACCCGCGCCCGCGACATCGCCGCCACCTCCAACTGCATCGGACTGATGTGGGGGGCAGAGGATCTCGTCGCGGGCCTCGGCGGCACGTCGAGCCGGTTCGGTCCGGGTGAAGCCCGGCCGGGTGAGTACCGGGACGTCGCGAGTTGGGTCCGGTCGATGGTCCGCATCGCGGCCGCCGCGTACGGGAAGTTCGCCGTCGACTCGGTGCACCTCGACATCTCCGACGTCGACGGACTCGTCGCCGAGGTCCGCGACGCGGTGGCCCTGGGTTACACCGCGACCGCATGCATCCATCCGTCCCAGGTCGATCACATCCGGAACGGTTACCGCCCGTCGGACGAGGCGGTCGAGTGGGCGCGCAAGGTCCTCGACGGTGCGGCCGAACACGCGGGCGGGGTGTTCAGCCTCGACGGTCAGATGATCGACGGGCCGGTCCTGCGCCAGGCGGAGGTCGTCCTGTCCCGTGTGAGCGGTACGCGTACCGATCCCGCCCCCGAGAACTGACGAAGCCCCCGACCATCCGGGCATCCACCCCCCGAGAACAGACCGGAGCGAGAACATGAGCACCGAGGCGCACCCGAAGCCTGCACACACGCGCGGTGAGGAGACACCGGCACTGCTCACCGAGACCATCGGAGCCACCCTGGCTCGAACCGTCGCGGACCACGGCGAGCGAACCGCGTTGATCGACGCCGCCGCACGGCGGGAATGGCGATACACCGAGTTCCACCGTGACGTACGCGCGCTCGCGGCCGGACTGCTACGACTCGGCGTGTCGGTCGGCGACCGCGTCGGGCTGTGGTCGCCGAACCGGTTCGAATGGGTGTTGACCCAGTACGCCGCGGCCGAGATCGGCGCCGTGCTGGTCAATCTCAATCCCGCGTACCGGCAGAACGAGATCGAGTACGCGCTGCAGCAGTCCGGGACGAGCGTCGTCCTGGCCGCCGAGAGCTTCAAGGACTCGGCCTATTCGACGATGCTCGACCAGGCCCGGCCACAGTGCCCGGAGCTGCGCGAAGTGGTCCTGTTCGAATCCCCCGGCTGGGATGCGCTGTGTGTCGAGCCGAGCGCCGACGAGCTCACACGCGTCGACGAGATCGCTGCGTCGCTCTCACCCGACGACCCGATCAACATCCAGTACACCTCGGGTACAACGGGTTTCCCGAAGGGTGCGACGCTGTCGCACCGGAACATCGGGAACAACGGGTACCTCGTCGGCGAACTGCTGAACTACACCGCCGACGACCGGATCTGCCTACCCGTGCCCTTCTACCACTGCTTCGGCATGGTGATGGGTAACCTCGCGGCGACGAGTCACGGCGCGGCGATGGTGATTCCGGCGCCGGCCTTCGACCCGCGGGCCACCCTCGAGGCGGTCGCGGAGTACCGCTGCACCAGCCTCTACGGCGTGCCCACCATGTTCATCGCCGAACTCGGCCTGCTCGACGACGGGCGCGACATCGACCTGTCGAGCCTGCGCACCGGCATCATGGCGGGGTCGCCGTGCCCCGAGTACGTCATGCGGCAGGTCGTCGACCGCATGCACATGCGTGAGGTGTCGATCTGTTACGGCATGACCGAGACGTCGCCGGTGTCGACGCAGACGCGGGTCGACGATCCCCTCGAGTTGCGCGTGACCACCGTCGGGCGGGTCGGCCCACATCTGGAGATCAAGGTCGTCGATCCCGGAACCGGGGAGACCTCGGCGCGCGGCGAGACGGGCGAATTGTGTACGCGCGGTTACTCAGTGATGACCGGTTACTGGAACGACCCGGAGAAGACGGCCGAGGCCATCGACGCCGACGGCTGGATGCACACCGGCGACCTCGCCGACATGGACGAGAACGGTTACGTCCGGATCACCGGGCGCATCAAGGACATGGTGATCCGCGGCGGGGAGAACATCTACCCGCGCGAGATCGAGGAGTTCCTCTACACCCATCCCGACATCCTCGACGCCCAGGTGATCGGGGTACCCGACGTGAAATACGGCGAGGAGCTGATGGCCTGGGTGCGGTTGCGCGACACCGCCACCGAGTTCACCGCCGACGACCTGCGCGAGTTCGCGACCGGCAAGATCGCGCGACACAAGATCCCGCGGTACGTCCATGTGGTCGAAGAGTTCCCGATGACCGTCACCGGGAAGGTCCGCAAGGTGGCGATGCGCGACGAGGCGGTCTCGATCCTCGAGCAGTTGCGATGACCACGTCGAGGACTGCGGAGCGGGTCACGAGCACCCTGATGGACCGGTTCGGCCGCTTCGTCGCCGAGCGTTTCGAGACCGGGCGGTTCGAGACCGACACAGACTATTACGGCGATCTGTGGTCGTGGTCGGTGGAACACCCGGCCCGGTTCTGGCGTGCCGTATGGGAATTCTTCGACCTCGACGCCCTCGCCGCGGAACCGCTCGGGCCCGGGGACGAGGCGGTGCTCGCCGACGACCGGATGCCCGGTGCGGTCTGGTTCCCCGGGATGCGGCTGAACTACGTCGATCAGATCCTGCGGCACGCCGCCCTGCCCGGCGCCGCGATCGTGGGCATCGACGAGGCCGGTGACCGTTCCGAGATCGCGTGGGCGGAACTGCCGGCGCAGGTCGCGGGCCTGGCCGCGACCCTGCGTGCGCGCGGAGTGGGGTCGGGGGACGTGGTGGCCGCCTACCTCCCCGACATCCCGGAGGCCGTCATCGCCTTCCTGGCCACCGCATCCCTGGGCGCGATCTGGACCGGATGTGGACAGGACTATGCCCCGCAGGGGGCAGCCGGTCGACTAGGCCAACTCGCACCCAAGGTCCTGTTCACCGCCGCCGGATATCGCTACAACGGCAAGGTCGTCGACAAGCGCGCCGACAGCGCCGAGCTCGCCGGGCTACTGCCGGAACTGTTCGCGCACATCACGATCGGCGCGACCGCGGAGTCCTCGTCGGCCCTCGACTATGTCGATGCCGTCACCAGCGACCCCGGCGATTTCCACCCCGTCAAGGTGCCCTTCGACCATCCGCTCTGGGTGCTGTTCAGTTCTGGCACCACCGGACGCCCCAAGGGCATCGTGCACGGACACGGGGGAGTCCTGCTGGAGCACCTGAAAGCCGGTGCGCTGCACGGCGATCTGTCGGCAGACGACGTGTTCTTCTGGCAGACGGCCCTCAGCTGGATGATGTGGAACTATCAGGTCGCCGGACTTCTCTGCGGTTCGCGGATCGTCTGTTACAGCGGCTCGCCCCTGTACCCGGACGCCGACCGCCTGTGGCAGGTCGTCGACGACGAGCACGTCACCTACTTCGGCACGAGTCCCGGTCAGCTGCAGGCCTCGCGGAAGGCGGGTCTGGAACCGGGTCGCCGGCACGACCTCGGTCGGTTGCGCACTCTCGGGAGTACCGGATCATCGCTCGCCGCAGATCTTTTCACCTGGGTCGACGACCACGTCGGGTCCGGGTTGCCCATCTCGTCGATCAGCGGCGGCACCGACATCGTGTCCGCATTCGCCGGCGGCTCCACCGGTGTACCGGTCGTCCCGGGGGAGCTGTCGGTGCGCTACCTCGGTGTGGCACTGGAGAGTTGGTCGCCCGATGCCCGCCCGCTGGTGGGGGAGGTGGGTGAACTCGTCGTCACCGCGCCGATGCCGTCGATGCCCGTGAGCTTCTGGGACGATCCCGACGGTGCGCGCTACCGCGCGGCTTATTTCGCCCACGAATGGGAGGGCGGTGCGTCGAATCCGGAGAGGCCGGTCTGGCGGCACGGCGACTGGGTGACGGTGACCGAACGCGGGTCGCTCGTGATCCACGGCCGCAGCGACGCAACGTTGAACCGCCACGGGATCCGGATGGGATCGGCCGACATCTACGAGGTCGTCGAAGCGCTCGACGAGATCGCCGAGGCCTTCGTGCTCGGTGTCGACGGACCGGACGGCGCCTATTGGATGCCGCTGTTCGTCACCCTGGTCCCCGGCGCGACGCTCGACGACGCGCTGATCGGCCGGATCGCGGGCGCGGTCCGCGACCGCCTCTCCAAACGCCATGTGCCCGACGAGGTCATCGAGGCCCCCGGGATTCCGCACACCCGGACCGGAAAGAAGCTCGAGGTTCCGGTCACCGCGATTCTGGCGGGCCGTTCCGAGGTCAACATCGACCCCAAGGCGGTCGACGACTACGCGCTGATCAACTGGTACGCCGAGCAAGGGCGCGCGCATCGCTGGTGAGCGGGATTCTGGCCCGGCGGGGCGACCCCGATGTGCAAGGGTCATCGGACCCGGCGGGTATGTGTACTAGCGTGGTCGATAGTTCTGCGCTCGTGGGGGGCGACGGCCGGACGCCGTCACCTCGACGCGACCCGCTGATCCTGACCGACCGACCCGACCAGGAGATCGTCATGACCTACCCACCCGGCGGCTACGGGCAGCAGCAGCCCGAGTCCGGCCAGTCCTACGGCCAGTACGGCAATCAATCCGGATATCCCCAGTCCGGCGCGCACAACACGGGTCCGCAGGCGAGCCCCGCGCCCGGCTCGGACCAGTACGGTCAGGCCCAGCAGTACGGGGGTCAGCAGTACGGGGGTCAGCGGTACGGTCAGAGCGGACAGTCCTACGGCCAGGGGCAGCCGGGTTACGGCCAGAGCCCCGCGCAGGGATATGGCCAGCAGGGGTACGGCCAACCCGGATACGGCCAGGACCAGCAGGGCCAGCAGGGCTACGGTCAGTACGGATACTCCCCGCAGCCGACCAAGGCGCCGAGTCAGGGACTGCCGGCCATCACCCCGGTTCTCCTCGCCGCCGCGATCGGCGCCTTCGGCCTCATCGTCCTCTTCAGCGGGTTCCTGTCCGCCGCCGAGACCTATGACTTCGCGCTCAAGCTGTTCCAGACCCAGTACAACGCGCCGTACACGCTGATCAGCGTTGCCGGAATCCTGGCGCTCATCTCGCTGATCCCGGGCATCAAGGTGCCTGCGGCGCCGATCGTGGCGTCGCTGGCGATCACCTCGTTCCTGATCACGCTGTTCCAGTTCCTCAACATCGACGACAACGGTGCCGGGGCGATCGTGCTGCTGATCTTCACCCTCCTGTCCGCGGTCCTCGCAGTCGTGTGGTTGCTCGTCGACGCCGGCGTCATCAAGGTGGCGCCCGCGGTGGGCTCGGCAACCGCAGCGGTGGCCCCCGGCTCGTCGGCCGCGCAGTCCGACACCGGCGCTCACCAGCAGACCGGTGGCTACGGCGACGCGCAGACCACCGCCTACGGCACCGGCAGCGCGCAGGCTCAATACGGCCAGCAGTCGTCGGCGAACTACGACCCGTCGGCCTACTCGCAGTCGTCGGGCGCGTCGACCGCCGGTCAGAGCGGTTACTCCGGCGGTGCGAGCGAATCGTCGGCATCGGCCTCCGGTCACGGCGAGTCGGGCTACGGGGACTACCGACCCGGCCAGTACGCGGCCGGCGCCTCGGGCGCATCCCCGGCCGCGCCCGGTGGATCCGCTGGCCCCTCGGGCACCGACACCCCGGCCGGAGACCACTCGACCACGGTCTTCCAGAAGCCGGAACCGCCCACCGGCAGCGGCAACTGACAGAACCCCACAGTGCCCCGTCGACCATCGGTCGACGGGGCTCTGTGTTTCGCCGTCGGCCAAGCCGGCCCCCGCTGGTTGAGCCGGTGAGGAGCGCAGCGACGAGCCGAGTCGAAGCCACACGGTGAGCTGACTCCCTTTCGCAGCCCGCTCGGCGCGTCTACGACGGCCTCGGCCGGGACCGTGTCAGGCTCATGACGATGCCCTCCCTCAAGTCGGACCCGACCACGGACAATCTGGCGTCGCAGCTGCGTAACCTGCGGCGATCACGTCGTGCGCAGCGCACGGCGGCCGAGGGCTCGGCCCGGCAGCTCGCGGTTGTCGCGTTCACCGTTCCCGCGATAGCGCTGGTGACGCTGATCGTCGTGATGCTCTCGGTGCTGCTGCTGGCCGGCAGCGGCCTGACCGGACTGCCGAGTGCGATCGCCTCGGGCTGGCTGGCCGTCCACCAGGTGCCGGTCACGATCAGCGGGGTCACCGTAGGTGTGCTGCCGCTGTTGCCGACGCTGGCGGTCGCCGCCGGCACGGCCTGGCTGACGGCCCGGGCCGTCGCCGGTGGCACGAACTCGAACGAACGCGATCGGCACGACCTGTTCGACCTCGGCGCCGTCGTGTTCTCGGCGGTGATCGGTCCCGTTCTCATCACCGCGATGTCCCTGGCGGTCGTCATGGACGGCGGGTCGGTCCTGCCGGTGCAGACGCCCAACGCGCTGCTCGCGTTCCTCGACACCCTCGGCGTACACGGCGGTGCGGCGGTCGCCGGTGTCGTGTGGAGCCGACGACGCGACTTCGCCGTCCGCGGGGGCGTGACCCACGCCGATCGTCGCGGTTTCCGGTACGGGCTGGTGGCGGCTCTGCTGCTACTGGTCACCGGAGCCGTGCTGGTGTGTCTGCGCATGTTGATGAGGCACGGGCAGATCGGTGAACTGATCGAGACCGGTTACGACTTCGACGGGTTCCTGGGACTCACCCTGCTGTCGATGCTCTACCTCCCGAACGTGATGGTCGCCGCGATGGCGGTGCTCGTGGGTTCCGACGTCCAGATCGGTGCGACTACCGTCGACCTGTTCACGGTCCGCGGTGACGCCGTCCCGCCCGTCCCGGTTCTCGCGGTCCTTCCCGACGGGCCGGGTGCCGGGGCATGGGGATTCGCCGGACTGCTCGTGCCGGCCGGGGTCGCCGCGTTCGTCGGCTGGCGATGCCGCGACCTCGATCCCATGGCCCACGTGCGTTCGGTGGGTGTCGCCGCGGCGGTCGCGGCTTCGGTGGTCGCCGTTCTCACCGTCTCGGCGGGTGGAACGCTGGGTGAGTTCGGCGAGGTCGTCGTGACGGTGTCGGCGGCCGGGGTCTTCACGCTGGGTTGGATCGCGGTCGTCGGCCTGCTCATCGTGCTCGTCTACGCCTTCCTGCCGTCGACCCGAGCGGCACGTCTCGCTGTCGGCGATGAGTACTTCGAGGATCCACTCGACCTCGGTTACGAGGACGAATACGTCATCGTCACCGATCTGGACGAGGACGACGAGTACGCCGAGTACTCCGAGGTCGAGGACGACGAATTCGAGGACGGCGAGTACGAGGATGCGGAGTACGACGACGGCGAGTTCGACGACGGTGTTTTCGGGGACGCTGACCTCGCGGACGACGACGCGGAGTACGTCGCCGGGTCGGACCCGGACGACTCCGATCTCGACACCGCATCCGGGCGCGCGCCGGTGAAGAACCGCGTGTACGACGATGATCTCGACGTGGCGGACCTCGCCGTCGACGTGGATCACGACCTCCATCCCGGTTCGCACGGGACCTCGCGGCAACGCTGACAGCGCGCTTCCCGGGCGCGCCCCGGCGGCGCCACCCGGCGCGGGCGGCCCAACGTGCGGCGATTAGTCTCGACGACGTGACATCCCCGACGGCACCTGGTCGCACCCCGCTGGTGGTGATGGCGTCGGGCACCGGTTCGCTGCTGGAGTCGCTGATCGCGCGCGCCGGTGACCGGGATGCCCCGTTCCGGGTCGCGGCGATCGTCGTCGACCGCGCGTGCCGGGCGCAGGAGGTCGCGCAGCACCACGACATCCCGCTCATCACCTGCCGTGTCGCCGACCACGCCGACCGTGCGACGTGGGATCGTGCGCTCACCGACGAGGTCGCCGCGATCGAGCCGGAGTGGGTGGTGACCGCCGGTTTCATGAAGATCCTCGGCCCGGCTTTTCTCGGCCGGTTCGGCGGTCGCGTCGTCAACAGTCATCCAGCGCTGCTACCCGCGTTTCCGGGCGCCCACGGGGTCGCCGAGGCGCTCGACTACGGCGTCAAGGTCACCGGCGCGACGGTCCATCTTGTCGACGAGGGCGTGGACACCGGCCCGATTCTGGCGCAACAGGTGGTCGGCGTCGTCGACGACGACACCGCCGACACCCTGCACGAGCGAATCAAGACGGTCGAGCGCGTGTTGCTCGCCGACGTGGTGACCGCACTGGTCACCAGAGGAGTAGTCATCGATGGACGAAAGGCCCGCATCCCGTGAACGCACCCAGCTCTGACAGCTCTCGCCGACCGATTCGGCGCGCGCTGGTGAGTGTCTACGACAAGAGCGGTCTCGCCGATCTCGCGACGGCACTGCATGCTGCCGGAGTGGAGATCGTGTCCACCGGGTCCACCGCGAAGACCATCGCCGGCGCGGGCGTGCCGGTCGTGGAGGTGTCCACGCTGACGGGCTTCCCCGAGTGCCTCGACGGCCGCGTCAAGACCCTGCACCCCAAGGTGCACGCGGGCATCCTCGCCGATACCCGTAAGTCCGATCATGTGGCTCAGCTCGACGAACTGGGCGTCGCCGCATTCGATCTCGTCGTCGTCAATCTCTATCCGTTCACCGAAACGGTGGCGTCCGGTGCGACTCCGGACGAGTGCATCGAGCAAATCGACATCGGCGGCCCGTCGATGGTGCGTGGGGCCGCGAAGAACCACCCGTCGGTCGCCGTCGTGGTCGATCCCTATGACTACTCGCTGGTGACCGAGGCCCTCACGGCCGACGGGTTCTCGCTCGTCGACCGGAAGAAGCTTGCGGCAAAGGCTTTCCGGCACACCGCGGACTATGACGTCGCGGTCGCGTCGTGGATGTCGAGTGTGGTTGCGCCCGAGGACGAGTCGCAGTTCCCGGCGTGGGCCGGTGCGACCTGGACCCGCTCCGCGGTGCTGCGTTACGGCGAGAACCCGCACCAGCCGGCCGCACTGTATGTCGGTAACGCCGGGGCCGGCGGGATTGCGACCGCCGAGCAACTCCACGGCAAGGAGATGAGCTACAACAACTACACCGACGCCGATGCCGCGTGGCGCGCCGCCTACGACTTCGATGCCCCGGCGGTCGCGATCATCAAGCACGCCAACCCGTGTGGCATCGCCATCGGCGCCGACATCGCGGAGGCGCATCGCAAGGCGCACGCGTGCGATCCGGTCAGCGCCTACGGCGGCGTGATCGCGGCGAATCGTGAGATCACCGTGGCGATGGCCGAGCAGGTCGCCGAGATCTTCACCGAGGTGATCGTCGCGCCCGGCTTCGCCGACGGTGCGCTCTCGGTGCTGACCCGTAAGAAGAACATCCGCGTCCTGGTGGCCACCCCGCCGGCGGCGACCGGGATCGAGACGAAGCCGGTGTCGGGCGGACTGCTGATGCAGCAGCGCGACGTCCTCGACGCCGACGGCGACAATCCGGCCAACTGGAACCTCGTGGCGGGTCCGCCGGCCGACAACCAGACCCTTGCCGACCTCGAGTTCGCCTGGCGTGCGTGCCGTTCGGTCAAGTCCAACGCCATCCTGCTGGCGTCCGACGGTGCGTCGGTCGGCGTCGGTATGGGCCAGGTCAATCGCGTCGACTCCGCGCACCTGGCCGTGCAACGCGCCGGTGACCGGGCGGCGGGGAGCGTCGGGGCGTCGGACGCGTTCTTCCCCTTCCCGGACGGACTGCAGGTACTGCTGTCGGCCGGGGTGAAAGCCGTTGCGCAGCCGGGCGGTTCGATTCGCGACAACGAGGTGATCGAGGCGGCCGACGAGGCGGGCGTGACGCTCTACCTCACCGGGGCGCGTCATTTCGCTCACTGATCTCGCTCTACTGGTCGTCGCCGGTTTCGGCGCCGGCCTGATCGGCTACATCACCGGGCTGGCGTCGATCGTCAGCTATCCCGCACTGCTCGCGGTCGGACTCAGTCCGATCGCGGCCAATGTCACGAACACGGTCGCGCTGGTCGCCGTCGGGGTTGGCAGTACCGCACAGTCGGGACGCTCCCTCCTCGACGGTGACCGCAGGCGGCTGATCATCGGCGCGATCGCCTCGCTCGTCGGCGGCACGGTCGGGGCGGTGCTGTTGCTGTCGACGCCGGCCGAGGCGTTCGAGGCCGTCGTGCCGTTCCTGGTGGCGATCGCCGCGATCGCCCTGCTGGCGCAACCGGTTCTGCGGCGGTGGGCCACCTCGCACGTCGAGCGTCCCTGGGTGTTCATCCTGGGCCTGACGCTGATCTCGGTGTACGGCGGGTACTTCGGGGCGGGCGCCGGCATCATGATCCTCGCCCTGATGCTCGTGGTGACCAGCGAACCACTGTGGCGCGCAGCGTTGTCCAAGTCGTTGTTCCTCGGCATCGCCAACACGATCGCCGCCATCGGTTTCATGATCTGGGGTCCCGTCGACTGGTGGGCGGCGCTCGCCATGGCCGTCGGCTGTCTTGCCGGCGGGTGGTGCGGCCCGCCTGTCGTGAAACGGCTGCCGCCCGGGCCGCTCCGGATCGTGGTCGGGGTGTGCGGGCTCGGGCTCGCGGCGTGGCTCGCGGTCAGCTGACGTCGGCGTGATGAGCAGGCGGTTGTCGTAGGTGTGCCCGCGGCAGATGTCGCACATCGTTGCGCCCAGCGCAACGACACACTACATCTGCGGGCGGGAGACCACCGAGCAGTGCCCGACCGGAGAAACCCCACGCCACAAGCACATCGCGCCGGATCCGTATGCATCCGGCGGGAGTTTTCCTCTCGGAGAAGAAAACCCTGGTCGCCGGGGTTCGCGATGTCTAGACATGCACGGTGACCTTGTTTGTGGACATCACCCCGGACGAAGCGGGTGGTGGGGCGGAGCGCACGTCGCCCGGCGGTTCGTCTCGCGCGCGATCGCTGTTGACCCGGGTGGGGCTCCCGCTGCTCTCGGTGGTGCTGTTCGCCGCGGTGTGGCAGGTCGTCGCCGTCAGCGGGATCTGGAGTCAGACCTTCGTGCCGCGCCTCGGCACCGTGTGGCAGGCCTTCGTCGACATGTCCACGACGCACGACGGAATCCGCGGCTATGCCGACTATTACTGGTGGGAACACCTGTACATGACGCTACGCCGGGTCTTCGCAGGTGTGGCGATCAGCGTGATCCTCGGTGTGCTGCTCGGTCTGGCGATGGGAACGGTGGGGTGGTTCCGACGCCTGCTCGAACCGTGGCTGACGTTCCTGCGCGCTCTACCGCCGCTGGCCTACTTCTTCCTGTTGGTCATCTGGCTCGGCATCGACGAGGCGCCGAAGATCACGCTGCTGGCATTGGCCGCGCTACCGCCCGCGGCGGTGGCGACCACCGCCGCCGTCAGTGCCGCGCCGGTGAGTCTCATCGAGGCGGCGCGCGCGCTCGGGGCCTCGCGATCCGAGGTGATCCGCGACGTCGTCGTACCCTCGGCGCTGCCCGAGACCTTCACCGGCGTGCGGCTTTCGGTCGGCATCGCGTATTCCTCCGTGGTCGCTGCCGAGCTCTTCAACGGCATTCCCGGAATCGGTGGCGTGGTCAAGGACGCCAGCAACTACAACAACACCCCCGTCGTCCTGGTCGGCATCATCGCCATCGGTCTGTCCGGACTGATCATCGACGGGCTCCTACGAACAATCGAGCACCGAGTGGTGCCGTGGCGCGGAAAGGCCTGAAAGACATGACAATCACACGCAAAGGGGCCGGTTCGTCCCGGGTGCGCCGGTCGCGCTTCGGCGCGGTGCTCGGGATGATCGCCGCAGTGGCGTTGGTGCTCGCCGGTTGCTCGGTCGACAACTCCGGGGACGACAGCAAGCCGACGATCCGGCTTGCCTACCAGTCGTTCCCGAGCGGCGACCTGATCGTCAAGAACAACGGGTGGTTCGAAGAAGCGCTGCCGGACTACAACATCAAGTGGACCAAGTTCGACTCCGGTGCCGACATCAACACCGCGTTCGTCGCCAAAGAGGTCGACTTCACCGCCATCGGGTCCAGCCCGGTGGCCCGCGGACTGTCCGCGCCGCTGAACATCCCGTACCAGGTGGCCTTCGTGCTCGACGTCGCCGGCGACAACGAGGCCCTTGTCGCGCGCAACGGAACCGGCATCGAGACCGTCGCCGATCTCAAGGGCAAGCGGGTCGCGACAGCGTTCGCGTCCACCGCCCATTACAGCCTGCTCGCCGCGCTGGACCAGGCCGGCGTGAACCCGAAGGACGTGAACCTGATCGATCTGCAGCCGCAGGCCTCGCTGGCGGCCTGGCAGCGCGGCGACGCGGTCTACACCTGGTTGCCCACGCTCGACGAATTGCGCCAGGACGGAACGACTCTCATCGCCAGCCGGCAGTTGGCCACCGCGGGCAAGCCCACGCTCGACCTCGGTGTGGTCTCCAGTGAGTTCGCGACGGCGAACCCGGAGGTCGTGAACACCTGGCGGCAGGTCCAGGCCCGCGCGCTCACCCTCATCAAGGACGACCCGCAGGCCGCTGCCGACGCCGTCGCCGCGCAGCTGGGCACGACCCCGGAGGATGCGGCCAACCAGTTGAAGCAGGGCACCTTCCTCACCGTCGCGGAGCTGACCAGTCCGACGTGGCTCGGTACCCAGGGCAACCCGGGCAATCTCTCCGAGAACCTGCACAGCGCGGCGGTGTTCCTCGCCGAGCAGCAGCAGATCCCGGCCGCACCGCCGATCGAGACCTTCCGCGAGGCCATCTACACAGAGGGATTGCCGGGTGTCCTCGAACAGCAGTAGTCCGCCGGACCGACCCGAGGGGCGCCGCGGCTCGATCCGTCTGCACAACGTGTCCCAGAGGTACGGGACAGGTGCTGACGCCGTGACCGCGGTCGGCCCGGTCGACCTGGACGTCCCGCCGGGCGAGTTCCTCGTGCTGGTGGGTGCTTCCGGATGCGGCAAGTCCACCCTCCTGCGACTCATCGCCGGGTTCGAACCCGCGACGGCGGGGAGGGTAGAGGTGTCTGGAGCCGCCCCGGTGCCCGGGGTGACCTCCGGGGTCGTCTTCCAGCAACCGCGCCTGTTCCCGTGGAAGACGGTGGGCGGCAACGTCGATCTCGCGCTGAAGTACGCGAAGGTCCCCAAGTCCGAACGGGCGGCACGCCGCGCCGAACTCCTCGAACGCGTCGGTCTGGACGACACCGCCGGCCGGCGCATCTGGGAGATCTCCGGCGGGCAACAGCAGCGGGTGGCCATCGCCCGTGCGCTGGCGGCCGATACGCCGTTGTTGCTGCTCGACGAGCCGTTCGCGGCGCTGGACGCCCTGACTCGGGAACGATTGCAGGAGGATGTGCGGGCGGTGAGCGCGGACAGCGGACGCACCAACGTCTTCGTCACCCACAGCGCCGACGAGGCAGCGTTCCTGGGGAGTCGGATCATCGTGCTCACCAAGCGACCGGGACGGATCGCACTGGACCTCATCTCGACGTTGCCGCGCACCGGCGTCGAACCCGACGAACTGCGCGGTTCACCCGAATACGCCGCCCTGCGCGCCGAGATCGGTGCCGCGGTGAAGGAGGCCGCCGTGAAAGATGCTGAGGTGACGGATGCCGCGGTCGCATGAGCGGCCGGCCTTTTCCTCAGCGTGGGCTCAACCCTGTCCGGTGGCGCGGCGGCCGGTTAGAAAGTGGGGGTGCCCTCCCTTCCAGCGTCGTCCGCCACAGCAATGGCTTCGACTCGGCTCGTCGACCTCGACGCGCTCCTTCGTCGCTTGCTCGGCCCGGCGGCTCCGCTCCTCGCCGGCTCAACCAGCGGAAATACGCGAGGCGCGTTCGGCACGATCAGCGCACACCAGGGCACCCTCCACTCGATGAACTGGGCGGACGGATCGCATCACGGTTCGCCGCCGGCGCACCCCGCTCCGGCCCCCGCCTGCATCGACCTGGAGAACAATCCTCATGACCACCACCTCTCACCCCGTCGTCCCCACGCACCGTCCTGACGCCGGAACCATCTCCGGCGGAGTCGAATTCGACATCGACGAGTTCGGCCCGAGTTTCGGTGCCGAGATCCGCGGCGTCGACGTCGCATCCGCCACCGACGCCCAGGTGTCCGCGTTGCGCCGGGCGCTGATCGATTACAAGGTCATCGTCCTGCGCGATCAGCATCTCGACGACGAGGCGCACATCCGGTTTGGAAACCGGCTGGGAGACCTGACCTTCGGGCATCCGGTGTGGAACAGCGGCGACGTCCCCGGCGAGGTCTACTCGCTCGACAGCGCCGACAACGGCTTCGCCGACGTGTGGCACACCGATGTCACCTTCATGCCGCGTCCGCCGATGGGCTCGATCCTGCGTCCGGTTGTGTTGCCGCGCAACGGCGGTGACACCAACTGGGCGGACGCCGAGCTCGCGTACCAGTCGCTGTCGGAACCGGTCCGGCGGATGATCGACGGACTCAGCGCGGTACACGACGGCAACCGCGAATTCGGCTACTACCTCAAGCAACGACGCAACGGCCGCGGCAACACCTGGGACGGTGAGGAGGTCACCGAGCTGGTGCCGGTCACCCACCCGGTGGTGCGCATCCATCCCGAGACGGGCCGGAAGTCGTTGTTCGTCAATCCCGGTTTCACGTCGCACATCGACGGCGTCTCCGAGGCGGAGAGCCGCGGCATCCTCGACCTGCTCTACGCACACCTCACCAAGCCCGAACACATCGTCCGGCACCGTTGGCGTCTCGGCGATCTCGTCCTCTGGGACAACCGGAACACGCTGCACTACGCGAACCGCGACTACGGCGACGCCCGCCGGGTGATGCACCGGATCACCCTGCGCGGCGAGGCGCCCATCGGACCTGCCTGACCGCAACCTCCCGACGATCCCGAACTCCCACCATCGGCCACCCGGCCGGCGGTGGGAGTTCTCGTATGCCGCTCAGTGCGTCGTCCACGAGCCGGGACCAGCTTATTCAACCGAGGGGTTGACAAGGTCGACGATCCGGCGCACCATCGTATTCAACCAAACGGTTGAGGAGGTCGGATGGCAGACGAGTTGTCCAAGGTGTTCGCCGCACTCGCGGACCCGACGCGGCGCGACATGGTTGCGCGGCTGGCGGTCTCGGATGCGACGGTCAGCCAACTCGCCGAACCGTACGACGTCAGTATCCAGGCCGTCTCGAAGCACCTGAAGGTGCTGCAGGACGCCGGCCTGGTGACCCGAACCCGGGAGGCCCAAACCCGTCCGGTCCATCTGGAAGCAGAGGTGTTCGACCTCATGACCACATGGATCGAGCGGTACCGGAAGCGGGCGGAGGAGCGCTACCAGCGCCTCGACGCGTTGCTCGCCGAGATGAACGACGGCCCCGAGGCCCAGCATCCGACGGTGTCGGACCCCGAGGTCGAACAACCACTCCACAAGGAAGGAAAGGTGTCATGACCGCAACGCAGACCCGCTATCCCGAGGCCGCCATCGAGGCCGACAAAGAGGTCCCCCTCATCCGGATCACCCGCGACTTCCGCGGAACTCCCGCCCAGCTGATGAAGGCCCACACCGACCCCGAACTCTTCGTCCGGTGGGTCGGGCCGGACGCGATCAGCAGCCGGGTCATCGAGTGGGATGTCCGCGACGGCGGCAGCTGGAGCTATGTCTCCACCCACGAGGGGCAGGAGTTCGGATTCCGCGGGTGCTTCCACACCGTGGGCGAAGACAAGATCGTGCAGACGTTCACCTTCCTCGGCATGCCCGATGCGGTGTCGCTGGAGACCCTGTGGTTCGAGGATCTGGGCGACGGCACGACGCGGCTCCACGCCCAATCCCTGTGCGACAGCTTCGAAGCGCGCGACGGTTGGCTCGCCTCGGGCATGGAGGTCGGCGTGAACGAGGGATACGCCGCACTCGACCGCATGCTCACCGAGGGCGAGATCTGATCGTGTCCGGCGTGACCCTGCCGGAACTGGATGCATCGTCGCGTCACCGAGAGGTGGCCTCCGACTTCGCGGAGGCCATCGCCGACGTCCGCGACTGGGAGGCGCCCACGCCGGTCGACGGGTGGGTGGCACGCGACGTCGTGGCCCACCTCGTCGACTGGTTCACCGGCTTCCTCGCCGCCGGTGGGGTGGCCCTGCCCGCGGGACCTGCTGTCGCCGACGACCCGGCCGGGGCGTGGTCACAGCACGCCGCCTCGGTGCAGGCACTACTCGACGGACCGACCGCCGAGGACACGTTCACCCACCCGATGGCGGGCGAGCATCGACTCGTCGAGGCAATCGACCGGTTCTACACCGCCGACGTGTACATGCACACGTGGGATCTCGCCCGATCCCAGGGCGTCACCCCCGACCTCGACCCCGGATTCGCCGGACAACTGCTCGAGGGCATGGCGTCCATCGACGACATCCTCCGCAGTTCGGGTCAGTACGGTCCGAAGGTCGAGGTGGACGCCGATGCCGACCCGGTGAGTCGCCTCATGGGATTCATCGGCCGGGACCCGCGGTGGACGCCGGCGACGAGGAGTGATGACGAGCACGCGCTCGACAACGCGGAGTAGCCTCGATGAGGTGCCAGACGACAACTTCACCACGCATGGCTCCCAGTCGACCGAAACCCGGCATCCGTCACCCCGAACCCTGGGTGAACTGCGTGCCAGCGGTCACGTGCAGCGCAGTGTGCGCGACGAGATCCGCAACAACCTCCTGTCCGCACTCCGCGAGGGGCGCGACCCCTGGCCGGGCATCGTGGGCTTCGAGGCGACGGTCATCCCGCAGTTGGAACGAGCGCTGATCGCCGGCCACGACGTCGTCATGCTCGGCGAGCGCGGCCAGGGCAAGACCCGCATCCTGCGCACCCTCGTCGGGCTCCTCGACGAGTGGACGCCGGTCATCGCGGGTTCCGAGCTGGCCGAGCATCCCTACGAACCCATCACCCCCGGGTCGATCCGAAAGGCCGCCAACCTGCTCGACGATCTGCCGATCGAGTGGCGTCACCGTTCGCAGCGCTACAGCGAGAAGCTGGCCACGCCGGACACCTCCGTGGCCGACCTCGTCGGTGACATCGACCCGATGAAGGTCGCCGAGGGACGCAGCCTCGGCGACCCGGAGACGATCCACTTCGGGCTCATCCCGCGCTCGCACCGCGGCATCGTGGCCATCAACGAGTTGCCCGACCTCGCTGAGCGGATCCAGGTGTCGATGCTGAACGTGATGGAGGAGCGCGACATCCAGGTCCGCGGGTACACCCTGAGATTGCCGCTCGACGTCCTGGTGATGGCCAGTGCCAACCCCGAGGACTACACCAACCGCGGCCGGATCATCACCCCGCTCAAGGACCGCTTCGGCGCCGAGATCCGGACGCACTACCCGCTCGAGCTCGACGACGAGGTGTCGGTGATCGAGCAGGAGGCGGATCTGACCGCCAGCGTCCCGACCTTCATCACCGAGATCCTGGCGCGGTTCACCCGCTACGCCCGTGACCACCCGTCGATCGACCAGCGATCGGGAGTCTCCGCCCGCTTCTCCATCGCCGGTGCCGAAACCGTTGCGGCCGCGGCGCTTCACCGGGCGACGGTGACGGGCGAGGACCAGGCGGTGGCACGCGTGGTCGATCTCGAGTCGGTGATCGAGGTGCTGCGCGGCAAGATCGAGTTCGAGTCCGGCGAAGAGGGCCGGGAACTCGAGATCCTCGAGCACCTGATGCGCAAGTCCATCGCCGACGCGGTGCGTGCCCACCTCGGCGGCGTCGACATGGCGCCGCTCGTCGCCGCCCTCGAGAACGGCGAGCCGGTGGTCACCGGCGACCGGGTGCGTGCCGACGACCTGCTGGGTTCCATCCCGTCGCCGGACACCACGTCCGGCGTTCTCGACCAGATCGCCGAGCGCCTCGAAGCGGACTCGGACGGGGAGCGTGCCAGTGCGGTCGAGCTCGCGCTCGAGGGACTCTTCCTCGCCCGTCGGATCGGCAAGGAGGCCGACGAGACCGGGCAGACCATCTACGGCTAAGCCCTTCGTGGCTCGCTCCGCTTGCACCTCAGGGGGCAGGGGCTCGCTGCGAGAGCGAGAGTGCAGGAACCGCCTTTGCTCCCTGAGGTGCGAGGAGCGTTAGCGACGAGCCACGAAGGGTTCGCGACAAACGAGGAGAACACATGGCGCGCAAGAGCTTCCACCGTTCGCGCTACCAGCGGTACAGCGGCGGACCCGATCCGCTCGCGCCGCCGGTCGATCTGCGCGAGGCGTTGGAGACGATCGGCGACGATGTCATGGCCGGCGCGTCGCCGCAGCGGGCGCTCCGAGAGCTGCTGCGTCGCGGGACACCGAACATGCGCGGACTCGACAAGTTGCGCGAGCAGATCAACCGTCGCCGGCAGGAACTGCTGAAGAAGCGCAACCTCGACGGCACCTTCGCCGAGATCCGTGAACTCCTCGACCGTGCGGTACTCGAGGAGCGCAAGCAACTCGCCCGCGATCTCGACGACGACGCCCGCTTCGCCGAGATGCAGATCGGGAGTCTGCCGCCGTCGACCGCCCAGGCCGTCGAAGAGCTGTCGGAGTACAACTGGCGCAGTCCGCAGGCGCGTGAGGACTACGACAAGATCAGGGACCTGCTCGGCCGGGAATTGCTCGACCAGCGCTTCGCCGGCATGAAGGAAGCGCTCGAGGGGGCGAACGAGCAGGATCGGCAACGAATCTCGGAGATGCTCGGCGACCTCAACGAGCTCCTCGCCGCGCACAACCGGGGCGAGGACACCACCGAGGCATTCGACGAGTTCATGGCCAAGCACGGTGAGTTCTTCCCGGAGAACCCGCGCAACACCGAGGAACTCATCGATTCCCTCGCCCAGCGCGCGGCGGCGGCCCAGCAGTTCTACAACTCGCTGACCCCCGAGCAGCGCGCTGAGCTCGACCAGCTGGCGCAGCAGGCGTTCGGGTCGCCGGACCTCATGAACCAACTGGCGCAGATGGATTCGCAGCTCCGGGCGGCTCGACCGGGTCTGGACTGGGACGACGCGCAGTCGTTCTCCGGCGACCAGCCGATGGGACTGGGCGAGGGGGCCGCGGCACTACGCGACATCTCCGAACTCGAGGCGCTCTCCGAGCAGCTGTCACAGCAGTATGCCGGCGCGCAGATGGACGACATCGATCTCGACGCGCTCGCCCGGCAGCTCGGCGACGACGCGGCGGTCGACGCGAGAATGCTGGCCGAGCTCGAGAAGGCGCTGTCCGAGCAGGGCTTCTTCGACCGCACCGCAGACGGTCAGCTCCGGCTGAGTCCGAAAGCGATGCGCCAGCTCGGTCAGTCGATCTTCCGCGACATCGCCGAGCAGCTGTCGGGCCGCCGGGGTGATCGCCAGACCCGCCAGACCGGACTGCTCGGCGAGCCGACCGGCGCTTCCCGGGAGTGGGAGTTCGGCGACACCGACCCCTGGGACGTCACCCGGACCGTGTCGAATGCGGTGCTGCGCACTGTGTCCGAAACACACGAACCGTCGCTCGCGACGTCGGAGATGGCGCGATCGGGAGTGCGTATCGACGTCCGCGACGTCGAGGTCTCGGAGACCGAGAGCCGTACGCAGGCAGCGGTGGTCCTGCTCGTGGACACGTCCTTCTCGATGGAGATGGAGGGCCGGTGGACGCCGATGAAGCGCACCGCGATCGCCCTGAATCATCTGATCTCCACGCGCTTCCGCAGCGACGAACTCCACCTCATCGCGTTCGGAAGATATGCGCGGTCGATCGACATCGCCGAGCTCACCGGTCTGCAACCGCGGATGGAGCAGGGGACCAACCTGCATCACGCACTGTTGCTCGCCCAGCGGCACCTCCGGCGGTTCCCGAATGCGCAGCCGGTGGTCCTGGTGGTCACCGACGGAGAGCCGACCGCGCATCTCGATCCGAGTGGGGAACCGTTCTTCTTCTATCCGCCGCACCCGCAGACCATCGCGCTGACGGTTCGGGAACTCGACCATGTCGCGCGAATCGGCGCCCAGGTCACGTTCTTCCGTCTCGGCGAGGATCCCGGGCTGGCCCACTTCATGGATCAGATCGCCCGCCGGATCGGCGGACGCGTGGTGGCGCCGGACGTCGACGGTCTCGGCGCCGCCGTGGTCGGCGACTATCTGCGGGCCCGGAAGGGGCGTCGGCGCGGCTGATCGACGCGCCATCGATGAGCGCCGCGGCGACGTCGGCGCGAATGTGTCGGCGCGAGGATGTCAGACGGTCTTCGGCTTTCGGCCGGCGATGATCCAGAGCACGATGCCCACCAGTGCGAGCAGGCCGCCGAATCCACCGCCGACGACTGCGAGCAGCACGCCGCCGACACCGCTGAGGATGCCGGACGCGTCGATGGATGCGACGACGGCCGGCGAATCGCACTGGAACGAGTAGGTGCCGGATTCCACGACCTCGAACGAATCGAACGATTCGACCCCGGAACCGTCGAAGGTGAACTCGGTCGTCGAGTTCGTACCCGACGCCAGCGCAGCGGGACCGGTGATCTCGCAGGCGGGTACGCCGTTCGTGCTGCTGCTGAACAACTGGAACTCGTCACCGGCGTCGTAGTACTGCTCGGCGGTGGGGTTGACCTCGAACGCCTTGTCGGCCACGTTCCCGATGCCGGCGATCGCCATGACCACCCCGACGGTGACCGACAGGACCAGGATCAGCACACCGAGCAGGGTCAGGATCTTGCCCCACCGTCGCATCCCGGCGCGGTCCTTGCGCGGGGGAGGGGGCGGTGGATACCCGCCGTACGCGGCGGGTTGTCCGAAGCCGCCCGACGGCGCGTACCCGCTGTCCGGGTAGGGCGGCTGCTGGGGATGCGATTGGCCGTACGGCGACTGGTAACCCGAGGGCGTCGGTCCCGGTCGGCCGTCGCCGGGCTGCCCGGGATCGTAGGGCTGGCTCATCTTCGCCTCCGATGTACGCCGGTCGGCCGTCCCGCCCGGACTCGTTGAATTATGCCGCTCGGCCGGGTCTTTCGTCGGGCAGTTGGCCAGAGGGGTCGTCGATGCGAGGTACCGGCCCGACGACTCCTCGGGGTCGTCTCCGGGGAAAGATCAGGGTGGTCGTGCCGAACTCGGGCAACTAGGGTTTCCAGACGTGACCCAACCCGGCGATTCACCGATGCCCGACGACCGGCGTGCCCGACTCCGCGCCGCGGATGCGGACCGCGAACTGGTCCACGAGATCCTCTCCGCCGCCATGGCGCACGGCAGCCTGTCCCCGGTCGAGTACGAGGAGCGGGCCGGAAAAGCGGTCCTCGCGAAGACCTTTGGTGACCTCGACGCCCTGACCGACGACCTCCCGGTGGCACAACTCGGCGTCGCGATGCCTGCGGCCAGCCTGTCTCCGGGCCCGCGGGTGACGGGCGGCAGCGCGGACACGGCCGTCCGCCACCGGTTGGCCATCATGTCCGGGAGCGAGCTGTCCGGGACGGCGGTGGTCGCTGATCAACTCACCGCCACCGCCATCATGGGCGGCGTCGAACTGGACCTTCGCGAGGTGGAGTTCACCGCGCCGGTGCTGACGGTCCAGTGCGTGGCGATCATGGGCGGGGTCGAGATCAAGATGCCCGACGGAGTGACCGTCGAGATCGGGGGACTGGGCATCATGGGCGGATTCAGCGGGCGGTCGCAGAAGGCGTCCCGGCCCGGTGCGCCGGTGGTACGGGTGACCGGACTGGCGCTGATGGGCGGCATCGACGTCAAGTACGTGCCCCGGGACGAGCCCGACGCCTGAGGAAGTTCAGGCGAGCAGCAGGGCGATGATCATGATGGTGGGTATCGACGTGAGCGTCGTGATCAGTGCCGTGTCCCGGGCGAGGATCTGGCCGCGCCGGTAACGGGTCGCGTACACCAGGACATTCTGCGCGGTCGGCAACGCCGCGATGACCACCTGCGCGAACAACGCCTCGCCGGTCTGCCCGAATCCCCAACGGGCGATGGCGTAGACGGCCAGCGGCATGACGATCATCTTCAGCACGCTTGCCAGTGCGATGTCGCGGCGGGGGCTCGCACCCTTCTTGAACACCGCGACGCCGGTGAGCGACAAGCCGAATGCCAGCAGCGCCGCCGGCACGGAGGCGTCACCGAGCATCTTCAGCGGGGACATCACGGCCGCGGGCGGGGTCCAACCGATCAGCGAGACCGACAGACCGGCGAGTCCGCCGACGACGATCGGATTGGTGATCGGCGCGACGAGCGAGTCCCGCAGCAGCGATCGCCCCGAATCCCGGTCCAGCGCGGTGAGATCCAGCGCGAGCAATGCGATCGGTGAGTAGATCAGGATCTGGAACAGCAGCAGCGGCGCGATGAACGACGCGTCGTCGAGAACGAAGATCGCGATCGGAAGACCCAGATTGACGCTGTTGACATACGACGACGACAGGCCGCCGATCACGAGTTCGGGAACCGCGCGTCGAAACCACAGTTTGGCGACGACGACGTACACCGCACCGATCAGAAACGCGCTGCCGCCCGCGATCACCAGCGTCGAGGAGAAGACGACCGACAGATCGGAGGTGACCATGGAATGGAACAGCAGCGCCGGTGTGAAGACGAAGAACACCAGGCGGGAAAGGACTTCGTGGGCGTGGTCGCCGATGACACGCGTGCGCCCGAGGAGATATCCCACCCCGACTACAATGATGATCACCGTGAAGCCGGAGATGACGCCAGACACCGGTTGAGTCTAATCGTTAGGCTGGTGAACACATCGTGTCGGATCTACATGGGGGTTGTGCGTGAGTTATCCACCGGGACAGGGCTCGGGCCAGGGCCAGGACGACTGGGGTACGGTTCCGAGCTCGGGGTCCTCGGGCAACTCGGGTCCCAACCTCTCCAAGGGTGACCAGGGCCAGGGTCCCGCACCGGAGTACGCGCCGACCGAATACGGCCAGACCTACCAGCCGGGTCCGTCGTCGGACCCCTATGGCCAGAACGCCTACGGTCAGAACCCTTACGGTCAGGAGCAGTACGGGCAGAGTCCGTACGGATCGCCGACCGGCAACCAGGGCTACGGGACGCCGAGCCAGGATCCCTACGCACAGCCGCCGGGTGGGTCCTACGGTCAGGTCAACGATCCGTACCAGGCGCCGGCGTACGGCGGCGCGTACGGGTCGCAGAACCCCTACAGCGCGGCACCCTACGGCGGCGGTTACGGATACGCGCCGCCGCAGAAGACCAACGGCAAGGCGATCGCGGCCCTCATCTGTGGCATCGTCGGTGTCGTCTCGCTGATCGCCTGCTTGTTCTTCTCGTTCTTCCTGTCGATACCGGTCGGCATCGCGGCCGTCGTGCTGGGGTTCATGGCGCGACGGGACATCGAACAGTCCGGTGGCACGCAGAGTGGTTCGGGGATGGGCCTGGCCGGGATCATCACCGGCGCGCTCGCCATCGTCGGTGGCGTGGTGTGGACCGTTCTGTTCATCGTCCTGATCGTCGCCGGCGACACGAGCTCCTCCACCTACTACTACTGAACGAATTTCGGGCCGATCCGGGGTCGTGTTCATCGACTCCGGCCCAGTTCGGAGCCCTTTCTCACTAAGCTGTGCGTGATGCACGGCCGGTTGGTCGTGCACGCATCTCCCCGCGTTGTCCCGCTGCGGCACAGCTTGTGAAAGGCATCCGATGACCACTCCGACCGGGGGTAGCGATCCGACGGATCCGGCCCAGGCACCGCAATCCCCAACGTCCGGCCCACCTTCGGACACCTCGGCAACCGACCCGTCGCCGTGGGAACCGACCCAGAAGGCGGCGGTCCCCGACGAGGTGCAGGACTCGGTGCCGGTGACCTCGACCCCCGGGGCCGGACCGGATGACACGGAGATTCCCGAGTCGCACAGTCCGGCCGACGGTGTCACCCGGGTCATCCGCACCGGTGGACCGTCGGATCCGTCCGCTGCACAGCCGGTTCCGCCGCCACCCGCGCCCAGTGGCCCCGGGGGCCCGGGTTCGGGTGGCCCGGCCCCGTCCGGTTACGACGCCACGCGCGTGATCTCGACGCGGTCCCCGGCGGGACCGCCACCGGGACAAGCCCCACCACCTCCCCGGCCGGGATTCGGTCAGCAGCAGGGATACGGACAGCAGGGTTACGGACAGCAGGGCTACGGACAGCCGCAGGGTTACGGACCGCCGGGTCAGGGGCAACCCGGCCCCGGCCGGCCGGGATACGGCCCCCCGCCGGGGTACGGTCAGCCCCCGCAGGGTCCGCCCCCGGGTCGGTCCGGGCAACCGTTCGCCGCGCCCGGTGATCCCCGATCCGCGGAATCGGCCTCCGCCGACTCCCGCCCCGAAGGCGGCCGGCCCGTCGACGCCGACGGCCCGTCGACCAACAAGCTGGCCGTGGCCGCCCTGGTGGCCTCCCTGCTGGGTCTCCTGTGCGTCGGGGTCGGCGGCCTCGTCGGGCTGGTGCTCGGCATCGTCGCGCGGAGACAGATCGCGGCGTCGGGTGGCAGGCAGACCGGTGATGGGGTGGCGCTCACCGCGGTCATCATCGGGGCGTTCATCATCGTCGTGTGGGTTGCATACTGGGTGGCCATCGCGTTGACCGACCTCCGATCGCCGTGGGGCTACCTCTGAAGTAGGCGACCCCGGGCGCGTGCGGATCGGCCATTTTGGAATCGGGCGTCCTCGCCAGGTAGTCTGGTCGGGTTGTGTGCCGCGGCCGCGCCGGGTCGAGGGGTGCACTGATGGGGCCGATCCAGTGATGCCAGGCGTCACCACCGGCCACGCAGACCACAGTAGGAGAAGGGCTCAACCATGGCTGTACCGAAGCGCCGGATGTCGCGGGCGAACACCCGTAGCCGTCGTTCGCAGTGGAAGGCGGAAAACCCCGCACTGCAAGAAGAGAAGGTGAACGGCGTCCCCGTGCGGATTCCGCGTCGCCTGGTCAAGGCGGCTCGCGCCGGTCTCATCGACCTGGATCGTCGCTAGCCTCGTTCGGTCGCCGGACCGGCGCCGCACTGTCATACCGATGACCGCCCCTGGTTCGCCCGGGGCGGTCATTCGCGTGCTGACCGACCGGCCTTTCCCTGGATAGCGAGGTGATCTCGTGGTGCTCGACGTGCTCAACTTCGCGGGTATCGCGGTGTTCGCTGCGTCGGGGGCGATGCTCGGGGTCCGCAAGGACTTCGACATGTGGGGGATCATCACCGTCGGCGTGCTCACCGGGGTCGGCGGCGGCGTACTACGCGACGTCCTGCTGGGGATCACCCCGCCCGCGTCGATCAGCGGGTGGGGTCCCATCGTCACCGCGACGGTCGCCGGCCTCGTCGTCTTCTTCTTCCATCCCGCCTTCACGGCACTGCACCGGTCGATACTCGTGCTCGACGCATTCGGGATGGGGCTCTTCGCGGCCACGGGTGCGAGCATCGCCCTCGACGTCGGGGCGAGCCCGTTCGCCGCGACGACCGTCGGGCTCCTCACCGCGGTGGGTGGCGGCGTGCTCCGCGACATGATCTCGAACGAGATCCCGCTCCTCCTCACACCCGCCGACCTCTACGCCGTACCCGCGGTACTCGGTGCCGCCATCGTCGCGATCGGCGCGACGTACACCTCGGTGGCGCACTGGATCTGGCTCGTCGTCGGATCTGTCCTCGCGACCGCGCTGCGCCTAGTGAGCCTTCGGTTCGCGCTGCGGCTCCCGACCGCACGACGCTGACCTTGCCGCAAACCCACCCTTTCTCCGTGAACCCACCCGGTCCGAGCGCGGCGGATCTACGGAAGAGGGGTGGGTTTGCGAGTCACTCGACGCCGCCGAGTCGAAGCGCCTTCTTGATCTGCGCGTAGAAGCGCGCCTTGTCGGCGAGGTCCGGCCATGTCCACCGCACGACGGTGTACCCCTGCGCGCGCAGCCTGTCCTCACGCGCCTTCTCTTCGACCACCGTCTGCCACGCGGGCTCGTCGCCGAGGCCGCCGCTGTACTTGATCATGCCGTCGAATTCGCCTATCACCCTGTTCGCCAGCAGGAAGTCGACGCGAGCGATGAACACGCCGTGGTCGTCGAAGATCTTGACCTGCTGTCGTGGTATCGGCAGGTTGGGGAACTCGAGCATGACTGCGCGACTGAGGGATTCGCCGATGCTCTCCGACGATGCGTTCGCGTGTGCCAGCGCGCGGCGGAGCATCTCGACCCCCTTGAATCCTCGGCACGAGTCGAGGATCTGTCTCATCCGGTCCGGATCGGCGTCACGTCGAAGCGCGGCGTCGAGCACCGCGAGGGCCTGCCGGTTGGTTCCCAGTCGGGCGACATCACATGCCGTGCGCTCGATGGATGTCACCGTGACCCCGTCTATGACGTCGATGTCCTGCGGCTTGACGGTGGCCTGATGTCTGACGATGTGCTTGGCCCGTTTTCCGACTTTCGGCGACGTCACATGGACCTGCGACAGGTCGGGCCACAGCATCGGCAACCTGTGCGTGGCAGCTGACGAAGTGTGACTGAAGATCCGACCGGGTCGTCCGGCCCTTGCCGCAGCAATGACGGTCAAGCGGTGCTTCTCGACTGCCTGGAGTTCGCTGACCGCGCTGAAGTCGGCCAACGCGCCCGGCCAGAGCCGCACGAGGGTCTTGTTGCCGACCAAGTGCTGCAACTGTTCATCGCTGATGTGGGTGCCTGCGGTTTCTTTGCGGAGAACCAGGCCATGTGGGTCGGTGGGTAGGTCCATACGAATCAGACGCACGAATGCGCCGTCCGGACCCACGTTCCGACAAACCCACCCGTTTTCCGTAAACCCACCCGGTTCGAGCGTGGTGGGTCTACGGAAAAGGGGTGGGTCTGCGAGTGGTGGTGGACTACTGCGCGATGTACTTGTTGACCGCGCGGTTCAGGAAGTTCGGGATGAACTTGGCGGCGTTCTGCAGGAACAGGGTCTGCGCGCCGACGGAGTAGCTGGTGCGGTGCAGCAGTTTGTCCTGACGGGTCGGGTGCACCGACTCCCAGATCTTCTCGGCGACCTGCTCGGGAGTGATCCGGATGCCCAGGGTCTTGGTCGACTTCGCGCCGCCGGTGGCGAGGGCGGTCTTCGCCCACAGGGGCCAGATGCTGACGACGCGGATGTCGTCGTGCTCCCATTCCAGTTCGAGCGCCTCGGTCAGGCCCGCGACGAAGAACTTGGTCGCCGAGTAGACCGCGATGCCGGGCTGGCCGTAGATCGCCGACGCCGATCCGATGTTCACCAGGTGCGCGCCCGGCGTCTTCTCTAGGTACGGGTATGCGGCCTGGGCACCGAGCGCGACGCCGAGGGCGTCGATGTCGATCTGCCGCTTGATCTGATCCGGGGTGATGTGGTCGATCTGTCCCTCGTGGAGGATGCCGGCATTGTTGTCGAGGACGTCGAGTGTGCCGCCGGTGTACGAGGTGAACTCGGCGAGGGCTTCGGCCCACTGCTCCGGCTCGCGGACGTCGAGGGTGCCGGTGATGAAGTCGGGATGGTCGGCCTTCACCTTCGCCAGCGCGTCGGCATCGACGTCGTAGACGCCGACTGTCCACCCGTCGCGGCCGAAACGCTCCGCGGTGGCGAGACCGATTCCGGCAGCGCCGCCGGTGATGAAGATGGAGGGCATGGAGAACTCCTTGCAACTGAACGGACGGCTTCGACGCCGCTGACCTGCGAGGACGATCTTCGGCGCTGAACTTACCGGTGAGTATATTCGTCGATTCGTTTACTCGGTCACGCGGCGGTGCTATCTTGACAACACGCATTGTCATTACATCGATCATTGTCACGATCGACGACCGGGAAGCGAGTTCTCCATGACCGCCGCGATGGAACGATCCGAGAATGTCATCAGTCTCCGGGACCAGGGCACCGAAGAGGTCTCGGCACGGCTGTTGGCGTCGGCCGCCCGGCTGTCGCGCAACGCGATGACCGAGATCGACTGGTCGAAGCCGATGGACCCCACCGAGTACGGGTGCAGTCCGGAATGGTCGTCGCTGTACGGGACCGCGTACTGGGACGAGCTCACCGAGGAACAGCGGATCTCGGTGACCCGCCACGAGTTCGCCTCGATCATGAACATCGGGATCTGGTTCGAGATGATCCTGCAGGAGATGGTCATCCGTGACCAGTACCTCGGCGACTACCACGGTTCGGAATTCCAGTTCGCGCTCACCGAGGTCGCCGACGAGTGCCGGCACTCGCTGATGTTCGCCAAGGCGTCGGAGAAGATGGTCGGCGCCTCCTACCATCCGTCGAAGAAGGTCTCGCGCCTCGGCAAGATCTTCATGCAGACCGCGAAGAACGAGGTCGCCTACGCCGGCATCCTGGTCGCCGAAGAGGTCCTGGACGTCTTCCAGCGCGGCTGCATGCGCGACGACCGCGTGCTCGACTTCATCCGCACGGTCAACGAGATCCATGTGCTCGAGGAATCGCGCCACATGAAGTTCGCGCGCGAAGAGGTGCGTGACTCCCTGGAGGGCGTCAGCTGGGCGCGCCGCCAGTTCAGTGCGTTCGCGGTCGCCGTCGGCGCCTACTTCATCGTGACGAGTCTGGTGCAGCCCAAGGCCTTTGCCGACGCCGGGCTCGACGTCGACCGCGCGGTTCGGGAGATGCGCACCAACTCGCACTTCCACTCGATGATCCGCAGCAGCTGCGCGCACCTCATGGAGTTCCTCGACGAGGTCGGACTCCTGACCAAGCCCGCCATGCGGTACTACCGGAAAGCGCACATGCTCTGATGTTCGTCATCACCCAATCGTGTTGCAGTGACGCAGCATGCGTCGCCGTGTGCCCGGTCAACTGCATCCATCCGACACCGGAGGAGCGCGGCTTCGGCAGCTCCGACATCCTGCACATCGACCCCGAGGCGTGCATCGATTGCGGCGCATGCGCCGATGCCTGCCCCGTCGACGCCATCTACCCGGCGGACAAACTCGGCACCCGGGACAAGGTCTTCATCGACATCAACGCGGACTACTACAAGACCAACCCGGAGGTTCGCTCGGGCTGGGCGCCCATCGGTGACGACTCCGCGTCGTCGATCACCTATCCCGAGGTGCCGAAACTGCCTGCGGGACTTCGGGTCGCGCTGGTCGGGACGGGTCCCTCCGGCGGGTACGCCCTGCGCACACTGCTCGACCGCACCGAGGCGCAGGTCACCGTCATCGACAAACTCCCCACTCCCGGTGGGCTCGTGCGCGCCGGTGTCGCCCCGGACCACCCGGGCACCAAGGGCGTGCTCCGCGGGTTCGACCTGCTTTACCGCGACCCGCGCGTCACGATGCTGACCAACGTGACCATCGGGGACGGCGCCGACCAGATCACCCCGGCCGAACTCGCGGAGCATTTCGACGCGGTGTTCTACGCGGTCGGTGCCAGTGAGTCACGGCGCCTGGGTATCCCGGGTGAGGACCTTCCGGGTTCGACGTCGGCCACCGATCTCGTCGCCTGGTACAACGGCGTGCCCGGTGTCGATGCCGGGCCACCGCTGCGCCGCGGAACCGCCGACGACCCGGCGACGGGTCGTGCGGTTGTGGTCGGTACGGGCAACGTGGCCCTCGATGTTGCGCGAATCCTCGTGTCCCCGCCGGACTTGTTGGCCACCACCGACATCGCCGACCGGGCGCTCGAGCTGCTCGCCGAGCAGAACGTACACGAAGTGGTGCTGCTGGGCCGTCGTGACCAGGCGTCCGCGGCCTACACCGCGGCCGAATACCGTGCGCTGTCGGAGATCCCGGGTGTCGACGTCGAGGTGATCGAGGACGCCGAAGGTGCCGATCTCGCCCGGTTCCGTCAACCCGCCGACCCGAAGCGCCGTCGGATCGTGTTCCTGTTCCACAGCAGTCCCGAAGAGATCACCGGTGATTCGCAGGTCGAGTCGATCACGGTGCGCACGGGGGAGGGGCGCCACCACGTCGCCACCGACCTCGTGGTGCGCTCGATCGGCTATCGCTCCACCCCGATCCCCGGCCTCACGTTCGACGACGTGCGCGGCGTCTTCAGCAACGTCGACGGTCGCCTCGTCGACGAGATAGGTGCGATCGTGCCGGGCGGATATGTGCTCGGCTGGGCCAAGCGCGGACCCAGCGGAGGCATCGGCGCCAACAAGATGTGTGCGACGCGGACTGTCGAGGACTTCATCGCCGACGCCGCGGCGGGCCGGCTGCCCCGGACCGAACGCGCGCCCGGAGCCTTCGGTGCGTTGGTGCGCACACGCGTCCGGACGGTGATCGGCTACCGCGGGATGCGGGCCATCGACCGTCGCGAACGGCGTCGCGGCCTCGAACAGGGCCGGCCCCGTGTGAAGTTCACCCAGGTCGCCGAGATGGTGGGCGCCGCGGGATGGCGTCGGACCTGACGGCCACCGCTCCGGTTTCGGGCCGGGGTGCCGCTCTGCCGTGCCACCATCGAGGTTCCGACACGTCGAGGAGGGCCTGATGACCACCGATTCCGACCAGAAGTGGCGAGAGCGATCGTTGTTCGTCGTCTCCCTGTCCGCGCTGGTCACGCAGAACGCCATCGCGATCCCCTACGTACGACAGAACGGGCCGGGGTCGGTCAAGGACTTCTTCGTGGGGGACATCCTGAAGACGACGCCCGGACGGTTCGCGATGGTCGATCTGACGTTCGTCGTCATCGGCTTCCACGTGTGGGCGCTCGCGGAGGCCCGCCGCCTGCGCATCCTGCCGTGGTGGCTGGCGTCGGTCGTGCTGACCTTCGGCGTCGGCATCGCCACCGCGATCCCGTTCTTCTTCCTCGCCCGGGAGCGTGCGCTGGGGTCGCGGTAGCGGCGTCGCGCGCGCCCGCTGGCGCTCTCGCGGGCGGGCCGGGCCGGTGAGAACCAGACAACGTCGCCGTAACACCGAGGCAAGTCGCATTTCATGCGCCTCGCGGATAGTGGCGGCATGTCGAGCACTCCACAATTCCTGCAGGGTGTCTACGCGTTCTCCGGGTCGGGCCTGTCGAAGCCGGGGCCGATCGATGCGTCGCTGACCTTCGTCGTCCCGCCCGGGATGACGGCTCAGCCGTTGTACTTTCGCGGCGGCAACAGCTCCGACGAACTCATCTGCGTGACCCTGGTTCGCGACGGCACGCCGATGCGGATGTTCCCGATGGGCGCGAGGTCGTCGGTCAACGTGCCGTTGCGGGTCGTCGAAGACGTGGAACCCGACGCCACGCTGGAGCTCCTCCTCGCCGCGCCGGAGGGCACGAGCGGTGAGGTCGTCGTCGACTTCGGGATGGTCATCTTCTGATGGGCGACGAGCACCTGACGCCACCGGTTCCCACGCGTCGGCTGGTCGTGGTCGGCAACGGCATGGCCGGCGCGCGCACCGTGGAGGAGATCATCTCCCGCGGCGGCCGGGAACAGTTCGCCATCACCATGATCGGCGACGAGCCGTACGGGAACTACAACCGGATCATGCTCAGCCATGTGCTGGCCGGGGAGACCGCGGTCGACGACGACGACCTGATGCTCAACCCGATGGCGTGGTACCGGGAGAACGACGTCACGCTCCACTCCGGTGATCGCGCCGAGTCGATCGACCGGTTCGCCAAGACGGTGACCTGCGCGAGCGGACGGATCATCGAGTTCGACGTGCTGATCATCGCGACCGGGTCCCACACCTTCTTCCCCAACATGGACGGACTCCGCGAGCCCGACGGCAGGCTCGCACGCGGCGTGTTCGGCTTCCGCACCATCGAGGACACGAACGGCATGCTGCAGATGGCCGAGTCTCGCGACAACGTGCGCGCGGTGGTGATCGGCGGCGGGTTGCTCGGACTCGAAGCCGCCTACGGACTGCAAACCCAGGGTGTGGCCGTCGACGTCGTGCACTCGCCCGGGCACCTGATGAACCAGCAACTCGACGAGCGCGGCGGCAAGGTGCTGCGCAACCAGATCGAGGCGCTGGGGGTCGGTGTCCACACCGGCAAGCGGACGACGGCGGTGTTGCGCAACGACGACGGGACCGTCGCGGGAGTCGGTTTCACCGACGGCGATTCGCTGCCCGCCGACATGATCGTGGTGACGGCCGGCATTCGTCCCAACGTCGAGATCGCCCGCGGCGCAGGTCTGGTCGTCGAGCGCGGCATCGTCGTCGACGACCAGATGCGTTGCGAGGACGAGGCCTTCATCTACGCGGTCGGGGAGTGCGCGCAGCACCGCAGTGAGGTGTACGGTCTCGTCGCACCGCTGTGGGAGCAGGCAGTCGTGCTCGCCGACGTCCTCACCGGCGCGAATCCGGCTGCCGAATACCATGGTTCGCGACTGACCACCAAGTTGAAGGTCGCCGGTGTCGACGTCGCGGCCATGGGGGTCAAGGGACCGGAACGCGAGGACGACGAATTCGTCCAGTTCTACGAACCACGCAACGGCGTCTACAAGAGCGTCGTGGTCCGTGACAACAAGCTCATCGGAGCGATGCTGCTGGGCGACATCTCGAAGGTCAACTTCCTCACGCAGGCCTTCGACGACAAGGTACCGCTTCCCGACGAACGCATCTCGATGCTGTTCGACCTGGGCACCCCCAGCGCCGAGACCGGGGCGGCCGAGCTCGCCGACGACGTGCAGGTGTGCAACTGCAACGGGGTCACCAAGGGCGACATCGTGGCCTGCGTGGCATCGGGATGCACGAGCGTCGGCGAGGTGTGCGCGAAGACCCGCGCCGGCAAGGGATGTGGTTCCTGCAAGGGGCTCGTCGCCGACATCGTCGAACTCGCAGCGGGGGACGAGCTCACCGCCGACGCGTCCGCCGATTGGTACGTCCCGGCCATCCCACTGACGAAACCCGAACTGATAGACGCCATCCGACGGCAGGACCTGCGGTCGGTCAGCGAGGTGTTCGACAAACTCGCGCCCGACGGCGAGGACGCGACGGCGAAGATGCCGCTCGCCTCACTGTTACGGATCATCTGGGGTTCGGCGTGGAAGCGCGAACCCGGTGCACTGTTCGTCAATGACCGAGTGCATGCGAACATCCAGCGTGACGGCACCTTCTCGGTGGTGCCGCAGATGAAGGGCGGGGTGACCTCACCCGAGCAGTTGCGCAAGATCGCCGACGTCGCGGAGAAGTACTCGATCCCGATGATCAAGGCGACCGGTGGGCAGCGACTCGATCTGCTCGGCGTGAAGAAGGAAGACTTGCCGAAGGTCTGGGAAGATCTCGGCATGCCGTCGGGGTACGCGTACGGCAAGAGCTTCCGGACGGTCAAAACCTGTGTCGGCACCGACTATTGCCGATTCGGTCTCGGCGACTCGACGCAGCTCGGCATCGACATCGAGACGCGCTACCAGGGTCTGGAGTCGCCGGCGAAGCTCAAGCTCGCGGTGACCGGGTGTCCGCGCAACTGCGCGGAGGCGCTGTGCAAGGACTTCGGCGTGGTCGCGATCGGTGACGGCAAGTGGGAGATCTACGTCGGTGGCGCCGCCGGCGCGCACATCCGCAAGGGCGACCTGCTGGCCACCGTGGATTCGGCCGACGAGGTGATCCGGTTGTGCGGCATTTTCATTCAGTACTACCGCGAGCAGGGCAAGTGGCTGGAGCGGACGTACGCGTTCGTACCGCGCATCGGCATCGAGGAACTCCGCGCGATCATCGTCGACGACCGCGACGGACTGGTCGCCGGGTTGCAGGAGGGGATCGACGCCGCGGTCGAGGCCTACGTCGATCCCTGGCTGGACCGCGCCGAACCCAAATCGCCCGCGCAGTTCACCTCGGCGCTTCCGCTGCTGCCGCTGCCCCGGGTGCCGGTCCGATGACCAGTGTGTCGGCGGACGCCGGCGTCGTCGTGGGGCAACTGGACGACCTGCAGGTCGGCGAGAGTCGAGCATATGCGATGCAAGACAGGCAGATCGCGGTATTCCGCCTGACCGACGGGACCCTGCGCGCCACCGACGCCGTCTGCCCGCATCGCGGGGGACCGCTCGCCGACGGTCAGTTCGATCTGGGCAAGGTCGTCTGTCCGTTGCACCAGTACGCCTTCGAACTGGCCGATGGCCGATGCACCTCGGACGGTATCGACTCCATCGGCGTCTACCGCGTCGAGGACCGGGACGGGGACATCGTCGTCTGGTTGGGTGCTCCTGCGGGCGTTAGTGACAAACCAATGCTCCCTGAGGTGTGAGGAGCGATAGCGACGAGCCACGAAGGGCCTGGTGAGAGGCGTTGCGGAGCCCTTCGTGGCTCGCTTCGCTCGCACCTCAGGGAGCATGAGTTCGGTCGCCCAGGAGTGGTCTTTCGTGGCCCACGACGTCCGTCAGCCCGGAGACCCGGAGGTGTGAGGAGCGACAGCGACGAGCCTCGAAGGGCTGGTGACGGCACGGGGAGCTCTCTCCTGCACAACTGTTCACAAAGCCTCGTGTCAATGTCAGCGTGGGCGACCGCCCCTGCGCCCTGCCCGGGCGCGAAGTAGATCGATATCGCCGTCGATCAGTGCCTTCTTCTTCGCACGAGACCAGCCGTGAATTCGTCGCTCGATCGCGTAGGCGTCGTCCAGTGACAGTTCAACCGACCACGCCAGCCTCACCGGCTGGCGGTGAGCAGTGAAACCAACCTGCGCCGAGCTGTGTTGGCGTAACCGATTGTCGAGGTCGCGCGTGCTTCCGACGTAGTACTTCCCGTCCGCGCACTCGAGGATGTATACCCATGCCATCGCAGTATCGTCGAGGATTCTGCCAGCCCGTAGAACGTATGTACCCTTGCCTGTGGAGAGTTCGCGGCAGCTCGCGTCGCCTGTTTACTCCGACTTGCGGTGCCCTTCGTGGCTCGTCGCTTGCGCTCCTCGCACCTCAGGGAGCATAGGGAAGCGTCGCACCTCAGGGAGCATAAGGGGCTCCTCAAGGAGCGGGGCGGGTGTTGGTTCACGTACCCGCGCTCAGTACACGTCCCGCACATAGCGTTTGTCGGCTGCGAGTGCCTTGACGTAGGACTCCGCGCTCGCGGGGGAGCGGCGGCCGTACTGCGCGACAATGCCTTTCAGTGTCGCGTCGACGTCCTTGGCCATCCGCGTCGCGTCGCCGCAGACGTAGACGTGAGCGCCGTCGTGCAGCCACTGGTAGAGCTCTTCACCGTGTTCGCGCATCCGGTCCTGGACGTAGATCTTGTGATCCTGATCGCGCGAGAACGCGACGTCGAGGCGGGTGAGCAGTCCGTCGCCGAGCATGGTCGTCAACTCGTCGCGATAGTAGAAATCGGTCGCCGAGTACTGCTCGCCGAAGAACAGCCAGTTCTTCCCGGTGTGCCCCAGGGCCTCGCGTTCGCGAAGGAAACCGCGGAACGGGGCGATGCCGGTGCCGGGGCCGATCATGATCATCGGGGTGTCGGGATCGGCCGGCGGCCGGAAGTGGCTCGTGGAGGTGACGAACACGCCGATCTCGTCGTCGGCGCGGTCGGCCAGGAAGGTCGAGCAGACACCACCGCGCGGCGTGCCGAACAGGTTGTAGCGCACGGCCGACACCGTCAGTTGGATCTCGTCAGGACTCTCCAGGGGACTCGATGAGATCGAATACGACCGGGGGACCATCGGTTTGAGGACCTGCATCCACTCCGAGGCGTCGGCGGTGACGGGATGATCGGCCAGCACGTCGACCGACTGTCGCCCCCATGCCCAGTCGTTGAACTGCTGTTTGTTCCCCGGTGCGATGAGCGTCCTGAGATCGGCGGAACCGGTACGGTCGGCGACGAAACGAATGAGATCCGATGTCACACGAGCGAATTCGATGCGGTCGCGCAGGGCGATGTGCAACGCGACCTCATCGCCGCCCACGGTCACCGACGCGTCGGCGTCGAGGCCGGTGCGGTCGAGGAACTCCTCGACGAGCGTCGGGTCGTTGCGCGGCCAGACCCCCAGCGCGTCCCCGGCCTGGTACGACATCGTGCCGGCGGGCAGGTGGAACCCGAAGTTGCGCACGTCCTTACCGGACCCCTCGGAGTTGAGCTTGACGTTCCGCACGAGCGAGGTGAGCAGCGGCTTCTTCCGCGAATAGGCCGGCGCGGAACGTACCGAGGGTGCCGCCGCGGAGTCGGCCGGTTCACTGACCACGGTCACCCGGTCGCCGGTCACCCCCGAGGTGGGTGCCCGGTTCGACATGCTGATCGCCCGGATGACCTCGGTCAGCCAGCCGCCCGCCGTCTCCTCGAAGTCGGGTTCGCAGTCGACGCGCTCGAGCAGGCGACGGCCACCCAGTTCACCGATGCGGGTGTCGAGTTTGCGTCCGTGGCCGCAGAAGTCGTCGTAGTTGGAGTCGCCGAGCGCCAGCACCGCGTAGTCGACACCGGACAGGTCGGGTGCGTCCTCGGAGTTCAGCGCGTCCCAGAACGACGTGCCGTTGTCCGGCGGATCGCCGTCCCCGGTGGTCGAGGTGACGAACAGGGCCGTGCCCTTCAGTTCGCCGACCTCGACATCGTCCATCGACCGCGCGTCGACCCGGAGGCCGCTGGCCTTGACGCGCTCGGCTGCTTCTGCGGCGAGCTCCTCGGCGTTGCCCATCTGCGAGGCCCAGAGCACCGTCACCGTGTCGGTGTCTGGTTCCGACGACGTTGAGTTCGACTGGGGGACAGCGGGATCGGGTGCGGCGGCCGCGCGGGAGTACATGCCGGCGAGAACACCCGACACCCAGTTGCGGAGCTCGGCACCCAGCGGCGCATCGGCCGGGAGCACCGGACTGCCCACGGGCGAATCGCCCACGCCGGCCACGAGGCCGGCCAGGTAGAGGCGCTCGGCAGGGGTCATCGCGGGTGCCTCGACACCGGAGACCCCTAATGCGACACCGAGTTTCGTCGAACCCGCGGCGACGACCGGCGCATCGTCGACGTCACCGCGCGAGCCGGGCACCCGGATCAGGGTCACCGCACACACTTTCAGCTCCGGTTGCTGCGACAACGGATCCACCGCGTCAGAGGTGACGGCATTGATCGCCAGGTGTTCGCCGAAGACGTCGTTCCAGTGGAACGGTACGAAGCAGTTGCCGGGTCGCACGCGGTCGGAGATCCGCGCGGGCAACACCGCCCGGCCGCGACGGGAGGCCACCTCGACCTTGTCCGCCGCGGTGATGCCCAACCGGTCGGCATCGTCGGGGTGTATCTCGACGAAGGGCTCCGGGTTGAGTTTGTTGAGCTTGGCCACCCGGCCGGTCTTGGTCATGGTGTGCCACTGGTGGGGCAACCGGCCCGTGTTCAGCAGGAAGGGGTAGTCGTCGTCGGGCATCTCGGCCGGGTCGAGGTGGGGACGGGCGAAGAACTGGGCGCGGCGGCTGGGGGTGGCGAACGCGAGGCGCGGCGTTGACCCGTCGTCAAGGCGGTGGAGCGTCTGACTGCGACCGTCGTTGAGATACCGGATCGGGTTGCGGGCACCGGTGTCCGCCGGATCGGGCTCGCCCTCTTCGGCCGGCGGGCACGGCCATTGCATCGGCGTGCGGCGGAGCCGGTCGTAGGTCACCCCGCGCAAGTCGTAGCCGGTGTTCGGGTTCGCGAACCGTTTGATCTCCTCGAACACCTCCTCGGCGCTCGCATAGTCGAAGGCGTTGGCGTACCCCATCTCGGCGGCGATGCGCGCGATGAGCTGCCAGTCCGGGATCGCCTGTCCGGGGGCGTCGAGCGCGGGTTCGAACAGGGTGAGGTTGCGTTCGGAGTTGACCATCACACCGGTCGACTCCGACCACAGCGTCGCGGGCAGCACCACGTCGGCGTACTGGTTGGTCTCGGTGTCGACGAAGGTGTCCTGGGTGATCACGAGCTCGGCGCGTTCGAGTCCCTCGATGACGGTCTTGCGATTCGCCACCGAGGCAACGGGATTGGTGCAGATGATCCAGCATGCCTTGATCTCGCCGTCGGCCATCCGACGGAACATGTCGATGGTGCCGCCGCCCACGTCGGTGCGCAGGGTCCCGGCCGGAACACCCCAGACACCCTCCACGAACTCACGGTCCGCCGCGGACACGACAGCGCGCTGGCCGGGCAGTCCCGGGCCCATGTAACCCATCTCGCGTCCGCCCATGGCGTTCGGCTGTCCGGTCAGTGAGAACGGTCCGCTGCCGAGCCGGCAGATCGCGCCGGTGGCGAGGTGGAGGTTGACGAGCGCGTTGGTGTTCCAGGTCCCGTGGGTGGACTGGTTGAGGCCCATCGTCCAGCAACTCATCCAGTTGGCTGCGTTGCCGATGAGCTCGGCCGCGGCCCGCAGGTCCGACGCCGCGATCCCGGTGATCGATTCGACGACATCCGGCGGGTACTGGGCGGCGAAGTCGGGGATCTGGTCGAAGCCGTCGGTGAACGACTCGATGAACTCGGTGTCGGTGTGGCCGTTCTCGATGAGCAGGTGCAGCAGGCCGTTGAGGAAGGCGAGGTCGGTCCCGGATCGGATCTGCAGGAACAGGTCCGCCTTGTCGGCCGTCGCCGTGCGTCGAGGATCGACGACGATCAGCTTCGCCCCGGCCTTGACCCGGTCCATCATGCGCAGGAACAGGATCGGGTGACAGTCGGCCATGTTGGCGCCGATGACCAGGAAGACGTCGGCGTGGTCGAAGTCCTGATACGACCCGGGCGGCCCGTCGGAGCCGAGCGACAGTTTGTATCCGGTCCCGGCGCTCGCCATGCACAGTCGCGAGTTCGACTCGATCTGGTTGGTGCGCAGGAATCCCTTGGCCAGCTTGTTCGCCAGGTACTGCGCCTCCAGAGACATCTGGCCCGACACATACAGGGCCACCGCGTCGGGCCCGTGCTCGTCGACGATGTCGCGCAGGCGTCGCGCGGTGTCGGTGACGACGGCGTCGAGTTCGGCGGGCCGGAGCTGGCCGCCCCGATCGTCTCGGACCAGCGCGGTCGACAGGCGCCCGCCGGCGGCGAGCATGTCCGCGGTGGTGGACCCCTTGGTGCACAGTCGCCCGAAGTTCGTCGGATGATCGGGCCGGCCGATCGTCTTGGTGACGCGGTCGGAATCGTCGTCGAGCTTCATCTCCATGCCGCAACCGACACCGCAATAGGCGCACAGCGACATCACCGATCGGGACACGACAGATCGAGTCGGGGCAGACAGGGTCACGGGTTCCAGCGTCGGAGGTCGATGTTTCGCGACCCGAAGCCCGGCGTTACGCATCCATCAACTTGACCTCACAGAACTCGGTCCCCGATGTGAAAGGCCGCCGGAACCGCAGGTGAACGCCGACTCCGTCACTTGAACGGGTGGGTTTCGGCGTTGCTCAGCCGGATCTCAGCCGGGGTGGATAAGACTGTAGCCATGCGCATCCTCGTGGTCGATGACGATCGGGCCGTCCGGGAGTCGTTGCGACGGTCGCTCACCTTCAACGGCTACAGCGTCGAGACCGCGGGCGACGGCATCGAGGCACTCGAGAAGATCCTGGCCGACCGGCCCGACGTGGCGATCCTGGACGTCATGATGCCCAGGCTCGACGGGCTCGAGGTGTGCCGCCGACTCCGCTCCGCCGGTGACGACCTCCCCATCCTGGTGCTGACCGCACGCGACTCGGTGTCCGAGCGGGTGTCGGGCCTCGACGCCGGAGCCGACGACTACCTGCCCAAGCCGTTCGCCCTCGAGGAACTCCTCGCCCGGTTGCGGGCGCTGTTGCGCCGTGCCTCGCCGGACGAGGACGCGGATTCGGAGACCCTCACGTTCGCGGATCTGTCGCTCGATCCCGTCACCCGCGACGTCACCCGCGGCGAGCGCTCGATCAGTCTGACGCGCACCGAGTTCGCCCTGCTCGAGATGCTCATGGCCAATCCGCGCCGGGTGTTGTCGCGCAGCCGCATCCTCGAAGAGGTCTGGGGCTACGACTTCCCGACGTCGGGTAACGCGCTCGAGGTGTACGTCGGCTATCTCCGGCGCAAGACCGAGGCCGATGGCGAGCCGCGACTCATCCACACCGTGCGCGGGGTCGGGTACGTCCTGCGGGAGACGCCGCCCTAGTGATCGGCAAGTCGTCGAACTCGTCGTCGAGGCACCCGAAGACCCGGGATCTCCTCCGCGACCGCCTCACGCGGGCGATCACGGGGCACACCAGCGGTGACGGGTCGGACGAGAAGGAGATGCGGGCGCCGATGCCGCTGATGCGCGCGGTGTCGCTGCGCACCCGCGTGACGATCCTGTCGGCGACCGTCGTGCTGGTCTCGGTGAGTCTGATGGCCGCGGCCGCGTATTTCGTCGTGTATCGCGCGATGTACAACGATGTCGACCAGCAGCTCGAGAGTCGCGCCGACGGGATGGCCGCGCTCGCTCGCGCGGGGGTCCTGCGTACGCAGCCCGAGCAGCTGGTGGCCGGAACGGTGTTCTCCACCAACATCTCCATCGCGCTGGTGACCCCCAGCGGCGAGACGTATCTCATCGGTCAGGTGCCGTTCGACGATGTCGAACGCGGCATCGTCCGGTCCCCGTCCGTCCCTGGTTCCACGCAGCAGAGCCTGCGCACCACGCGCAATCAGCGTGTCCTGACACGCAAACTCGACGACGGCAACACCCTCGTGCTCGCACAGAGCCTCATCCAGACCGACCGGGTGCTCAAACGCCTGGCCTGGGTGCTCTTCGTGGTCGGCTGCGGCGGGGTCGCGCTGGCCGCCCTGGCCGGCACGACGGTGGCGCGCGCCGGCTTGCGGCCGGTCTCGCGGCTCAACCGCGCGGTGGAGCGGGTCGCGCGGACGAACGACCTGACGCCCATCCCGGTGACCGGCAACGACGAACTCGCCAAGCTCACCGTCAGTTTCAACGCGATGCTGCGCGCCCTCGACGAGTCCCGGGATCGGCAGGCACGTCTCGTCGCCGACGCCGGGCACGAACTGCGGACGCCGTTGACCTCGTTGCGGACCAATCTGGAACTGCTGATCGCCGCGAGCCGTCCCGGCGCACGGGCGGTGCCGGAGGAGGACATGGTCGACCTCCGTGCGGATGTGATGGCGCAGATCGAGGAATTGTCCACGCTCGTGGGCGATCTCGTCGATCTCGCCCGCGAGGACGCGCCCGAGGTGGTCTACGAGGAGGTCGATCTCGCCGAGGTGGTGGAGCAGGCCCTCGAACGAGTTCGACGCCGCCGCAACGACGTCGAGTTCGAGGTGGACCTCGCGCCGTGGTTCGTGTTCGGCGAGGCGCACGGGCTGTCGCGGGCGGTGCTGAACGTGCTCGACAACGCGGCCAAATGGAGTCCCCCGGGCCGTACGGTGCGCGTCGGCCTGACCCAGGTCGGGATGTCGAGCGCGGAGCTCACCGTGGCCGACGCCGGTCCCGGAATCCCCGAGGAGGACCGCGGTCTCGTCTTCGAGCGGTTCTATCGGTCGACCCAGTCGCGGTCGATGCCGGGATCGGGCCTGGGACTGGCGATCGTGCGTCAGGTGGTCGAACGACATGGCGGCACCGTGGTCGCCGACACCTCGCCGCTCGGGGGAGCACTGATCCGGATGACCCTGCCGGGCCGGGCAACTGCGGCGGAACCATCCCCGCAGGTGATTCGTCAGTAGAGGAGAAGCGGGTGGCGCCGGGCCGGCGACTCAGCTGTCGGAGACTGCGAACAGCCTTGAACTCGCCCGGTGTGACCTGGTCTCGGATCACCTAGGGTTGACCGAAGGCGCAGTTCGGGTACGACGATGCCGAGGTGTTGCGGTCCCGGCCCGGCCACTGACAACAAGCACCGGCGCATGGCCGGGCCGACGAGGAAGAGACGAAGATGACGACTGGCGGTTCGCACGGTGACAGCTCCTACGGGGGCGGTCAGCACGGCGGTGGTCAACACGGTGGTGGTCAACACGGTGGGGGCCAGCCGGGCGGGGGCCACCGCGCGGCGTCCGGCAACGAGGCGTCGGGACAGGGCGGGCCGTTCGGTCCGCCGTCGGGCTCCTTCCCCGCACCGGGCGGCCAGGGCTACCCGGGTACCAACGCGCCGACATCGTCGTATGGCAGGCCCGGGACGAGTCCGTTCCCGCCCCAGGGCAACTACGGTCCGGGTCCCGCGTACGGACAGTCGGGCCAGCCGCCGTTCGGCTCCCAACCCGGCTTCGGGAACCAGGGCCCGGACGGCCCCTCGGCCGCACCCGCCAAGAAGAAGAGTGGCGGACGCCTCGTGGCGCTGGGGGTGGCCGGACTCGTCCTGGCGTTGGTCGCGGGCGGTGTGGGTGGCGTGGCCGGATACAACCTCGCCGAGTCCGACGGTAGTTCCAGTTCCAGCAACGGTCCGCTGGGCGGCGATCCCGGCAACGACAACACGACGCCGGTCGCCGCGCCGGCCGGTTCCGTGCAGGAGGTCGCGGCACGGGTGACCCCGTCGGTGGTCTCCATCGAGGTCGCGTCCGGCGGGGCCATGGGTTCCGGCTCGGGCGTCGTCCTCAGCGAGGACGGCGTCATCATGACGAACAACCACGTCGTCAGCGCCGGCGGCGACGGCCCGGCGTCGAGGGTCGCGGTCAACTTCGCCGACGGTTCGCGGGCCGAGGCCCGTGTCCTGGGCGCTGACCCGATCTCCGACATCGCGGTCATCAAGGTCGACCGCGACGACGTCACACCAATCACCGTCGGCAACTCGAACAACCTCGCCGTGGGGCAGGACGTGATCGCGATCGGTTCGCCCCTGGGACTGGCGGGTACCGTCACCACCGGCATCATCAGCGCGCTCAATCGTCCCGTGCTGACCTCGCGTGACCCCGGGACCAACACCACCTCGGTCATCGACGCCATCCAGACGGACGCGGCGATCAACCCGGGCAACTCCGGCGGTGCCCTGGTGAACGCCCGGGGCGCGCTGATCGGGATCAACACCGCGATCGCCACCCTTGGTGGGGGTGAACAACAGGCCGGTGGCAGCATCGGACTCGGGTTCGCGATCCCGATCGACCAGGCCATCCGGGTGGCCAGGGAACTCGAGGCCACCGGCAAGGCCAGCCACGCCAACATCGGTGTGTCGGTACGGCCGAGCGGCGCGTCCGACGCACCCGGGGCCGTCGTCACCGCGGTGACGCCCGGCGGTCCGGCTGCGAATGCGGGCATCCCCGAGGACGCGGTCATCACGAAGGTCGACGACCGCGTCATCTCCTCCGGGGACGCCCTCGTCGCCGCGGTCCGATCGCACGCACCGGGCGACACGGTCACCGTGACCTACGTGGACAACGGTGCCACCAAGACCGCCCAGGTGAAGCTCGGCACGCTCGCGGCCGGCTGACCGACCACCACAACTGCATCGAGGAGGCTGTTCCGGCGCCCACCGCGGGCGCCGGCTCAGCGCAGCACGAACGACCGTTTCGACGGTCCCACCCATCAAGAAAGGGCCTGTCATGTCCGACGCTGCTCCGCGCAACCCGGGTACCACCTCCGTCTCCGCCGAGACCGATATCGACGAGAACTCATTGGACGTCCGCCTCGCGGGCGGGCCGGGTCCGGTCGACCCCGCCGACGTGGTCGCGGCCGACGCCGCGGCACGGGAATTCGTCGCGCGCCACGAACAGGCCGCTCACCGCCCCCAGGGCGAAGAGATCGGCCGTGCGCTGGTCGTCGTCGTCGACGACGAGGCGGCCCACGGTGAGGACCAGCGCCTGCTCGGGCCGCTCGTGAGCGAACTGCTGGCCGAGGCTGGGTTCCACGTCGACGCCGCCGTGGTCGTCTCCGGGGACGAGGTGGAAATCCGCAATGCGCTCAACACCGCGGTGATCGGCGGAGTGGACCTCGTGGTCTCGGTGGGCGGCGTCGGCGTCGGCGCCCGGGATGTGACGCCCGAGGCCACCGAACCCCTTCTGGATCGGCGTCTGCGGGGTATAGAAGAGGCCGTCCGCAGCTCCGGTCTGGCGGCGGGAGCCACCGACGGCGGACTTTCGCGCGGGCTGGCTGGAATCTCCGGACAGACACTCGTGGTGAACCTGGCCAACTCGCGGGCTGCGGTGCGCGACGGCATGGCGACCGCCGCACCCCTCGCCAAATACGTGATCGAGTCGATCAGCGAGTTCTGAGCCGGTCGCTCCGCGAGACCTCCGAGCGACCCCGAAATCTGTTCAGCAATACAAAGAAAACTCCTGGTTAACAGGGTGACGGGCCACTTTCGATGGGATATCCGACCGGTGGGAACAGAGTCTTCAGAACCCCGGAAATTGCCGATGAGCAGCAATGATGACGCCGCGCAGCACCGAGCTGCGCGGCGTCGTCGTCTCGATGCGGTGTTCGGAAACACCCTTCCTGAACTGACTTCAGACGAGAGTGACGAACATCACACAGGGCGCTCTAAGGATTGGTACGAGGCGCAGCGGCCGCCGCATCACGAGTGATTTCGCTCTTTACGCACGTAGTCACATCAGCGTGTTTTCCTGTCGTTAACTTTCGCCGTTCTATCGTTGGCGAATCCGAGATTCACGCTGGTGCGTGGCCTCTTCGTGACACGCTCGAGTCCTCCTGTTGCCCGACTTGAGACCGCTCCGATAACGTTCGGCTCGACGACACGCCGGTCCCCAGAGTCGGGGACCGGGGGGAGTCCTGCGATCTGTCGCGAGTGACGACGCAGCAGTGACCAGGAATTCGATGGATTCTTAACGACGGCTAAGACATGCGTAAGAGCGGGCTTAGTGGTAACTGTGTGGAAGCCATCGAACGTCGAGGGTCATGACTTGCGGGTGTGAGTGCATTCCGCGGGGTAACAGCCGAATCCTGTGAGAGGGAACGAATGAGCAAGTTCAGCAAGCTTGGGCTGCGCCGCGCCGCGGGCGCGGCCGCGATCGCCTCGGCCGCGGTCGTGGGCCTGGCCGGCATGGGCGTCGGCGAAGCGGCAGGTGCGCCGCTGCCGAACGGTTACAAGAACGCCACCGGCATCGACGGCGAGTCCATCCAGACGTGGCGGACCGGTGAGAACTCGTACCCGATCCCGACCGTGGCGAACAACCCCGCGTCGCGTGGCTTCGTGATCTCGGGTACCTACACCGCCAAGGCATCCGCCGGCGTCGGCGGCAATCTTGCCGTGAAGTACATCGTCGGCTGCCAGGTCGACGTCAGCGGCATCACGCTGGACCTGAGCGGAGCCATCAGCCTCTCCGCGACGACGCTGTCGGGTGAGCTCGGCCTGCCGCTCGCGCCGGGTCAGGTTGCCGTCGTCGACATCACCGACAAGGACTTCTCCGACTCGGGTGTCGCCGCCATCCAGCTGTCGCAGCTGTCGTTCAACCTCAACAAGTGCGGTGGCTACGCCTCGGCCCGCTCGGCTGTGAAGACCATCGGCGCCAAGGGCTACAGCACCGACGACGGTTCGCTGAGCGGCGAGGGCACTCTGATCCAGTCCACCCTGTACGGCAAGCCCTTCACCATCGGTTGATCCGGGCGCAGATAACAAGCTCTACCTGACTTATCTGCCCTGAGCAGATCGATATTCCACGAAGGGGAATCATGAAGAAGAACATCACGCGTCGCGTGGTTGCGGCGGCCGGTCTCGCCGGTGCCGTCGCGATGGGCCTCACCAGCCTCGGTGCCGGTGGCGCCACCGCCGGCCCGCTGCCGGGTGGCACCATCACCAAGACCCTGGTCGACGGCACCCCCGTCACCGTCCAGCTGTTCGACGAGTACGTCAACGTGCAGCGTCCGATCAGCAACGTGCCCACCACCCGTGAGGTGTGGATGTCGGGCAAGGTCCGCGTGACCGTCGGCGGCAAGGCCGAGGGTGGCTCGATCAAGGTCGGTTACGACGTCGGCTGCCAGGTCAACTTCGGCGGTCCCGACGTCAGCGTTCCCGGTGTCACCGGTGGTGTCGACTACAGCGATCCGTCGAACATCACCGCCGGCGGTGGCCTCGATGGCGACTCGGTCGGCGCCGGTGTCTCCCTCGGCCCGGGCGAGGTCAACCGTGTGTGGCTCATCAACGAGACCTCCGGCTCGGACACCTCCTACAAGGACTACGAGCTGAACGCCTACTCCTTCAAGGGACAGAAGGGTGGCGTGGCCTACAGCCAGCAGCAGTTCAAGGTCGAGAGCTGCGCCGGTTACGCCGCTGCTCGCGCCTTCGTCCAGGTGACGGTCAGCACCGACGCCGTCAAGGGTGTCGTGGTGCTCAACGGAAAGCACTTCAGCCTCGGCTGATCGACTTCCATCACGCCGCGGGGCGGGAATCCGAACGGATTCCCGCCCCGCGGTCGTTGGTGTCGGGTCGGTTCGGTGTCGCTGTGAGTCTGCTGTATTCGGCTGCCTGACAGTGAAACTCATCAGTTCTCGGTCGTAGTCTCGGTGCCGGCGGATCTCGTCCCGCCGGTGAGGAGCCATCGACATGTCCACCGCCACCGAACTGCGACCGGTTGACGATCCGAGCGCTGGCGACGTGGGGCCACGCGTCCCGACGCCGGAGTCCCGTCCGGCGACTCTCACCGTGTCGATGACCATCCGCCGTTTCGCGCCCTTGGTCGCCGGTCTGAGGTGGCGTCTCGCGCTCGCCGTCATCTGCCATCTCGTGCAGGTCGGCACCACGGTGGTCACCGTCGCGCTGTTCGCGCACATCGTCGACGACGTGCTGGTGACCGGCGATCTGAGCGCGCTGTCCACCCCGATGATGATCTGGGTGGGTGTCTCCCTTCTCGGCGCCGTGTCGTCGTATGCGGGCGGGATCCTGACCGCAGGCGTGACCGAGACGGTACTGCTGCGTCTCCGGGGTCAGCTGTACGCGCACATCCAGCGACTCGCGCCGCACACGCGGGACCGGTTCGGTGACGGAGACCTGTTGTCGCGCACCACCGCCGACGTCGAGGCGGTCGACAGTCTCGTGTCGTCGGGTGTGGTCTCCGGCGTCGTCGCCACCGTGAGCCTCCTCGTCTACGGTGCCGCCGCCTTCGCGACCAACTGGCAGCTGGCCCTCATCGCCGCCGTTCTCGCGCCGCTGCTCTGGGTGACGGCCCGCCGATTCGGCGCCGTGGTCAAACGTGCGTCGCGTCGCGAGCGGCAGGCTGCCGGCCGGATCAGTTCACTGGTCGCCGAGGGGATCGGCAACATGGTGGCGTTGCAGGCCGACAACCAGACCTCGCACCACCGAGCCCGGGTCCTGGAGCAGAACCGCCGATGGCGGGAGGCCCGGATGTCGGAGTCCCGCGCCGGGGCGGCGTTCGCCGAGGCGGTCACCGTCGTCGAAGTGCTCTGCATGATCGTCGTCATCGCGTTCGGGGCGTGGCTCATCGCCGGCGGTGATGCGCAACTGGGCACGCTCATCGCCCTGACCGGATATCTCGGGTACCTCTATCCGCAGATCCAGACACTCGGCGGTCTGCTCGTCGAGGTCACGTCCGCGACCGCGAGCGCTGAACGGGTGGCCGAGGTCCTCGACGCGCCGGCGGGCGTCGCCGAACCGATTGCGCCCGAATCGATTGCGCCCGAACCAGCGGTCATCGACCCGATTCCCGGGCGTCGTTCGGTCGTGCCCGCCTCGGTGAGTCTGTCGTTGACCGGGGTGTCCTTCGCATACCCGGACAACGGGTCCCGAGTCCTCGAAGATGCCCACCTGGAGATCCGTGCGGGTGAGACAGTGGCGGTCACGGGTCCGAGTGGTGCCGGCAAGAGCACCCTGACCCGTCTGCTGCTGCGTCTGTACGACCCTGACGCGGGGTCGATCCGGCTAAGCGGCACCGACATTCGCCATCTCGACGTGAGCGATCTGAGAGAGCATCTGTCGGTGCTGCATCAGCGGCCGGCGTTGATGCGCGGCACGATCGCGGACAACATCCGTTTCGGCTGCACCACGGCGACCAGAGCGGACATCGCAGCTGCCGCGCGGGCCGCAGGGGCCGCCGAATTCATCTCGCGGTTGAACGGCGGCCTCGACGCCGAGGTCGTCGAACGTGGGGAGAACCTGTCCGGTGGTCAGCAGCAGCGAATTGCGCTGGCGCGCACGATCCTTCGAAACCGCCCGGTACTCGTCCTCGACGAACCGACCACAGGTCTCGACGACGAGACCGTCAGCGGGATCCTCGAACCACTCGCCGGGGTCGCGTCACTTCGGACCACGATCCTCGTCACCCATGATCCGCGTGTGCTCGACCTCGCCGACCGGACAGTCGAGTTGCGCGACGGACGGTTCGCCGAGGCGGTTCCGGTGGCGCCGCGGTCAGGCGAGGGCGCGCTCGTAGAACGACCACGAACGGTGCAGCTGGTCCTGCCAGTACAGCCATGAATGGGTTCCCGCCGGCGGGAGGTCCACCGTCGCCGGGATGTTCAACTGCCCGAGACGATTCAGAAGCTGGACGGTGCAGCCCAGGGTGGCGCCCTCGATGACTCCGCCCACGACGATCTGGTCGGCCAGGGTGTCCAGGTCCTTCACGTAGCGAGGATTGTCGTACTGCCCGGGCAGACCGCCGGCGTTCGAGATGTAGAGCTTCTGGCCACGCAGCTTGGCGGCGTTGACCACGGGATCGTGGGCGCGCCAGCCGGAGCCGCCGTACGGACCCCACATGTTGGTGGCGTCGCCGTCCCCGCGGATCTCCACGACGAGTCGGATGTACTCCTGACCGAACGGGTCGGACGTCGTCGGACATCCGCTGTAGGAGCCGACGGCCTGGTAGAGATCGGGATGCTCGATGGCGAGATTCAGCACCGACGTCGCCGACGAGGAGATCCCGCCGATGGCGTTGCGCCCTGAGGTGTTGTAGGTGGCATCGACGACCGCGGGGAGTTCCTTGCCCAGGAAAGTCGACCACTTGTGCACGCCGAGAACCGGATCGGGCTTCTGCCAGTCGGTGTAGTAGCTGTACTGGCCGGCATTCGGGATGACCACGTACAGGTTCTTGTTGCGCGTGAACTCGACGATGTCGGTCTTCTCCAGCCAGTTGGCGCGATCCTCGCCGCCGCCGGCACCGTTGAGGAGGTAGAGCACCCCGCGCGGCTTGGACTCGTCGGCCGGCTTGATCACGGTCAGCGGTACATCACGGTTCATGGCGTCGGAATGCACGACGATGTCGGTCACGCGCCCGGGCGATCCGGCGTCGACGAGTCGTGGTGCGGCGCTCGCCCCGCCGGTCATCGGAGCGACGAGGGAGACACTGAGGGCGACCGCCGCTGCCATCCCGAGTTTGCGCAAACCTCTGTACACGTTTCCTCCTGATCGGGAGACGACGGGCCGGTGGTCCGACTCGCGCTGGCTCCTGCCTTCTGTCACGGGTCCGACCTCGCGTCCGGACCGCTGGGACTGCTGCCGCTCACACTCTCGTCGTCGCCGGCCGTGGCGTCCGCTGGCGGCAGTCCGCACCGTCGGGCGTAGGTCCCGCCCGCGGCGAGCAACTCCTGGTGGGTCCCTGCCTCGGCAATCACCCTATCGTCGAGGACGACGATCTCGTCGGCCAACGCCGCGGTCGCCATGCGGTGGGTGATGAGCAGGGTGGTGGTCCCCGCACGCAGACGGTGCAGGGCACGTTGCACGAGCAACTCGGTGCGGGGGTCGGCGGCGCTGGTCGCCTCGTCGAGAATGAGGATCTTGGGCGACGCGGCAATCGCGCGCGCGACGGTGACCAGCTGTTTCTCGCCGGCGCTGAGATTCTCGGATTCCTGGCCGATCACGGTGTCGATGCCTTCGGGTAGTGCGGCGACGATCTGCGCGACGTGGCTGTCCGTGAGAGCCGCATCGACCGCATGGCCGTCCTCGATGCCGAAGGCGATGTTCTCGCGGACTGTCCCGGTGAACAGCCACGGTTCCTGGGTGACGACGGCCATGTTCGCCCGTACCCGGTGCGGTCCGAGTTCGACGAGATCGACGCCGTCGATGGTGATCGAGCCCCGACTGGGTGCGTAGAACGCCTGCAGGAGATTGGTCAGCGTGGTCTTGCCCGACCCGGTGGTCCCCACCACGGCGGTGGTCGTGCCGGGCGCCATCCGGAAGCTCACCGAGTCGAGAACGGGGTTGTCCTCCTCGTAGGCGAAGCCCACGTCGTCGAAGACGATCTCGGGCGGGAGCTGGTGCCGGCCGGACGAGACCGGCACCGGTCGGTCGGTGTCGGCGCCGGCGTCCTCGGGAGCTTCGAGCACCTCGCGGACCTTGCTCGCCGACACGGTGCCGGACTGCACCTTGGTGACGAACCCGGCGAGTTCGCGAACCGCGCTCGTCAGCTGCTGTGCGAACACCACCACAACCTGAGCCGCCCCGAGACTGAGGTGCCCGTCGACCACCATGATCCCGCCGAGGACCGCCAGGATCAGGAACACCAGGGCGTTGACCGCGGTGAGGACCGAGGGCAGGGAACCGCCGATCCACTGGGCAGAGCGGACCGACGAGAAGAGTTTGTCGTTGAGGTCGTCGAAGCGGCGCGCGGCGGTCGGCTCGGCGTTGTACGCCTGCAACATCCGGCGCGCGCTGAGTTCCTCTTCGATGTGCCCCGTGAGGGCGGCCGTGGTCGTCCAGCGGGACTCCAGGTGCGGTCGTGCCCGCCGGGCGAGCAGGACCGCGGCCAGCGCCGACACGGGTGCTGCGACCAAGGCGACACAAGCCAGCACCGGGGAGATGACGAACAGCACGGCGGTGACGACGACAAGCGTCAAGGCATTCGTCGGAACGGTCACCAGCACCGGTGCGATCACCGTCGCGGCGTTGTCGGTGTGGGCTGTCAGCTTGCTCACCAACACACCGCGTGTGGTGTTCTCGAAGTAGCGCAACGGAAGACGGTGGATCTTGTCCTCGATGCGTGCGCGCAACCCGGCCACCGACCGCTGCACGGCGACGGTCAGCAACCGGCCCTGCGCGAGGCTGCAGACCGCGGCCGCCACGAACACCCCGACCTGGATCGCCAGCAGCGTCCAGAGCAGTCCCCAGTTCATCGTCGCGTCGCCGTCCGCGCCGTCGACGATCACGTTGGTGACCGCACCGAACAGGATCGGCGCTACGACGCCGCCGACCGCGGCGAGGATCGCGAAGAGGGAGATGGCCGCCCCACGTCCTCTGCTCAGGTCGAGTTGCCGGACGATCCAGCGCAGCGATCCATCGCGCCGTCGAGCCGTCGGTCGGTCTGCCGACGCCTGCTTCCCCCTCGGCCCGACCGCCGGCGCCTGCGATCTCTGGTCAAGCATTGGTCACCGCCTGCGCGTAGGCGATCTCCCGATAGATGTCGCTGCGTGACCGCAACTCCGAATCTGTTCCGAGGCCGACGATCCGTCCCGCGTCGAGCACCGCGATGACGTCCGCGTGCTGGACCGACGACACACGCTGCGCGGCGATCAGGACCGTCGCATCCGGATCGGTCCGGCGCAACCGTCCGATGATCTGGGCCTCGGTGTCGACGTCGAGAGCGCTGAACGGGTCATCGAGGACGTACAGCGCGGGCCGGCGGAGCACGGCACGCGCGAGTGCGAGCCGTTGGCGCTGACCACCGGAGAAGTTGCGTCCCTCCTGCGCCACCGTGGCGTCGAGAGCGCCGGGGCGAGCCGAGACGAAGTCGGCAGCGGCGGCGACCTCAAGGGCGTCCCACAGCTCGTCGTCGGTGGCGGTCGGTCGGGCGATCCGGAGATTGTCGGCGACCGTCCCGGTGATGAGCTCCGCACCCTGACCCACGAAGGCGCTGCGTGCGCGAACCCAGGCGGGCGCCAGGGAGGTCACGTCGGCGGCATCCCATCGGAGCACGCCCGACGTGGGGTCGGCGAACCGCAGGGGTAGGGACAGCAGCGTCGACTTGCCGCTTCCGGTTCCGCCGAGGACGCCGGTCACCGTGCCGGGTGCGCAGAACAGGGAGACCTGGTCGACTGTGGGGGACTCGGCGCCCGGATAGGCGACCGACACCGCGTCGAAGACGATCGCGGGCGGTGAGGGCGCCCGGCCGTCACCGGGGTCGCCGGGGTCGAGCGGGTCGGTGTCGAGTACCTCGGTGATTCGTCCGGCGCTGGTCACCGCACGCGGGATGACCCCGGCGATCATGGTCAGCAGCGACACCGCCAGCAGGATCTGGGCGAGATAGCCGACCGTCGCGGTGATCTGGCCGATCTGCATCTCACCGCGGTCGACGAAGATCGCACCCAGTGCGGTCACCGCGACCACGGCGAGGTTCGAGACCACGGTGACCAACGGCAGCATCAGGACCTGCAGTCGGCCGAGGCGCAGGGCCACGTGGGTGAGTTCGTCGTTCTCCACCGCGAACCGGGCGCGTTCCCGGTCCTCTCGCCGAAAGGTGCGGATGATCGCGATCCCACGCAGCTGCTCGCGCAGCACCCGGTTCACGACGTCGAGGCGACGCTGCAACTGCGCAGCCCACGGCACCAGACGCCGGACGAGGACGGCGACGAGGACGACCAGCACCGCCCCGGCGACCACCAGCACGGGCGCCATCCGCCAGCCCTGCGCCAGCGACAACACCAGCGCGCCGAACAGCATCAACGGCGCGGTCACCACGACGGTCAGGCTGATGAAGAGGAATCCCTGGATCTGGCCCACATCTCCGGTGGAGCGCGTCAGCAGGCTCGAGAGGCCGATGGAGTGGACCTGCGGATCGCTGAAGGCGCTGATCCGACCGTGCACACGCGTGCGGAGGTCGCGAGCCGCGGTCGCCGAGATATGGGAGGCCAGGAATGTGGCACCGATCGACACCACCAGGTTGACCACGGCCACCACGACCATGAGCACCCCGACGCGCTTGATGGTCGCCACGTCACCGCGCAGGATTCCGTCGTCGATGATCGCGGCGTTGAGAGCGGGCTGGGCGAGCGTGGTGAACACCGACGCGAGCTGGAAGACGACGAAACCGGCGCAGGCCCAACGGGTTGTCCGGAGCGCGTCGAACAGAAGCGCGAGCAGCGCGCGTACCTCATCCTTGCTCATCGAGCGGGTGACGGGCATCTGGTGAGGCTACTCCGGGTCGTCGTGACGCTGGCCTACCGTGGGTGCGGAACTCCCACCGATATCGGTCTCGTGTGCGTGCCGTGAAGTGTTCCGAAGTCTACATGTGGCGGCTCTTCGCGGAGCCTTGCCGGACGCCTCGGCGGGAATTGCGCCTGCGCTATATCGAAATACCAATAAAGAATGCTTCGACACGTGGTTATCCACGGCCAGCTCATCACACACAACCGCCCCGGACCGAAGTCCGGGGCGGTTGTTTCGATCGAAATCTACACGGGAGCTTCTTCGGAGCCCGATTCGATCGAACCGGTCACCAGTTCGACGATAGCGTCGGTGATTGCGCCCTGGATGATGTCGGCCATGAAAGCTCCTTCGTCGTAGATGAACTGCGGAACGTGAGCGCCGAACGCATTCGAACGAGCGTCACGACGCAGAGAATACGATATTCGACAATGTGGTCGTCAACGGTGAGTGGCCGACGCGCGAACAACGTAACAACTCCCGGGTGCCTACCAGCGCCGAGTTCTTCTCACGCTGGGTTCGGCGCCCGATCGCGCGCAAACAAAAACCGCCCCGGGCCGTGGCCGAGGGCGGTCTTCGCCAGTTGGAACTGGTCAGTCGGTGGTCTCGGCGTCTGCCGAACCGCTCTGCAGTTCCTTGAAGAGTTCGTTCAGGTTGATCTCGATGCCAGTGGCCATGTCGGTCTCCTCAGGTTCGTCGTTGAAGACCGAAAGTCCCGATGGTGAGGTGCTTTCGGCCTGTTTGCCGCGGGCGGCGACGCCAACCGCGTGCACCCGGACGTGGGTCCGGGAAAGCTGTCAGGTCAGTCGACGGGCTCGCCGTAGTTGTCGTCGGAGCCGCTGAACAGCGCCGCGATTGCTTCTTCGATGCTTCCGCCGTAGATCTCGCCCATGATTGTCTCCTTCATCGCTTGGGTGTGCAGATATACCGCTGCGGGGGCCCTGAAACGGTGGCGTCGCAGACGGTACTGAAACCAACGCTGGTCTATCTCAGATGATCGGTGCCGATCGGCCTACCGATGCGAAACAGGCCCTGCCGATTCGGCATGTGGGTGTGTGGATCACGAATTATCCTGTCTGCGGAAAAATCGCGATGGTGCCGGAATCACTCCGCGGCGTACGAACCGAAGCCGTCGTCGCCATCGGAATCGGTGACGATTTCCTCGAGGTACAGGCGAATCCAGGAAATGCTGATGGCGTCGGACATGTCAATCTCCTAATGGGTTGTCGACGATCCTTGTGTTGAGCGCGGTCGTTCCGTCCCGTGGACAGCAACGCGCCCGACGATACCCCACACCCCACCGACTGTCCTGACCAGAGAAAGTTGAATTCGGGGTTAAATCTAATGCGGCCGAGGATTGTGTCCGCCGAGTCGTCCGTGTAGGTGTCGGTGTCGCAGCTCGCCGAGAACGGCCGCCATGTGCTGGTATGGATCGGTGACGCAACGCGTGGAGTCGAGTGCCCCGACGACAACCCGGCAGTTGCTGGCCTCGGATCGCGATGCCGCGCTAGATCTGCTGCAGTACGGCCTGCGCGAGGTTCCCGTGTACCGCTGGCTCATCGGGGAGGACGCCCCCGCAGACGCGTACCGCTGGTACGGCGAGATCCTGTTCATCGAGTACCTACCTGGTCTGCGGGGTGCATTCGACGAGAGGGGAGAGCTGATCGCTCTGATCGCGGTCTCGGCCCCCACCGACGAGGCCGGGCGAATTGACGATGACCTCAAGGAACGGACCAAGCAGATCGTGCAGGAGCTAGACGGCTTCATCCACCGCTTCACAGAGTTGCAGCGGAAGTCGGAGGAAGCGCAGGTCGCGAAGAATCCGATCAAGGTGATCTTCGCGCTCGTCCACCCCGATCATCGGCGAGGCGGGACCCTCGCCGGGCTGGTCGATCCGGTCATCGAGTGTGGCCGTCGCGAAGGCCTGCCGGTCACGTGCAGCACGAGTGACGAACGACTGTCGGCCCTCTACGCGCGCCGGTGGGACGCGCAGGTCCGGGCTCAGTTCACCCTGACCGACGGGCCGACCGTCTGGGTGCAGCGCGTCGATCCGCCGGCGTGAACTGGCACTGCCCCGGAGGTGCCCTCCCCATGCTCCCTGAGGTGCGAGCGAAGCGCCCTTCCCCATGCTCCCTGAGGTGTGAGCGAAGCGCCCTTCCCCATGCTCCCTGAGGTGTGAGCGAAGCGCCCTCCCCAGCTCCCTGAGGTGCGAGCGAAGCGAGCCACGAAGGGCTGACGAGGTAAGTCGCCAAACCCTTCGTGGCTCGTCGCTTGCGCTCCTCGCACCTCAGGGAGCAGAGGGCAGTGGCCTGCGCTCCTCGCACCTCAGGGAGCAGGAATTGTGCAGACTTTCGGATTGGGAGCGGGGTTACTCAGCTACCGAAGAACCACGGGAACGTCCTGGGGCGGGCCTGCGCACGCGGTTGGGTGCGCTGCTGCGGACGCGCCGGACGCCGGTTCTGGGTCTGCGACTGACGGTTCGGTGCGGGCTTGTTCGGCATTCGTTCATCCTGTTCTCGTTCGGTCGCACCGGTCTTTCAGGTCCGGTGCGGTCGCACGTTCCGGCGACGAATCCCAAAGTAGGGGGCCGACCTTCGGGTTCGGATGGCTCCCGCTGTCAGCTTCCTGGGAGACGGGGCCCGCGTGTCAGCGCGAGTGACGCCCCGGCGCGTCCGGGCCCTCACCCGGGAAGTCGCCCGGGTATTGCTCACCGGGATAACCGCTTCCGGGGCCGGGAGGCGGGTAGTTGCCGGGGCCCGGGTAGTTCCCGGGCGGCGGGTAGCTACCGGGTGCCGGCTGCGGCGTCGGATACGGCTGGCCCGACGGGCTTCCCGGCGGCGGGCCCTGCGGAGGACGATTCTGCGGGACGGACTGGGACGGAACGTTCTGCGGGGGAACCGATTGCGGGGGAGTGGGGTGCGACGGCGGGCCCTGTGGTGTCGGCGGAGTCGAGATGCGTTGCGTCGTACCGGCTCCGGCGGGTGCTTCGTACGGGGCGAAGGAGCCCGACGGCGGACCGTAGGAGTCGCCGACCGGACCGGACGGATCGGAGAGATGCGCCGGCAGATCACTCTCGGCCTCCGCCTTGGCCTTCGAGGTGCCGTCGGGGTCCAGCAGATCGCGGATCTCGGACAGCAGCGCGATCTCGGTGACCTCCGCCTTCTTGCCGAAACCGCCCAGCTCGGCCAACTTGTTGTACGGCAGGATGATGATGAAGTACACCACTGCGGCGATGATCAGGAAGTTGATCACCGCGGTGATGACACTGCCGAGGTCGACGAATGTCGATGGGTTGTCGGTGATCTGGAAGCCGAGTCCCTGCGCCGCGTCGGAGCCGACGGGAATCGAATTGATGATCGGCTGGACGATGCCGTCGGTGAACGCGGTGACGATCGCGGTGAACGCGGCGCCGATGATGACCGCTGTCGCCAACTCGACGACATTGCCCTTGAGTATGAAATCCCTGAATCCCTTGAGCACGGTGTACGGCCTCTTTTCGATGATGTCCTGCTCTTGTCCGGTGATTCTGCGCATGATCGGAGCAAATCCGACATGCGGTGCGCGAGCTCGTACCACCCTATCCACGATCGTGAACGAACCGATCCATTTGACTTGATTCGTCCGCCTGTGTCGTGATGCCGTGACCCGGCCGTTGTTCAGTGCAGGACCACCGCGAGCGCCGTATCGAGCCCTGCCGCCGCGACCCGATGGGCGGATGCGGCGTCCATCGCGAGCAGCACCGGGGCGGCCGCGGTCCCGCCGGGAGCGATACCACCCGACTGTGATTCGGCGGCGTGGAGTGCGACAACGGCGCGGCGGGCCAGCACTTCCGCCTCTTCGGTCAACACGTCGACAACGTCGCCGGGTCGCAGCAGCGCGGTCACGGCATCGTCCGACAGTCGTATCGGTACGAGCCGGGCATCGTCGTCCCCGGTCAGGTCGGCGGGAAGACGTGACGACAGCAGGCGCGTGTCCGTCATGATCTCGCCCCGGCGAACACGCCCGGTCACGGTCTTTCCGATGGCCGGACCGGCATCGGCCAGGGCGCCGCCGGGAACTGTGCCTGCCACAATCCGCCGCGACTGCAGATCACCGACGTCGACCACCTGACCCGGCCGCAGTTCATGTGCGGCCACCACGACCTCGACATCGCCGTCGGCGCGTGTCCCGGTCACCCCGACGACGACAGCCGCGAGGACGAGCGCCGCCGCGACGACGCGTCGGACCAGGAGGCTGCGGGTCCATCCCGGCCGTAGTGCGGTGCCCAGCCGGTCGCGGAGCCGGGGAGCGAGGGAGTCGCGGTAGCGGTGCGTCGACGCCGGAGACATGTGGCGAACGGTAGGTCGGTGGTCGACGGCCGCCGGCCATCCGCGCCGCCTGTGGACAGAGCCGGGCCGCACGGCCGGCCCTGTGGACAGCGGTGCCGCGCACGGGGTGCGGTGGTGTGCCGCGACGCGGTGGGGGAGAATCGTTCCCCGGTGTGCCGGGAAGTCTGGTCGGCCGTCGCCTGTGCGGGTGGCGCGACGATGACTTGTCCACTCGATCCAGAGGAGCGCGATGACCGACCAGACACCAGGCGATGTCACCGACCCGGCACCGGCGAGCGGACGGACAGACCGCCTGCGGAAATGGGCCGCCCTCGACACGACGAGTGGAGCGTTGCTGCTCGTGGCTGCGGCGGTCGCGGTGCTCTGGGCCAACTCGCCCTGGCGGGAGGCCTACGACTCGCTGCTCCACATCGAGGTGGGGCCCGAGGCCCTCCATCTCCATCTGTCGCTCGCGCACTGGGCCTCCGACGGACTGCTGGCGATCTTCTTCTTCGTCGTCGGTGTCGAACTCAAACACGAGTTCGTCGCCGGGAGCCTCCGAGATCTCAAACTCGCCGGTGTGCCGATCGCGGCCGCAGTGGGTGGCATGGTCACCCCGGCCCTCTGCTACGTCGTGATCGTGGCGATCGGCGACCCCGAGGGTCTGCGCGGCTGGGCGATCCCGACGGCCACCGACATCGCGTTCGCCCTTGCGGTTCTCGCGATCTTCGGGCGCGGGCTGCCGCTCGCCCTCCGGACGTTTCTGCTCACGCTCGCCGTCGTCGACGATCTGCTCGGCATCATCGTGATCGCGACCTTCTACACCGAACAGATCGATTTCGTGATGCTGGCGGCCGCGCTCGTCGCGGTGGCCGTCTTCGCCGTGCTGGTGCGACGGGCGTGGAGGTGGTGGCCGCTGCTCATCCCGGTCGCCATCGCGGCCTGGGGGCTGATGCACGCGTCCGGTGTGCACGCGACCGTTGCCGGCGTCCTGCTGGGCTTCACGGTGCCCGCCGTCGCGATCCGCGGTGAGAAGCAGCCGCGCACCGAGAGGCTCGACGACGCGGTCCGCCCGTATTCCGCCGCGATCGCGCTGCCCGTGTTCGCGTTCGCCGCGGCCGGGGTGAGCGTCGTCGGCGGCGAAGGATCGATCGTCCAGCCGGTGTCCATCGGGATCGTCGTCGGCCTCGTCCTCGGCAAGGTCGTCGGCGTGATGGGTTCGACGTGGCTGATGACCAGGTTCACACCGCTACGTCTCCCCGACGCGGTGGGCCTCCGCGACCTGCTCCCGGTAGGGCTGCTCACCGGTGTCGGGTTCACCGTGGCGCTGCTCATCGCCGAACTGAGCTTCGAGGCCGGCTCCGACGACCATGCCGCCGCGGCGAAGGCGGCCATCCTCGCCGGGTCCGTCGCGTCGGCGATCCTGGCCGCGATACTGCTGCGGTGGGACGCCCGCCAGGCGCGCGACCCCGACATGAACCGAGACAACATCCCCGACATCGACAAGGACGTCATCGGGGGATGAACACGCGGGCCTCGGTCCGAGGCCCGCGGTTCGTGAGGGACGGACCTACTTCGCGACCGTGACCTCGTCGGTGCGTTCATCGGCGCGGCCATAGGACTCCCAGAACGTCGCCCCGACGATGCCGAGGGCGACGGGATCGAAGATCGGGTCCTTGCCCTGCTTCTTCTGCTTCTCGTAGTCGCGCAGCGCCTTGAAGGCGGGTTGTTGCAGGATCAGGATTCCCACGATGTTCAGCCACGCCATCAGCCCGACGCCGATGTCGCCGAGAGTCCATGCCTCGCTCGCGGTGGAGACGCAGCCGATCGCCACCGACACCAGGATCAGCGCCTGCAGGACCAGCGTGAGGTTGACGCCCAGCGTGCTGCGCAGGGGGCGGATGTAGAGGGTGGCGGCCTTGCCCATCAGGAACCGCAGGTTGGTCTCGGCCATGTAGTAGTACGCGATGATCGTCGTGAGGCAGAAGAACGCCAGCGAGATCGCCACGAACGTCGAACCGGCGCCGCTCCACATGCTGTCGAAGCCGACCTGGACGAAGGCCGGACCGACCTCGACGGGGCCGTTCAGCATGCCGCCGTCGGAAAGCACTGCGCCGTCGGCACTCTCGCCCTCGAAGACGCGGTAGGCGCCCGTCGAGATGATGAGGAAGCCGGTCGCCGAACAGACGAACAGGGTGTCCACGTAGACGGCGAAGGCCTGCACGAAGCCCTGCTTGGCGGGGTGCGAGACCTCCGCGGCAGCGGCGGCGTGCGGTCCGGTGCCCTGCCCGGCCTCGTTGGAGTAGATGCCGCGCTTGACGCCCCACATCACGGCCGCGCCGACGATCGAACCGAACACGGAATCGATGCCGAATGCACTGGCGAAGATGAGCCGGAGGACATCCGGGATCTGCGAGGCGTTGGTGAAGACGACGACGAGCGCGAACAGGATGTACAGGACGGCCATGAACGGGACGACGATGGTCGCGAAGGTGGCGATGCGCTTGACGCCGCCGATGATGACGAACGCCAGCACGATGACGACGCCGATCGCGACGGCCCAGTCCGCGATACCCCACGCCTGGTTCATCGCGATGGCCATGGAGTTGGACTGCACGCTCGGGAGCAGCAGGCCGCAGGCGAGGACGGTCACGGCGGCGAAGATCAGCCCGTAGACCTTGAAGAACGGTGCCGCCTTGGTGTGGGCCAGCGCCTTGCTGAAGTAGTACGCCGGGCCGCCGCGGTACTCGTTGGTCAGCGGATCGCGGGTCTTGTAGATCTGGCCCAGCGTGCACTCGACGAACGACGTCGACGCCCCGAGGAAGGCCATCGCCCACATCCAGAACAGGGCGCCGGGACCGCCGAAGGCGATCGCCGTGGCCACACCGGCGATGTTGCCGGTGCCGACCCGGCCGGCCAGCGAGATCATCAGCGCCTGGAACGACGACACGCCGTCGGGGGAGCTCTCGCCGTGCCGCATGACCCGGATCATCTCCGGTACGTGCCGGATCTGGAGGAATCTCGAACGGATGGAGAAGTAGACCCCGACACCGAGGCACAGGTACACCAGCGGATTGCTCCAGATGATGCTGTTGAGGTTGTTCAGGAAGTCGGTCATGGGACTCCAGCGTCGTGCGGGCGGCCGCTCAGGGCGTCGCTATCGGTCGGCATGCGGTGAACCGTTGGCTTCGGCTAGGGGAACACTTTGCACGACGCCACGCGGCGGTGCGCGACAAGGTGCGAAATCCGCCGGTCGGAACTCGCGCTTAGCACTCGGAATGAGGGAGTGCCAAAGTCGGTTACACTGGTCATCGTTTACTGACATTCGGAGGTTTCGCGGTGCCCACCTACTCGTATGCCTGCACGGAGTGCGACAACAAGTTCGACATCGTCCAGTCCTTCTCCGACGACTCGCTGACCGAGTGCCCGCAGTGCGCAGGCCGCCTGCGCAAGCTGTTCAACTCGGTCGGCATCGTGTTCAAGGGCAGCGGTTTCTACCGCACGGACTCGCGTCCCGGCTCGTCCTCGGACACCTCGACGCCCTCGTCGGACAGCTCGTCGTCGTCGTCGAGCTCCTCGTCGTCGGACAGCTCGTCGAGCAGCTCCAAGTCGGACTCCGCGAGCTCGTCGTCGTCGTCGACCAAGAGCGAGGCCAAGGCCGCGACTCCCGCCTGACCGGCGTCCCGCCACGACGACGTCATAGGCCGAACCCGGGCCGGTGTCCCCCGACACCGCCCGGGTTTCGCTGTACCCCGGGTCAGCCGAGTCGGCGGAACCCGTCTCCGGGAGTGAGAGTCCAACCGACCGGGACATCGTGGTCACCGGACGGCAGTGAGTCGACGACCTCGTCGTCATAGACCACGCCGACGAGGTCGGCCGACAGACCGTGCAGGGTCCGGTCGTAGTATCCGGCGCCGCGTCCGAGCCGCACACCGCTCTTGTCGATCGCGAGCGCCGGGACCAGGATCACCGACGCCGCGCGGATCGCGGTCACCCCGACGCGGTCGGTGGTCGGTTCGAGAAGTCCCCAGCGTCCGGGAGCCAGCGAGTCCGGCCCCGTGTACGGCGCCCAGTCCATCGGTGCGGGGTCGCCGTCGGGGACCACCGGGACCAGAACCGACACGCCTCGGTCGACGAGCGCGTCGAGCATCGAATTCGAGCCGGGTTCGTTGCCGACGGGGACATGCGCGGCGACCGTGACGTCGTATTCGAGCCGGAAGGGGCAGGAATACATCCATTCGGCGAGGGCCGCGGCAGACCGGTCCCGCTCGTCGGCGGACCGACGCGATCGTCGATCCTCGATCTCTTGTCGCAGTTGCTGTTTCAGCGTTGTCAAGACCCGACCGTCCTTCGCGTCGTCTCGAGACCGGTGGCATGTGCGTCCCGGCCGGGACAGCCGGGACGCCCGCACTGTATCCGACCGTCGGAACGAGCGTGGTGAGGTCCCGGTCACCGCCGTCTGTCCGGCCGAGAACCGGCACCTGTCCTAGGGTGGATTCATGAGTGCGACGGATAAAGCTGGTTTCAGTGAGTACGAAGGTGTACCCAACACTCCGCCGATCCCGCGTACCGCGGTCGTCCCGGCAGCCGGGTTGGGCACGAGGTTCCTGCCGGCGACCAAGACGGTGCCCAAGGAGTTGCTGCCGGTGGTCGACACCCCCGGCATCGAGCTCGTCGCCGAAGAGGCCAAGGCGGCCGGCGCTGATCGCCTCCTGATCGTCACCTCTCCGGGCAAGGACGGCGTGGTCGCCCACTTCGTCGAGGATCTCGTGCTCGAGAACACCCTCGCCACGCGTGGCAAGGAGTCGATGCTGGCCAAGGTGCGCAAGGCGCCCAACCTGCTCGAGGTCGCGTCGGTCGTGCAGGAGAAGCCGCTCGGCCTGGGTCACGCGGTCGGTTGCGTCGAGAGCTACCTCGACGACGACGAGGACGCCGTGGCAGTTCTGCTGCCCGACGATCTGGTGCTGCCCGGCGGTGTCCTGGAGGTCATGGCGCGCACCCGTCAGCGCCGGGGCGGCTCGGTGCTGTGTGCCATCGAGGTCCCCGAGGAGCGCATCAGCGCCTACGGCGTCTTCGACGTCGAGCCGCTGCCCGATGCCAACAACCCGAATGTCATGCGCCTCAAGGGCATGGTCGAGAAGCCCGAACCGCAGGATGCGCCGTCGAATCTGGCCGCCGCGGGTCGCTACATCCTCGACCGCAAGATCTTCGACGCGCTGCGCCGTATCGAACCCGGGGCCGGTGGCGAACTGCAGCTCACCGACGCCATCGCGCTTCTCATCGAGGAGGGCGAGCCGGTCCACGTCGTCGTCCACCACGGCACCCGACACGATCTCGGCAACCCCGGCGGCTATCTCAAGGCCGCCGTCGACTTCGCGCTCGACCGCGACGACTACGGTCCCGATCTGCGCGAATGGCTCGAGAAGCGTCTCGCCGACAGCTGATTCCGCACGGGCGATCACCGGTCGTATCCGCGCGCCTCGCACGCTGCCGCGGGCGCGCTCGATAACGTTCTCCTGTGTTGTATCGAGTGCAGGACGTGCCGAGCGCTGTCGGCCGCACGTCCCGGTGCACTGACCGGTTGAGACGGGAAGAGCGGTGAGATGCGGTCTGTCGAAGATCATCTGACGCTGGTGACCGCGGCGGCAGTGGCGCCGCGTCCGGTGCGCGTCGCGATCTCCGAGGCGCAGGGCCTGATGTGCGCCGAGGAGGTCGTCACCGAGCACCCGATGCCCGGCTTCGACCAGGCGGCCATCGACGGCTACGCGGTGCGTGCGGTCGACGTCGGTCTGGCCGGGGTGCTCGCACCCGAAGACCTGGAGGACTTCGACGCCAACGGCGCCGAGCTCGTCGACCTCGAACCGGGCGAACCGATGATCGTGTCCCTGCCGGTGGTCGGCGAGGTCGGGCCGGGCTCGCGGACACCGACGCGGCTGCAACCGCGTCAGGCGGTGCGCGTCGAGACCGGGGCCCCGATGCCGACGCTCGCCGACGCCGTGGTCCCGTTGCGCTGGACCGACGGTGGCGACCAGAAGGTCAAGATCGGACACGGCGTCGAGAGCGGCAACTACGTCCGGCGGGTCGGCGACGACGTCCAACCGGGCGATGTCGCCGTCCGCGCGGGCTCGATCATCGGCCCGGCCCAGGTGGGGCTGCTTGCCGCGGTCGGTCAGGCACGCGTGATGGTGCACCCGCGTCCGCGTCTGTCGGTCATCTCGGTGGGCAGTGAGCTCGTCGACATCGACCGCACACCCGGTCCCGGTCAGATCTACGACGTCAACAGCTATGCGCTGGCCGCGGCCGCCCGCGACGCCGGCGCCGACGTGAACCGCGTCGGCATCGCCGAGCGCGAGGCGTCGCGGATGCGGGAGGTCGTCGAGGCGCAGCTCATCCGCTCCGAGATCGTGGTGATCTGCGGTGCCGTCGGGGGAAGTGCGTCGACCGCCGTCGCCGACGCCCTCGCCGACCTCGGCGACCTGGAGATCGTGCGGGTGGCGATGCACCCCGGGTCGGTCCAGGGCTTCGGGCGCCTCGGACGCGACGAGGTGCCGACGTTCCTGCTCCCCGCCAACCCGGTGAGCGCTCTGGTGACCTTCGAGGTGATGGTCCGGCCGCTCATCCGGATCGCGCTGGGCAAACGGCAACCGATGCGGCGGATCATCAAGGCGCGCACCATCGGACCGATCGCGTCGGTGCGCGGCCGCAAGGGTTACCTGCGTGGGCAGCTGATGCGGGACGAACGGTCGGGGGACTACCTGGTGCAGGTGCTCGGCGCCTCACCGACTGGGTCGTCGCACCTGCTCGCCGAACTCGCCGAGGCGAACTGCCTGATCATGGTCGACCCCGATGTCGAGGAGATGGGCACGGGCGACGAGGTCGAAGTGGCCTTCCTCGCGCAGCGCGGGTGACCCCTGCTGAGCAAGCAACGAACGAGCGCGTCGAGGTCGAGGCGCCCACCTCCGCTGGTTGAGCCGGCACCGAGCGTAGCGAGGAGCCGAGTCGAAGCCACCCTCGTTCGAGATACAGGTCTCATGCCGACTCGGGTGTGACAGCGCATAAACTTCTTCTCGTGTTCAGGTGGTTGAGCGGCAGTCAGGGAAGTCCGGGATGGCCGGCCACCCTCGGGCCGCTGCGCACCCGGACCGGCACGGTCACCCTGCGGCCCGTGAAGGTGCGGGATGCCAGGACGTGGAGCGAGTTGCGGATCCGCAACCAGAACGCCCTGTTGCCCTGGGAACCGACGGGTGTCGGAAGCTGGGCTGAACGCCATCAGCCCGGGTCGTGGCCGCCGCTGTTCGCGGTGCTGAAGTCGGAGGCCAAACGAGGTGCGCTGCTCCCGTTTGTGATCGAACTCGACGGCCGCTACGTCGGGCAGCTGACGGTCGGCAACATCCAACGCGGCGCGGTGCGGACCGCGTGGATCGGCTACTGGGTCGACTCGGCCGTCGCCGGCAACGGCATCGCGACCGCCGCGGTGGCACTCGGGGTCGACCACTGCTTCGGGGCCGTCGGCCTGCACCGGCTCGACGCGACGGTCCAGCCCGCCAACGAGGCATCGCAGAAGGTGTTGATCAACATCGGATTCCGGCAAGAAGGTCTGCTGCAGCGGTACATGGACGTCAACAAACGCTGGCGTGACCACATGCTGTTCGCGCTCACGGCCGAGGAGGTCGTCGGCAGTGCCGCCGAGGCGCTCGTCCGGGCGGGTCGTGCGTCGTTCCACTGACCCTCTGCTGACGGTCCGGCGGTCGCCCTGAGTTCGCGGCGGCGTCACCGACCGGTTTCGACCGGGAAATCCCGTGCGCGCATTTCGGTTTCGATCGCGTCACGCGTCCGGAGGTACGAACTCGTCCGTATCGAGTCGTCGGCGGTGTACAGCGACGGCATGAAGGTCGCACCTCGCTGATCACGATGTGCACCATCGGCTCCCGCCTGTAGCAGGGCGAGGCAGTGGTCGATGTTGAGTACGTCGGCCGCGGTGAACAGTGGTGTCCGGCCGGCCAGGGGCTGCACGGAGTCGAGGTCGGCGCCGCGGTCGATCAGCAGGCGCAACGCATCGTCGCGACGGTGGCGCACCGCGGTGTGGACCACGTTGCCGCCGATCCGGTCGGATGCCTCGACCAGTCCCGCGTCGAACTCGATCAGGGTGCGAAAGGCGGCGAAACGGTCGAGCAGCACGCTGTAGGCAACTGCGTTGTATCGGCCGGCGCCGGGGAGATGCGGGTCGGCGCCTGCCTGCAGCAGTGCCGCCACCGCGCCCGGTGGTTCGAACTCCACTGCCCACTGCAGCGGCGTGATGTCCACGCGCCGCGGGTCGGTGTCCGGATCGCCGCCGTGTTCGTCGAGGTCAGCGCCCTGTGCGAGAAGGGATTCGATCTGCGCCCGGTCGTCTCGCCGGGCGGCGTCGAGTAATCGAACGGTGGGGGTGGTGAAGTAGTCGGCCGCGTCCACGCGCGTCGAGACGACCTCGGCGATCCACCCGCACCCGGCGACCGCGCACGCCGACATCGCTGTCGCGAACAACGCAACCAGTCTTCTCATCCGCACCACGATCGTCCCTTCACGGCACTTGAACGATGTCCGATTTGTACGATAGTCCGCGCCGGCTCGCCGACGCATAGGCTCTTCGCATGACCGAGCACACCGACCATCTCGAGATCGTCGTCCGTGGCTCCGCCCGCGGGCGCTACCGGCCCGAACGCGGGATCATCCACCTCTCCGTGCGAGTGGAGGGTGCGGACAAGTCGGCCGTCTACACGCGGGCGGTCGAGGTCCACGCCGACCTGACGCGTGCGCTGACCGACCACGAGACGGCCGGCGCGGTGGCCCGCTGGTCCGCCGATTCGGTCCGGGTGTACTCGTACCGCCCGTACTCGGAGACCGGTGATCTACGAGACCCGGTCTACAACACCCGTATTCGCGTCGAAGCGGAGTTCGTCGACTTCGAGCGGTTGTCGGAGTTCATCGACGTCTGGGCGTCGGTCGACGCCGTCGAGATCGGTGACGTCGACTGGGACCTCCGCGCGGAGACCCGGCGGGACCGCGAACGGGAGCTGCGTCGTGCCGCGGTCGATGACGCGATCGTGAAGGCGCAGGCCTACTCCGACGCGGTGGGTCGGGGGCCGGTGACGCCCGTCCTCCTGTCCGATCCGGACATGGCGCCACGGGTGCCGCAGGCATCTCGTCGGGCCATGCCGATGGCGGTCGCGGCCGGCCCGCCCCCGCCGTCACTGGAACTGCGGACCGACGACATCGAGATCGCCGTCGCGGTCGACGCGCGCTTCCGCACGGCCTGACCCGCTTCTCCTGCCGGCGTTGCTGAGAGGCGTGTGTGAAACCACGCCGATTCGGTTGTCCCACGGCGCGTCTACCCGGGCGTGACTGCTCGCAGCTCTAGATTGTGGAGTGGCCTCGTGTGACCAGAGTGAATGAAGGGAGAGTCGCATGCCCAACTCCGTACTGTGGGTCTGTCTCGTCGCGGTCTGGCTCTTCGTGCTGGTCCCGATGGTCATCAAGGGACGCCCGCAGATCCTGAAATCCACCGACGCGGCACGGAAGACGCGACTGCTGCATCGCGGGGGATCGCGTACCACGACCGCGACGAAGAATCGACGCCGGTCGTCCGCGCGCCACCCGCACGATCCGTCCTGGAAGTCCTCGCGCCGCAGCGCCACCGCGACGCTCGAGGCCGGCGCCGAGAACGATGTCGACGCCGAGAAGGCCAAGCCCTCGACCCGACGTGCCGGCAGTGCGAAGGTCGAGAAGCCGACGGCCGAATCCGTGGATGGCGAGATCGACTCCGAGACGGTGGACGCGGCTTCCGATGACGACTCGGTGAACGGTGACATCTCCGCCGACGCCGACGCGGACACCGATCGGGACTTCGATGCGGAGTCCGACGACGAGGCGACCGCGGACGCGGACAGCACCCCTGCCGCCGAGGTCGATGACACCGACGAACTCGACGACGAGTACGAGGACGACTTCGCCGACGTCGACGGAGAAGTCGAGAACGGCGAGCTCGAGGACGCCGAGTTCGAAGACGCCGAATACGACGACGACGCCGAATACGGGGACGACTCCGAATACGAGGACGCGACAGACCAACTCGACGAGGACGAGTACGACGACTACGCCCGCGGGTCGCGTCACACCGAATCGTCGTCGGCTCCAGTCGCGGAGTCCGAGGAGGATGACGCCGACGACGCCGCCGACACCGACCTCGACGAGGTGGCCGACAGCCGCCCGGCGGCGCGGACGGCGAGCAGCCGGCGGACGGGGCGCAGTGTCTACTCGTCGGAGAAGGAACGCGAGCTCAAATACCGCGAACGCCAACGGGTCACGGTGGGTCTGTTCGTGCTGGTGCTGTTGTCGGTCGTGGCCGGCGTCGTCGTCGGGACGCCCGGCTGGGTGGCCACCGGCGTCCTCGGCCTGCTACTGGTCGGCTACCTCGCGTACCTGCGGCGCGCGGTGAAGACGGAGCAGCAGATCCGGGCACAGCGACTCGCCCGTGCCAAGCGGTCGGCGCGCGCCGAGGAGGAGCGTCGTCGACGCGCCGCCGCGGTTCCGGAGTTCGCCGCCGCCCCGCCCCCTCCGCGACTTCGGCGACCAGGTGGCGCAACGGTTCTCGAGATCGACGACGAAGATCCCGTGTTCGATCACATCCCGCCGTTCCAGCGTCGACGGATGGACCGCGAGGACCTGCAGTACCGCCGCGTCGGCTGACTCGTCGAGAGCACTTCGGCGGCAGATCCGTTCAGCAGTGGGTGTCGCCCGGCGACACCCACTGCTGACGCGTTGGGGGCCTACTTGGTGAGTGCCGGCTTGCCATGCGCATCGAGCCACGCCTGACCGGCTTTCGCGGCCCGCGACAGTGCGAAACGTTCGCCGAGGTACGTCGCCGGGGCCCCGATCACGGGGATGTAGGCCAGCATGCGGAAAAAGGCCATCGGTTGCGGACGCTTCTCGAACTCGTCGTCGACGGCGCGAAGCAACTTCGCCGCATCCCAGATCGCGGCGAACAGCGACTTCTCCCGCTCCTTGGGTTCGGACGGTAGGGATTTGCCGGACTCGGCGGTGACATCGGGGTTCGTGAGGTCCCGTTTGCACAGCACCGACGCCAGCAACTGCACCTGTCGCTTGCGATCGGTGACGTCGTACTCCCGGGCGATCGCGACCAGCACCATGGCCTGGTTGGCGAACCCGAGATAGGGCGTGATCGGCAGACGCTTCGCCCACACCCCGAAGACGCCCGGGAACGCCACGGCGCCGGTGTTCAGGGTGCCGATCCGGGTCACCCACCAGCTCGCGCGCTTGTGCATCGACCGCTCGGACCAGCCCTTCGTGCCGGGCCACTCCGCGACGTCGAGCAGCTTCGACGCAGCGTGCTGAGCCTGCTGCAGGCGCGAGTCGGAATGGTCGTCATCGTGGAAGGTGTGGCCCTTCAAGCCGAGCGGATCGCGCTCGGCGAGTGCATCGAGCACCGGGTTGATCACCCCCACGACATTGTCGAGAACACCGGCCAACTGCTGATCAGACATCTGAGGCACCCGACCAGCCTAGCCGTTTGGGAGTCGGCGGCCCCGGGCTGATAAAGTGGCTCGCGGTTGGTCGCAAGGCCTCCCGGGGCTATGGCGCAGTTGGTAGCGCGACTCGTTCGCATCGAGTAGGTCTGGGGTTCGATTCCCCATAGCTCCACCGCACGAGAGGCCCCGTACGCCCGAGTAGGTGTACGGGGCCTCTCGTTCTGACGCGCTGGTCGTCGAGCCAAGGCCAACAATCTGAGAGACTGGTGAACATGATCACCGCGATCCCGCTCGACGTCGATGCGATCGGTGCGGTGTGTGCGCGTTTCGGCGTTGCCAGGTTACGAGTCTTTGGTTCGGTACTCACCGAGAGTTTCGATCCCAGCAGCGACGTCGACTTTCTCGTGGAGTTCAGGGGGGATCGTGACAACGTCTTCCATGACTACTTCGACCTTGAGGCGGCGCTCGAACAGATCGTGGGGCGTGACGTCGACCTGGTGATGGCCAACGCGGTGAAGAATCCGTTCGTGGCGAAGTCGATACTCGACAATGCCGAAGATGTCTATGCGGCCAGGTGAGAGCCACGCGTAGGGTCCGCACTCTCGCCCGCAGGCGGTAGCGCGACACGGTCGCATCGAGTAGGTCTGGGGTTCGATTCCCCATAGCTACACCACACGAGAACCCCGTACGCCCAAGCAGCAGGCGTACGGGGTTCTCGTCGTCTGATGTGCTGGTGATCCAGCCACGGCCCAGAATCCGAGAGACCGGTCAGCTGATCGTAGCGATCCCGGTCGAACAGACCGTGGGGTGCGACGTCGACCTGGTCACGGTTGAGAAGGCCTGACGGTCCCCACCGACAGCCGCGGCGGTGTTCACAGGTTTCGCGCCGGGCGTACACTTCGAGCAACTGGATCGAACATCTGACAGACCCCTGTCGGCGTCGCCGGGGTCAGATGATCGCCCGCGGGTGATCAAGACAGGTGGCAATGGTGATGGTTGTTCCGCGCGTCATGTGTGTTCGCCCACGAGTCTCGTCAACCACCAGGCGAACACGGTGAAGCCGCTGCTCGGCCCGGTCCGAGTGCGATTCGGCGTCGATCCCGCAGCCGCGGTGGCCGGTGCGTGGTATCCGTACACACTTCAACTCGCCGACGAACTACCCGGGATGCTCACGACTGTGCGGGCGATGGTCGGTGACGTCAGCGGAATCGACGTGAACTGGAGCAGCTTTCGCCGTCTTCCCGGCCTGGACTCGCCGGACTCGCCGGAGACGCCTCCCTTGATGACACTCACCACGCCCGCGCGGTCGGTGACCCTGTTGGTCATCCCGCCTCGGACGGTGTCCTCGCTCGCGGCGATACTGCTGCGACAAGCGAGTGGCACTGTCGTTGCGGATGGGCGGTGTCATTCGTTGGAGTTCCGTCGCGCCGAACGAATCCTGGTGCGTGCCGGTCTGGCGGCCACCAGTTGTCGCATTGACGCTCAAACCTCCAGTGCCACTCACGAGGTCGCTTCCAGGATTGTGCCGGGCCCTGCGGTGTAGATTTCGCGCATGACCGCCGCGATGCTGACGTTCGCCGGAACGCTGCTCGTCGCGATGATCGGCGCGGTCATCGCGCGGCTCGACGCCAACGACCGGCACCAGAAGCTGTCGCAGAAGGTCGACATCCTGGCGAAGCTGCCGCACGACTCGGCGGCACATGCGCGGATGAGCGGAATCGTCCTCGACGCCATCGACGAACTCGCGGAGTACGAACACCGGCGGCGGAGCGCGGTCTTCCAGCGGCGGGCACTCACCATGGCGTTACTGGCCTGGCTCGTGGTGGTCGGCCTGCGCATCGCGGCCGAGCAATTCGACGTCGGGCACTACGAGCAGATCATGCACTACGTCGCGGTCACGCTTCTCGTGCTGGGATTCGTCCTAGTCTTCGCCTCGGTGGTGGCCACCATCCGCGACATCCGGCACCGTCACGACGAGGAAGCCGCGTCCAACTGACGACGTTCCGCTCCCGGAAGCCGAGGTCTGTCGCGCTGGGATCTGCCATTTCACAGTGGGTCCTGTGAAACACACATCGTGCCCTGAGACGGTTTGTTAGTTTCCGTCCATGAGATCGCCGAGGATCGTGTGGGGCCTGGTCGTCGCCGTGATCGGGGTGCTGGTCGTGACCGTGGCACCGGCGCGCGCCGACCCGCTGCCCGTCACCTACAACTTCCTGGCCGGGATACCGAACGAGCTCGCGAAACCCGGGGGCTCGCTGCCCGGGTCGAACGACTGGAACTGCAAGCCTTCGGCGCGTCATCCCAACCCGGTCATCCTCGTGCACGGGACCGGCGGATCGCAGCAGACCAACTGGGGCACCTACGTCCCCCTGCTGAAGAACGAGGGGTACTGCGTGTTCGCGCTGACCTATGGCGCGGTGAAGGGAACCCCGTGGCCGATCAGCGCGATCGGCGGCATGGGTGAGATGTCCGCCAGCGCCGCCCAGTTCGGTGCATTCGTGGACAAGGTCCGCCGGACGACCGGCGCGTCCAAGGTCGACATCGTGGGCCACTCCCAGGGGACGGTGGTGCCCGCGTACTACGCGAAGTACCTCGGCGGACGGGACGCCATCGACAACTATGTGTCGCTGGCTCCTGCGTGGCGGGGCTCCGGGGTCGGCGGGAACGACGTGATCATGCCGATCGTCCGGTCTCTCGGGTTGCGGCCCGAGCAGGTGCCGTTCTGTCAGGCCTGTGCCCAGCTCGATCCCGGCGCGGCGGTGCTGCGCAAGATCGCCGCCGGGGGCTACTACCTGCCGTCGATCCGGTATACCAACATCGCCACCCGCTACGACGAGCTCGTGGTGCCGTACACGCTGGGATTGCCGCCGGGCGGATCGAACGTGCGCAACATCGTTGTGCAGGACGGGTGTTCGGTCGACTACACCGAACATGCCGGGATCGCCGGGTCGCGTCGCGCGGCGTTCTTCGTGCTCAACGCGCTCGATCCGGCGAATCCACGACCGGTTCCGTGCGATCGCGCCGCACCCATCACCGGGAGTCCGTTCTGAACGTGAGCAGGCGACGTCTCGGTGGTGGCCGTCGGCGGGTGCGGGCCGGCGTCGTGGCCATGTCGTGCGCCGCGATGCTGCTCGCGATCTGCGGTCTCGGCGGTGTCGGAACCGCCTCGGCATCCGTTCCGCCGCTCGGCCCCGCCTTCGAGTTCGGTGTCGCCCAGTCCGGTTTCCAGTCCGAGGGGTACAACCGTGACTCCAACTGGGTCCGTTACGAAAACCAGGGCCGGGTCGCCCACCGTGTCGGCAACGCCGTCGACTTCTACCATCGCTACGCCGAGGACATCGCCCGCGCGAAGAGTCTGGGCGTCGGCATCTATCGGACGTCGGTCGAGTGGTCGCGAGTGGAACCGTCGCGCGGCCGGGATGATCCGGCAGGGTGGGCGTTCTACGACCGGGTGATCCGCGCGGTCGTCGACGCCGGGATGCGACCCATGATCACCCTCAACCACTGGGTGCACCCGGGCTGGGCGGTCGACCTCGGCGGTTGGAACCGTCCGCAGATGTCCGCGGACCTCGTGCGTTTCGCCGAGCGGGTGGTCGACCGGTACTCCTGGGCCGACCCGTTGTGGATCACCTTCAACGAACCCACCGAATACGTTCGGCGCGAACTGATGTACGAGGGAGTGGCACCGCAGAACGTGGGGCTCATGGCCGACGGGATCGTCGCCGCGCACCGCTCGATCCACCGATACATCCACCGCGTGCAGCCGGGCGCCCAGGTGTCGTCGAACATGGCGTACTACCCGATCGCCGGCCTGCAGACATGGCTGGAATCGGTCTTCCCGCAGCGCATGCGCGACACGCTCGACTTCGTGGGTGTCGACCACTACTACTCGTTCTCGGTCACCGACGCCTCCGTCGCCAATGGTGCCTACGGTGAGTTCTGGAAGAGTTCGCAGGCACCGGAGAGCATCTACTACGTGCTACGTCATGTCGCGCAACAGTTCCCGGGTAAGCAGATCCGGGTGATCGAGAACGGGCTGGCCACCGACCCGCAGGGCCGGCGGCCCGACGGTTACCGCCGGGCCGATCACCTTCGCGACACCGTCTACTGGTTGCAGCGCGCCCGACAGGACGGCATCGACGTGGCGTCCTACAACTACTGGAGTCTCACCGACAACTACGAATGGGGCGACTTCGATTCGCGCTTCGGCCTGTACACCGTCGATGCGGAGCGTGACCCGACTCTGACCCGTCACCCGACCGATGCAGTCGCCGCCTACCGTGAGATCACTCGCGACAACGGCGTTCGCCCGGGGTACCGCCCGACGCGGATGCCGGTGACGTGTTCGCTCGTGGCGGTGCCGGACAGTTGCGCGAATCCGGCTGTCGTGCGGTGACTTTCTCGCCGTCACTCACGCGACGCCGAGGGCCCGCAGGCCGGCGGCGGTGGCCGCGGCGAGGATGACCACGACCGCGAGGGGTGCCCTCAACAGCGCCGCGATCACCCCGACCGTCACGCCGGCGGGCCGCGCCCAGCCGGCGAAGTCGTGGTCGATGAAGAACGCGCCGGTCAGCGCGACGGCGACGAGCAGGACAACGGTCGCCCGATCCATCAGCTTCTCGACCCCGTCCGAGACCGAGATGCGATTTCGCAGAACGGGTCCGGCGGCGCGCATCGCATAGGTGCCGACCGCGAGGACCGTGATACCGATGGCGAGGGAGATGCCGGTGCTCATCGACAGCCCGGAACGCTGTTGTGCTGGAGCGCCGCTCGCGACGATGCGGTCTCGTTCACGGTGTCCGTCCTCGTGCCGGGTAGGGCCGGTGCGCTCGGTGGGGTCCGCCGAAGCCGGCGGAGTGACTCCACGGCGGCGAAGCCCACAAGCGCTCCCATGATGGGCAACCCGGCCGGTAGGAACGGCGTCGAGGCCACGGCCACCGCCGCGCCGACGGTCACGGCCGCCCAGGTGGCGCCGTCGCGCAGGGCCGGGATGGCCAGCGCGGCGAGCAGAGCGGGGAAGGCGGCGTCGAGCCCGAGGCTCGCGGGATCGGCGACCACACCGCCGAGCGTGGCACCCAGTGCTGCGCCGACGGGCCACGAGACCAGAACGCCGAGTCCGCACAAGAGGAAAGCGGCCCGTGCCCGACGCGGGTCGGATTCGGCGGTCGCCAGCGCGGCCGTCTCGTCGTTGATGAGGTGGGCGCCGAGGACGATCTCCGGGGTGCCGCGCAGATGCTTGCCGACGGCCAGGCCGTACCCGAAGTTGCGGGTGTTGACCAACAGGCCCGCCAGTGCGGCAAGGATCGGCGCCCCGCCGGCGGCCAGGATGCCGACGAAGACGAACTCCGACGATCCGGCGAGGACGACCGTGGCGATCACAACGATCTGCCAGAGGGCGAGACCCGCGCCGTGCGCGGCCACCCCGTACGACGTCCCGATGACCAGAACGGACAGGGACATCACCACGACGGCGCGCAGGGTCGCCGTGTCGAGTGTTCTCCACGCCGAACGCATGACTATCATAGTGAACAAGAGAAGTGTGTTCGTCAAGATGGACGATCGGACGGTTTGATGAACGAGGCTCGGTCGGTGAACCCCAAAGAGCTGGTCGCCGCGTCGTTGAAGAGGGAACGCGCACGGGCGGGTCTGTCGCTGACCGAGCTCGCGCGTCGTGCCGGGATCGGGAAGTCGACGCTGTCCCAGCTCGAATCGGGGGAGGGGAACCCCAGTGTCGAGACGCTGTGGGCGCTCTCCACGGCGCTCGGTGTGCAGTTCTCGGCGTTGCTGGACTCGCCCACGCCGACCGTCGAGGTCATCCGGTTCGGTGAGGGGCCCGTGATCCCCGCCGCGGACGCCGACTACTCGGCAACCCTGTTGTCCACCGCGTCGCCGGGGTCGCGGCGCGACATGTATGTCATCCGCGCCGAACCGGGCAAGCCGAGGGTGTCGGCACCACATGCGTGCGGGATCGTCGAACACGTCGTGATCAGCTGCGGCCGAGCGCGTCTCGGGCCCACCGATGCCGCCGAGGTGCTGTCGGCCGGTGACTACATCTCGTATCCCGGTGATGTCGAGCACGTCTTCGACGCGCTCGAGCCCGGCACTGTTGCCGTGATGCTCAGCGAGGCGTTCTGAGGTTGCGGGACAGAGCCTTTGAAGGCCGCAGAGGCCTGAGAAGCGCCGCTGAAACCGCCCTTGAGAGGCGCGGCGTCGACCGCCTGCCGTCGGGAGCGCTGTCCTGGGCGCTCCTCGGCCGGGTTTCCGACGACCCCGCCGGTGTGGGCGAAACGCGACGTGCATCACAGCGATTCGCGGTATCGATCACCGACGCGTACTGTTGCCAGAAGTGATGCGCCCGTACAGGCCGCGTCTAGCGTCGTAGAACGCCTCTCTCGCAGGTCCGGACATCCGACACCGGTCGGCCACCTGCCATTGACTTCATACGGCGAACGAGCTCGCGCACCCGCGTGTTCGCCACCGGCACCGCCCTTGCACGTCAGTCGTGCTGTTCGCGTGCCAAGCACAGGAAGAAACCTGCACACCACATGACTGCTGTCCTCGAAAACCCGGCCACCTCCACCGATGCTGCTGCGTCGGCGCCTGGTGTGTCGTTCGAATCCCTCGGTGTCCCAACCGAACTCGTCAAGGTTCTCGCCTCTCAGGGCAAGACCGACGCCTTCCCGATCCAGAAGGACACCCTCCCCGACACCCTCGACGGCAAGGATGTCCTGGGCCGCGGCAAGACCGGCTCGGGCAAGACCCTCGCCTTCTCCATCCCGCTCGTCGCCGGCCTGGCCGAGATGCAGGTCAAGCGCTACGTGGGGGCACCCACGGGGCTGATCCTGGCGCCGACCCGCGAACTCGCGACCCAGATCGCCGCGGTCGTCGAGCCGCTCGCCGCCTCCGTGGGACTCACCGTCACCACCGTGTTCGGCGGCGTCAAGCAGACCCGCCAGGAGCAGGCGTTCCGGCGCGGTGTCGACATCGTCGTCGCGTGCCCCGGACGTCTCGAGGACCTGATGCGTCAGGGCATCGTCCGGCTCGACGAGGTCGAGATCACCGTGATCGACGAGGCCGACCACATGGCCGACCTCGGCTTCCTGCCCGTCGTGACCAAGATCCTCGCCGCGACCCCCGCCGACGGTCAGCGGATGCTGTTCTCGGCGACGTTGGACAACGGCGTCGACAAACTGGCCAAGCGGTTCCTCGACAACCCGGTGCTCCACTCGGTGGATTCGGCGGAGTCGCCGGTGGCCGCGATGACCCACCACGTCTTCGAGGTCTCCTCGGCAGACAAGCAGGATCTCGTCGCCGAGCTCGCCTCCGGCACCGGTCGACGCATACTGTTCATGCGCACCAAGCACCAGGCCAAGAAGCTCGCCAAGAAGCTGACCGAGGCCGGGATCCCGGCCGTCGACCTGCACGGGAATCTCAGCCAGGCGCAGCGCGACCGCAACCTGGCCGCATTCGGCGAGGGTGACGTCCGCGTCCTCGTCGCCACCGACGTCGCCGCCCGTGGCGTGCACGTCGACGGCATCGAACTCGTCGTGCATGTCGATCCGCCGGCCGAGCACAAGGCGTACCTGCACCGCTCGGGCCGTACCGCCCGCGCCGGTTCGGCCGGCGACGTTGTGACCGTCTGCCTGCACGAGCAGCGTCGCGAGGTCGCACAACTACTGCGCAAGGCCAAGATCAAGGTGACACCCATCGCTGTCGACGCATCGTCGGCAGCCGTCGACGAGCTGGTCGGCGAGCGCGCCGACCGCGTGTCCGCTGCGGCACGCGCAGCCGCCGAAGCCGCTCGTGGCGGTGGTGCACAGGGCGGCCGGTCCCAGGGAGGTCGTTCCCAGGGCGGTCGTTCGCAGGGGAGTCGACGCGGCGGTCGTGGTCGAGGCCAGGGCGGCAACGGCGGCGCTCGTGGCGAGAGCCGGAGCGCCGGAACCGGCGGCGGCCGGAACGCTACCGGCGGTGACTCGCGCGGTACTCGCGGCGACGGCCGCGGCCGTCCGGCTCGGAGCGACTCGCGCGCGGGCGGTTCGCGCTCGTCGGACGCGCGCACCGGAGGCCAGGGACGCGGCGCCGGGCAGTCGCGCGGCGCCGGGCAGTCGCGCGGCGGCGACCAGCAGCGGGCGGGCGCCCGCGGGCAGGGACGCCGGGCGAGCCGTCCGGCGGGTTCGCCGACCGGTCGCTGACCGGGGCTCACCCGCGAAAGACAACTGAAGAACGATGTCGAGCCTCGAGGGGCCGGTGACCACGGTTGCCGCCCTTCGAGGCTCGTCGCTTTCGCTCCTCGCACCTCAGGGGGCAGGGGCGCTCGACGTTATTGCGCGCCCGGAGTATCTGAGGCCTGGCGGCGCCGTTGTGGACTACGAAAGAACACCCGTGAGCGTCCAGATTCATGCTCCCTGAGGTGCGAGCGAAGCGAGCCACGAAGGGCGAGGTGCAACGCTCGCCAGCCCTTCGTGGCTCATCGCTATCGCTCCTCACACCTCAGGGAGCAAGGGTTATGTGCTTCTTTCGGAACAGCAAGCGGGGGTTGGTCGCGCGCTCTGCAGCGGGGCGATCAGGCAGGCAGGAACCGCTGGGCGAGTCGCGGTGCGAGCCACGGCCGGGCACCCCAGGCGATGCCCTTCCCGGTGAGTCCGACCCACCCCGGGGACAGGCGACCGTAACCGGCGAGGAGAGCGGTCGCGGGGTCCACGCTGATGTGGACGTCGGCCCGGCGTGGCTCCGGCGGATCGATGTGCAGCTCACCGTCGGTGAACTCGTAGACGTGCCGTTCGCCGCACCCGCGGAGCCGGATGTCGTAGGTGCCGGAGTGCCCGGCGGCGTGCAGCGGATCGACCCAACTGGGCAGGATGTGTTGGCGTGCCCGGATGATCATCAGCACCACGTCCGGTTCGACCCACCAGCGGGCCCCGACAGCGCGTGCGATGTCGCGGGCGTGCACCACGAACTCGCCGATCAGCAGGCCGAGAGCGGCGTCGGCCCGGATGACGCGGTCGCCGTCGAAGTGCATCTTCGGGACCTGCGCGTGGAAATGCGACACCTCGTCGACGAGTTCGCGGAGGTCGTCGGTCAATCGTCGGCAGAGCACTGTCACGTCGCGCGTCGGCAAGTTGGCGATCTGTTTGGCATTGAAGTCGGGTACGTCGACCGCCGAACAGCACCACTCACCTTCGCCGCGCGCGAGTTCGAGGAAGCGCGACGGCGCCATCGCGACATGGCCGACACAATCGGTCAACGTCCAGGCGGGGGTGTCGGGGAGCCGGGTGTCGGGGTCGCCGACACCGAGCACGAGATCGGTGAACCGATCCGCAGTCGTGAGCGCGGCGTCGATGTAGTCAAACCTCGAGAACATCCCCGTCGCGCGTGGTTCCTCCCCCCACATGGGGCACGAGATTACCCCGGCCCGTTGCGACGTGCGACACATTCCGTGCCGACACGTCGAACCTGTGGACAGATGTGCAACGTGCGCAACATTATTCACAAACGCGCACCGTGATTCTCAGTCACGCGACACCGCCGGGGCGGCTTCGCCGAGCCGTACGCAGACGACGCCGAGCACGATGAGCAGGCCGCCGGCGAGTTGAATCGGTGCCGGCAGTTCGTCGAGCACGAGCCAGGCGAAGACCACCGCGAACAGCACCTCGGACAACGCCACGAACGACATCACCCGGGCCCCGAGCAGCCGGCCGCCCGCGATGCCGAAGCCGTAGGCCATGGCGGCCGAGACCACACCCAGCAGCACGAGCGGGATCCACCAGGCCACCTCGAGCGCACCGACCTTGACCGGGTCCGTGGTCATGGTCATCGGCAGGATCCCGGTCAGCCCCGCGACGACGAGGGCCAGTGCGCCGATGAGCAGGCCACCCGCGGCCAGGCTCAGGGGCGGCCAGCCCGTGCGGTCGTCGGCGGAGATCACGAAGTAGGCGGCGGCCCCGACCATCGCGGCGAGCGCCCACAGCACCCCGATCGCGCTGATCGGGACGTCGCCGGTCAGGTCGAGGACGAGCGCGAGTCCCCCGATCGCGAGTGCCGCGCCGAGCACGGTGACGCGACCCGGACGCTGACCGTGGCGCAGCCACATCCACACCAGCACGGCGACCGGGGCGGTGTATTCGATGAGCAGCGCGACGCCGACCTGCAGGTAGGTCACGGCATAGAAGTAGGCCAGCTGACAGCCGGCCACCGCGAGGAGTCCGTAGGCGACGAGCACCGTCCAGGACCGTCGGCCCGGTTGCTCGGGCAGCGGCTGCCGACGGTCGCGAAAGGCGAGGAAGCCGGGAATGGCCAGGACCAGACCGCCTAGTGCGATGCGGACGGTGACGGTCGCACCGGCCGTCCATCCCGCCTCGATCATGGCCCGGGCGAGCACCCCCGAGATGCCGAAACAGGCCGACGAGATCAGCGCGAGTGTGAGACCCAGCGCGGGTCGCGAGAGCGGGGCAGTGCGGTCCGCGGTCCTCACGGATTCTTGGCGGCGACGATGGCCGAGCGAACGGCCTCCCGGCATTCCGTGCCCGCCGGCTCACCCGTTCCGAGGTAGAAGCTGCCCGGGCGCCCTTCATGACCGGCGAACCCGGTCACCGAGAATCCGTCCGACTCCGGGACATACGGGGTCGACGACATCGACGCGATGGCGAGCGGACACGACAGCGCCGACACCCCACGTTCGGCCCCGGACACCACGACGATCAGGTGGGTCGGATGCAGCACGATGAGCGTCTGGTGTTCGTAATCGGGGTCGACGGGGTTGCTGCGTCGTCCGAAGAGCTTGCCGAAGAACGTGGTCGACGGCGGGTTGATGCTCCGGGTGATCCACGCCGGCAGGTCGTCGGTGACGGTGAGCTGTGTCGAGTCGGCATGGTCGCGCAGCGTGGCGGCGACGTCGGCGGGTAGATCGGACAGATCGGCGCGCACGGTGGTGCGCTGGTACGCGGGGAGCCCCATGGCTGAAATCTAGCGCAGCAGTCCGTCAATCGAGGCCGGCGACGGACGACGCGACGCCGAGGCGTCGGCCGAGCAACCGACGGCGACGCGGTGCCGAGGCCTCGGTCGCGTTCGACTCGAGGTCGTCGAGCAATGAGGCGACGGTCTGCGCCGAGTCGGTCTTGTTGGTGCCGATGAAGCCCGACGGACCGCGCTTGATCCAGCCGGTCACATACATCCCGGGTACAGGCTCGGTCCCGTCGAGCACGCGGCCGTCGAGGTGCGGGATGATCCCGGCCGCGTCGTCGAACGGGAGACCCGGGACCGCGACACCGCGGTAACCGACCGAGGTGAGGACGAGCCCGGTCTCGAGCCCCACCGTCTCGCCGGTGGGTTCGATGCCGACCGCGGCTCCGGAGTCGTCGGTGACCGGGCGGTTGCGGCCCGCGGTCAACACGCTCGCGCGGCCGTCCGCACCGGCGGTCACCTTCATCGGAGAGGCGAAGAACGCCAATCGGATTCGACGGCCCTTGGGTTCGGGGCGGGCGGCGCACTCGGCCAGGAGATCGAGCTTGGCACGAGTCGTGGTGTCCAGGTCGGCGGGTGCGGGCAGCGCTTCGAGGTCGGCGGCGTCGACGGTGACCGGGACCCCCGAGTCGACCAGTCCGATGAGTTCGGGCAGGGTGAAGGCCGCGTGCGCGGGTCCGCGACGGCCCATCACCACCACCTCGCGGACCGACGAGGACCGCAGCTTCGCCAGTGCCGGACGGGAGATGTCGGTGGCGGCGAGGGTGCGCGGGTCGGCGACGAGGATGCGTGCGACGTCGAGGGCGACGTTGCCGTTGCCCACGACCACGACGCGCTCGGTGTCGAGATCGACGTAAAGGTCGGCGAAGTCGGGATGGCCGTTGTACCAACCCACGAAGGATGTCGCGCTGGACACTCCGGGGAGATCGAAACCCGGCAGCGCGAGTTGCCGGTCGGTGGGTGCCCCGCCCGCCCAGATCACGCCCTGGTGACGGTCGCGCAGGTCGGCCAGGGTGAGGTCCCGCCCGACCTCGGTGTTCAGCAGGATCTCCAGTCGGGGGTTGCGCGCGATGTCGTCGAACAGCTCCATCACCTTGCGGGTGTGCAGGTGATCGGGCGCGACGCCGAACCGTGCCAGCCCGAACGGCCGGTCGAGACGTTCGTACATGGTGACCGAGACCTGTGGCTGCCGCAGCAGCTCGTCGGCCGCGTACATCGCCGACGGGCCCGAACCCACGATGCCGATCGAGATCGAGGTGTCGACGGCCAGCTGCCGCGGACGATCGATGGGCGCGAGGGGCAGCCGACGGGCCGGGTCGACGGGGAAGCGCGCGGCTCCGTCGGCCGGATCGTGGTACTGGGTCGCGTTGACCTCGACGAACCGTTCCTGCCCAGCCGGCATGCGATGTCCCGGAACGATGGCGCCGACCGGGCACGCACTGACACATGCGCCGCAGTCGACGCAGGTCGCGGGATCGATGTACAGCATCTCGGCGATGCCGAAATCGGGCTCTTCAGGCGTGGGGTGGATGCAGTTGACGGGACATGCGTACACGCACGACGCGTCGCCGCAGCACGCCTGGGTGACGACGTGGGGCATGGTCTCGGGTTCTACCTGCGTTCGGGGTTCGGGTTCAGGCCGCGGTGTAGGTGGGCTCGCTGCGGAACCGCGACGGGCGGCCGCTGATGCCGAGCGCGCGCCACAGCAGGCGCGAGACCGGGTTCATCAGTCCGCTCTGCTCGCCGAGCATGCGGACGTCACCGAAGACGTTGCGCAGGAACCGCTTCGACTCCGGCGACCGCCAGAAGATGTCCTTCATGACCGCGTGGGGCACGTCGAACCGCTTGGCGAAGCTTCGCGGCGGCACCACGATGGCGCCACAGAGGATGCGCATGGTCAGCGGGAGCATCAGCGACAACAGGAAACGCTGGACGCGTCCGCGCTGCGGCACCTGCTCGCGGATCAGGTGATGGGCGAACGAGATGTGCCGTGCCTCCTCGGCGACATGGAGCTGCATGACTGCGGCCATCGTCGGGTGCAGGCTGGCGCGGGTGCGCAGGAAGTCCTTCTGGATGTGGTCGATCGGTTCCTCGCCACCGAGCACACCGAAGAAGAAGACGGTGGGGAAGATCGTCGAGAAGAGCGGAACGAGAGGGGAGATGAGCCGGTAGCCGAGTTTGGCCCCGGGGACGTCCATGCCGGTCCGGTTGACGAACTCCTGGAACATCAGGGTGTGGTTGCACTCCTCCTTGGATTCGTGCGTGGTGTAGCGGAACTCGCGCGCACCGTTGGGGAGTTTGAAGCTGTACTGCATCAGTCCGCGGATCAGGACCGACTCGAACTGCAGGCCGACCTTCGCGACATTGGCCTGGCGCCACATGCCGATCTCGATCTGCTTCTCCTGCGGAAGCTGCTGGTACCACGGATGGCGGCCGATCGGATCGACCTCGTAGGACAGGATCCACCGGGGATCGTTCTCGACGATCGCCATGTCCGGCGCGTCCCAGTCGATGTCGACGTAGGGATCGAAGTTGCGGTGGACGGACGCGGCGGACAGGTCGTCGAGGACCTGGGCGAAGTCGTGGTCGCCGCCGGTCTTGTCGTGCTGCGGCACGTAGCGGGCGGGCGCCTCGTGCTCCTGGTCGGTCCGGGTCAGTGCTTTCGTCATCGTCGCATCCCTTCGGCGTGGGCGGCTCGGTCGGTGAAACAGACCACAGCGGATGACTCGAACGTATTTCGACGGGCCGCTATTTGTCAACACTCGATGTCACGTTCGATACCGGCACAATGCACCGGTGCGTTCACCGGCAGGCCTGCCCGACTCCGTGCAGTTCAGGGGCTGACCTGGTGCGACGGGTGTAATTCGTTCGGGTTATATAACCCCGTCGCGAGCATCGCCGCGGGTTAGAGTTACCGCACCATCCGTGCCCGCGTCTGCTCACCTGGAGGAGCGATGTCCCGTCGTGTTCCGCACGCGTCCCGGCGTTCTAGGGACGCGACGCATGCCGCCCGCGTCGGTCGACGCGGCCTGCCGGCGGTACCACGCACCCGGGTCCGGTCGTGACCCAGCCGCCGCACGGTCCGACGCGTGTCGTCCCCGACCCCGGCGGGCCCCTGCCGGGCGCGCCGGGTCCGCGGCCACCGGGGCCCGCCCCGCGTCGCCCGGGACCCCCACCGCCCGTTCCGCCTCGTCCCGGACCGATGCCCGGCCAGGCGCCCCCCGCGCCGCGGCCGGGCCCTGGGCCTGTTCCGGCGCCCGGACGAGGCGCTCCCGGGCCCGCGGGCGCCGTCGGCGATCTGACACCGGGGCTGGTCGACACCGACATCTGGACCGATGCGATGGTCGAGGCCGCGGGCATCCCGATCGTCGACGTCCCGTTCGTCACGGTCGGCTCGGGCATCGGGTCATTCGTGACCGTCGACTACCTGCGCATCTGCGGGGTGCCGCTGGACCGGATCGCGGTGCTCGGCCCCCAGGACGTGCCCTGGCACAGCTACGAGTACCTGACCCGGGTGTCGCAGATCCCGCGCACGGAGCGCCTGCGTTCGGATTCGGCGTCGACCCCGGACAACATCTGGGGTTTCCCGTCGTACGCGGTGCGGGAGGCCTGGGCGGACAAGAAGCTCAAGCCGCTGTGGAATGTGCTGGTGGAGCCCGTCTTCGCGAACTTCTACACGCCGAGGGCCGGGCAGGCGTTCGAGTCGATGCAGAAGGAATGCGAACGGATCGGCTACCTGAAGTGCCTGCACCGTGGTCAGGTCCGGATGATCCGACGCCGCGCCGCCGGTGGCTACTTCACGATTCTCACACCGCCGCAGGGGACTTCGCCCACCAAGCGGGTGGCCTTCCGCAGCCAGTGGGTCCATGTCGCGATCGGATACCCGGGGATCAAGCTCCTGCCCGATCTCCAGGCGTTCCGCGAGACCTACCGCGACGCCAGCAAGGTCGTCAACGCCTACGAGTCGCACGAGCACATCTACCAGTCGCTCCAACGCAAACCCGGCACCGTGGTGATCCGCGGAGCGGGGATCGTCGCGTCGCGGGTCCTGCAGCGGCTCATCGACGATCGCGACGCGTACGGGCTCCAGACGCAGATCGTGCACCTCTTCCGCACGTACTACGACAAACCCCACGGCCCACACATCTTCATGCGGCGCAAGGGCAAAGACGGTTGGGCCTACCAGGGCTTCAACTATCCGAAGTCGGTCTGGGGCGGGCAGCTCAAGGCCCGCATGCGCAAGCTCGAGGGACACGAGCGCGCGGAGGCGTACAAGCAGATGGGCGGGACCAACACTCCGGTCCGCGACGACTGGCAGGAGCAGTTGGCCCGCGGGCGGCGCGAGGGCTGGTACCGCGTCGCCGTCGGCAAGGCGGAGAGTCTGTTGCCGGCTGCGGGCGGGCAGGGGGTGGTGACCACCGTGCGGGTCGACCCGCACGCACCGATCCGGCAGGACCACCGGCCCGACGGCACCTTCGAGATCTACGCCGACTACGTGATCGACTGCACCGGACTCGAAGCCGACGTCCGCGAGCACCGCCTGCTGCGTGATCTGCTGGACCACACCGGCGCCGGCATCAACCCGGTCGGTCGCATGGACGTCGAACGCGACTTCGAGCTGAAGGGGACACGCAGCGGGAACGGCAAGCTGTACGCCTCGGGCAGCGCGACGCTCGGCGGTTACTTTCCCGGCGTCGACACCTTCCTCGGTCTGCAGATCGCCGCCCTCGAGATCGTCGACGACCTTGCCCGCCAGGGGTTCTGTCGACGACTGACGCCCTGGCGATCGACCGCCCAGTGGTGGCGCTGGATGAACAACAAGGGAGTCGACTGACATGTTGCCCACCCTGTGGGGGCGAATCCAGACCCGCGTGCTGGTGCTCGGCATCCTCGGCGGCCTGTGGACCATCGTGCTCGTCCCGTTCCTGTGGCTCATCTCCTCGGGGGACCCGTCGATCCTCGACGTCTACCGGGTCGCCTTCACCGTGCTCGTCACCGTCATCGTCCTCGGGGTGCTCTGGGAATTCCTGTACCACTTCCTGCAGCAGTTCCGTTGGGAAAAGGACTGGCCGACGCTCTTCGGGCTCCTCACGGCGATCAACGAGGGCATCCTGGTGTGGATCGTGATCGATGGCACCGGACTGATCCCGGAGCCGCTGCAACCGTCGCCCGTCGTGTTCACCGTCCAGTTCGTCACCACCTGGTTGCTGGTGTGGGTGGCGGTCAACGGTCCACTACGCGCCGTCTTCCCCCACTGGCGATTCCAGGGAGGACGATTCCTGTGACCGGTCCGGGCGACATCCCGAGCGTCACGCCGACGGTGACGCTGATCCCCGGGGCGGGGATCGTGATCCGCACCCCGGCGTTTCTGTGCCTGACGAACGACGCGGTGCCCGCGTCCTTCCTCACCGATCTGCTCGACATCGAATCTGCGGTGGCCGTGCCGGATTCGGCACCGCGGCGGGGCCGGCACCTGGTACGGGCGCTGGCTCAGCTGGTGGCCACCGCCGACGACCCGGTCGACATCGCCTTCGCGGCTCCCGACAATGCCGGCATCGCGATCTTCCTCTCGGGTCGGGTGTACGGGGAGACCGACGGCAAGCGGATCGAGCCGCCCGCGGGCGACTCCTATGACCGCGCCGTGCCGTGGCCGTTCGAGGGTCTCGGGCTCTACCTCGCCGGCACGAAGCCCGCGGAGGTCGGTGACGAGCGCTTCGACCTGGTCCAGGGCACGGTGCCCGCCGCGGGCGCGCTGCTGCACACCCCACTGGGGTTGCGCGGCACCGAATTCCACTCCCTGGCCGAGCGCCCGCCGCAGCCGCGGCCGGAACCGGCGGCGGCGCGGCCGGAACCGGCCGTCGAACCGTCCCGACCCGACCCGGACGCGGGTCCACCGACCGAGGCCCTGGACGATCTCGACAAGCCGGCACCCGGGGCGCCGGAGCCCCCGGCGCCCGAGCCCATCCGGAAACGGTCACCCTTCGACGATCTGCCGCCGGAGCCGGACCCGATGGGCACGACCGAGCGGATGGCGCCCGGCGCCGATGGTGGTGCCGACCTGCCGGCACCCGATCCGTTGCCGTTCACCTCGACTCCGCTGGGCGGTCCGTTCGGGTCGGAACCGTTGTCCCCGAACGTTTCCCACCCACCTGAGCGGCCGCCGCGGGACGCCACCCCGCCGAGCGGCCGGCCTCGCGTCGAGCCGGCTCCCGCGCCGAATCCGTTCGCCGAACCGCTCGAACCGCGCGCGCCGCTGCCCAAGGAGGAGCATCAGAAACCCGCGACCGAGGTCGTCAAGATCGAGGCGTCGCGGGCCATGGTGCACGGCATCCGTTGTTCGCGAGGCCATCTGAACCATCCGCAGTCGTGGCTGTGCGGGGTCTGCGGAATCCGGATGGACCAGTTGACGACGTTCCTCGTCGAGGGCGAACGGCCCCCGCTGGGCTGGTTGCTGCTCGACAACGGGTTCACCTTCCTCCTCGACGAGGACCTGGTGATCGGCCGGGAACCGGGATCGGCCGGCGGTGGACCGGCGGGTTCGCCCAAACCGATTCGCGTGCAGGACGAGACAGGTCAGCTCTCGCGCCGCCACGTGGAGATCCGGCTGGTGGAGTGGACGGTGCAGCTGGTCGACCTCGGGTCGGCGAACGGCACCTTCGTCACCGATCCGAGCAGCGGCAACCGGGAGACCCGGCTGCTCCCGCATCGTGCCCACGTGCTGGTGCCGGGGTCGCATGTCCGGATCGGGGGGCGCCACTTCATCTTCGAGTCACACCACGCCCGTATCTGAGAACGGATCCGAGGTCATGGACAAACACACGGTCGCCTTCCTGCTGCTCGACGTCGCGATCGTCATCGCCGCCGCCCGGGTGGGTGGGATGATCGCGCGTGCCTGCCGTCAGCCGGCCGTGGTGGGCGAGATCGCCGCCGGGATCGCGTTGGGTCCCAGCCTGCTCGGGCTCCTGCCCGGCAATCCCGACCAGTGGCTCTTCCCGGACGACGTCCGGCCGCTGCTGGGAGCACTGGCCCAGATCGGCCTCGTGCTGTTCATGTTCATCGTGGGCCTCGAACTGGACATGCGGCTGACCAAAGGGCGTGAACGCGCGGCGGCCAGCATCTCGGCATTCTCGATCGCGCTGCCGTTCGCCCTCGGCGCGGCCCTCGGCCTGCTGCTCTATCCCTCGCACAACATGGTCGGGGGAATGGAGATCGAGCGGCTGGGGATGGTGCTGTTCATGGGTGTCGCGATGTCCATCACCGCCTTCCCGGTGCTGGCGCGGATCCTCACCGACCGCGGGATGATGAGAACGATTCCCGGGGTGTTCAGCCTGGCCGCGGCCGCCATCGACGACATCCTCGCGTGGACACTGCTGGCGTTCATCATCGCCATCATCCAGGGCGGCAGTCCCCTCGAGGTCGCCAAGATCGTCGGACTCACGCTCGTCTACGCCGCGGTGATGTTCGGTGTCGTCCGTCCACTGCTGGCGAAGCTGATCGCCTGGCGCGACAGCGCCGGCCGGCTCACGCCGGACATCCTGGCGGTCATCCTGATCGGACTCTTCCTGTCGGCGACGGCCACCGACGTCATCGGCATCCATCAGATCTTCGGCGCCTTCGTGTTCGGCGCGGTGATGCCGAAGGTGGGAGCCGAACAGCTGCACCGGGAGATTCTCGAACGGCTCGAGCAGGCGAGCGTGCTGCTCCTGCTGCCGATGTTCTTCGTCGTCACCGGCCTCAACGTCGACCTCACCCAGATCGGCGTCGCGGGCATGGGGCAGCTGCTGCTGGTCCTGCTCGTCGCGATCGCGGGCAAGTTCCTCGGCGCCTATGCGGGCGCGCGGGCGAGCGCCATCCCCACCAGACAGAGCGCGGCCATCGCGGTGCTCATGAACACGCGGGGACTCACCGAGCTGGTGATCCTGGCCGCGGGGCGCGAACTCGGTGTGCTGAGTGACGAACTGTTCGCGATGCTCGTGGTGATGGCGCTCGTGACCACGATCTTGACCGAACCCCTGCTGCGCGTGGTGTATCCGGACAAGGTGGTGGCCAATGACATCGCCGCCGCCGAACGTCGCGCCCTGGCCACCGCCACTGCCCCGCGGGTTCTGGTGCTGATGCGTGATCCCGTCGGGACGACCGCCGACCTGCGAGCGCGGCATCGGCGAATGCTGGACTGCACCACGGGATTCGACGTCGTCCTGGCCGGGTTGCTCACCGCCCCGGACCGGTCCGTGCGTCCGCTCGAGGTCGGGATTCCGGTCGTACCGGACTTCGCGGCGATCGCATCGGCCGTCGAGCGCCTCAACGAGCTGGGCTCGTCGCTGACCGGCGCGGGTGCGGTGTCGGTGCTGTGCCGGTTCAGCGCCGATCCCGCAGCCGACCTCGAGGCCATGTCGGAGAACGCCAATGCCGACCTCGTCCTCGTGGACAGTGGCGACCGGCTTCTGGGGGAGTCGCTGCGATCGGCTCCGGTGGCCGTCGTCGACGAGACCGCCGATGCCACCGTGGCACCGAGTCGTAGCACCATCACCTGTATCGCCGCGGACGATCGCAGCGGGCGGACCGCTGCGTTGATGGCCGCGGGTCTGGCGCTCTTCGGGTCGCGGTCGCTGACCGTCGTCGCATCCGGCTCTCGGCGTCGGTGGCTGGCCGACCTCAACGCTGTTGCCGAACAGGGGGTTTCGGTGTCGGTGCAGGATCCCCGCCGACACCGCGACAACGCCGTGTCGTTCACCGTCGCCGGATCGGACGAAGGCGATCCGGCCGTACCCGTTCCGGTCACCGTCGTCGACAACACCGAGACGAGCGAGGAATCGCTGGGCGACCGCGTCGCGATGCTCTACCCGTCTCCGGCCGCACCATCCGCACCCACGAGGGCGGCCGACGATCCGTCCAGTCCGAACATCGGCTCATCATCGGAGAGGCACTGACATGCCAGAAGTCGAGATCCCGCAGCAGCTGGCGGATTTCACGGTGCTCGAGAAGCTCGGCATGGGGGGCAACGGCACGTTCTATCTCGCCGTACCCCCCGCGCGACTGGGCCTGGCCACCGACCGCGTCGTGGTGAAGGTCTTCGGCGGCGTCTGCAGCGACGACGCCTACCGCCGCGGGGTACGCGAATTGCGGGCGTTCGCCGCGGTCGTGTCGCCCTACCTCGCCGGGCTCTACGACGCCGTGCTGCAGGGCCAGTTCATGTATGCGATGGAGTATTTCCCGCTCGGCTCGCTGGGTAGTCCGGCGCGCGAGCTCAGTCGAGACGAGAAGCTGGGGGCGATCGCGGACGCGGCGCGCGGCGTGGACGCCTTGCACGAAGCCGGTATCGCGCACGCCAACGTCACGCCGTCGAGCATCATGGTCACCGAGACCGGCGGCAAGATCTCCGATCTCGGTCTGGCCCGGGTGCTGGCGGCCGACGAGCCCATCACGAGCTTCGCCCAGCCCGGGGCGGTGCAGTACATGGACCCCGCATTGTTGGCCGGCGATGTGCCGTCGCGGGCGACCGACATCTGGTCGCTCGGGGCGTGTCTGCACCGTGCCCTCACCGGCGACGGGGTGTACGGGGCGGTGCCGGACACCCAGCCGCTGCTGGCAATCCGGGCGGCGCTGTCGACGCCGCCGGCCCTCTCGGAGAACCTAGACCGCGACGAGCGCACCCTCATCGCCAACTGTCTCGCCCTCGCCGGCTCCCGTCCGTCGACCGCGATGGAGGTCGCCGACCGGATCGACGGGCTGCGCGGGCGTTGACGACAGACGTCATCGGGCGGTTCTCGCCCCCTGCTCCCTGCGTCACGAAGGGTCGGCCTTCGTCCCGGTCACGGTCGTCAGCCGAGGGGCGCCGTGCGCCACCAGTCGTCGAGGATGTCGCGGCCGGTGTGTCCGGGCCACGTCGTCACCAGCGTGTACTGCGCATGCGGTGGCCCGCTGAAATTGGTGACGACCCAACCGTCGACGACGCTGTCCCGGCTCGCCGACGCCGGACCGTCGCGCCAGCTGATCTCATCCCCGGGGTAGCCCTTGAGGCCGGTGGTGACGGCAGCGCGTGATGGTGATGTCGGCGTGTGCCACACCACGAATTCGACGTTCGCGGCGTCGGTGCACGAGATCCCGTCGATGCCGTCGCGGACGACGGGCTCACAGTCGGCATCTCCCCATCCCGACTCCTCGGGCGTCTCCGGCAGGAGTTGCGGGAAGGCGGCAGCGATAGGAGCGACGCCCGCCGGCCACGGCGGCGGTGTGGTGCGGGCGCCGAGCAGCATCACCGTTCCGACGACGACCGCGACGATCGCCGTGGCGACGAAGAACGGCGCGATCAGCCGTCGTCGACGCATCGACGGGGAGGCCGTCGGCGGGGGCGCCATCGGTGGGGGTGTCGACGGCCGGTTCACCGGCCCGGCCCCCCGCGGCCGGTCGGTGACGACCTCGGTCGGCCGATCCGGATGACCGGCGGGCTGGAACACGCGCGGGACGCCGGCGGCCGGCCCCGCGTCCACGACCTCCGTCGTGTCGGAATCGGTTGCGGCGAACTCATACTCGGATTCAGGGTGGCTGGCGGGGATGGCCTCGGTCGGCGGTTCGCCGTCGGAGTGGGTGAGGTGCAGGGCGAGCTCGGCCGCTCGGACGAATTCCGCGCAGGTGCGGTATCGGTGTTCTGAATCGGCGTCGAGCGCCCGTGCCAGCACGGCGTAGAACGCCGGCGACACTGCACCCGACACCCGGTGCCGAGCGACCGAGCTTGTGCCGGTCACATTCGGCCCGCTCGCTTCGCTCCCGGCGCCGGTGAGCATTTCGACGAGGGTACGTCCCAACGAGGCGACATCGGCTGCCGGGTGCGGCATCTCGTCGCCCGCTATCGGTGCGGTGAGGCCGAAACCGGTGAGCGTGACGGCGCCGGGCACCGACGCCGCGGCGACGGTCGGGTCTGCGGAGCCGTTGAGCAGGATGTCGGCGGGGGAGACGTTGCCGTGGACCAGGCGCCGGCGATGGGCCGCGTCGAGCGCCTCGCCGACGACGGTGACGATGCGCACCGCCAGATCGATGCCGATGCCGTCGGGGTGGCGCCGGATCAGCAGGGCGGCGTCGGAGGCGGGCACGGGAGCCACCGCAACCCAGGCGCGGCCGTCGGCGATGCCGTGTCCGGTGATGCGCGCGATCCCGGGATGCGCCATCGCGGAAGTCTTTTGGATCGCATCCCGGAACCAGTTGCCGTACGCGGGAGTGATCGAGGCGGCCCGGTCCACGACGGTGAGCAGCACGCGCTCGGCGGGCGCCCCCGGATATGGGGCCGTCGCCAGGTAGTCGGTGCCGGCGACGCGTCGGCGCAGGAGGCGCTCGATGCGGTGACGCCCGACGAGAGCGCCCGGAGGAAGTGGTTCGTCGTGGGTCGGACCGACGGACACGGCGCCTCCCTCACCTCACGTGAAAGGACCGACTCTACCGGTCAGGGGGCGTCCACCGGGGCGAACAGGCGCCGGTCGACCCCGCCCGGGTCATTCGAAGAGGACTGGCGCGGAGTTGAACAGCATGACGATGAAGAAGAACAACAGGAACCACGCCGCCCCCTGCCACACCTGCCAGCGACCGTTGCGTTTCCAGACCCGGTACGTGCGGTACAGCATGGTGCTCGCGCCAACGAGAACCACGACGGGAGAGGCGACGACCAACACGGTCTGCAGGGGATCCGACGACGCATGCGCGAGGAACAGCAGGCCGAGTCCGAGTGCGACGGTGATCCCGATGTGGATCATGATTGCGCGAAAGTCGTTGGTGCCGTTCTGCGGAAGGGGTGACGTCATGGTGTCTGCCAGGTTACACGGAGCCCGAATCGTGGAGAAAGCGACGGTGGTCGGGACCTCGTACTCATTGCCGCGGCAACGGCGCCGGGGCAGGATGGGGGCCGGGGCCGACACCGGGCCGCCCGGGGCGAGCCCGGGCCGACCCGCGGCCGAACCGAAGACCCCGCCAGGGGCCGTCGCGATCAGAGGAGATGAGCCACAACATGAATGCGATACTCGTCGGCGTGGACGGGTCGGACGCGGCCACGGGCGCGGTGCGCTGGGCGGCGCGGGCGGCCGCTGCCGAAGGTCTCGACCTCAAGGTCGTCGGTGCGTATGACGCCAGCACGAGTGACTACGCCCCCGGCCTGATCATCCCGCAGGATGTCGTCGACGCCATCCGCCAGGACGCCTCCGACGCGGTCCATGCGGCCGCCGACGCCGCGAAAGAAGCGGCACCTGGCGTGACGGTCGCCACCTCGATCGTCGACGGCGACGCCGCGCGCGTGCTGCTCGAGCTGGGCAAGGACGCCGCGATGATCGTCGTCGGCACGCGCCGTCTCGGCAGCGTCAAGGGCCTGTTCCTGGGTTCGGTGAGCACCAGTGTCGCCGCTCACGCACACGGCCGGGTCACGGTCGTCGCCGCCGAGGGCAACCCCGACGGACCGGTGGTCGTGGGGGTCGACGGTTCACCGGTCAGCGATGCCGCGGTCGCCGAGGCGTTCCGGCAGGCCTCGCTGCGCAACGTGCCGCTCCGCGCGGTACACACCTGGACCCCGCTCGACGCGGACGCGCTCCACGGGTACGGCATCGGCGCCGACGAGGTGGCACGGATGACCCAGGACGCGGTCGAGGTGCTCGCCGAGCGCCTCGCCGGATACGCGCAGGACTACCCGGACGTGACGATCGAACGGTCCGTCCTGCCCGAGGAGCCGGCGAAGGCGCTGCTCGACGAGGCGGGCGCGGACGCATCGCTGCTCGTGGTCGGCAGTCGCGGCCGGGGTGGCTTCCGCGGACTCCTGCTGGGCTCGACCAGCCAGAAGGTGATGCACCACGCCGACTGCCCGGTGATGGTCGTCCGCACCTGACCCCACGGTGAGCGCTGCCCGTCGTCCCCGGTCGCGCACCGGGGACGACGCCGTCGGTGGCGCTTACCATCGACCCATGACGCTGAAGAAGCTGGAGCTCTCGGTCGGCGAGCTGGCCCAGCGAGCCGGGATCGCCCCGTCGGCGGTCCGCTTCTACGAGGACCAGGGCCTGATCTTCAGCCGGCGCACCTCCGGGAACCAGCGCCGCTATCACCGGGCGATGCTGCGGCGCGTCGCATTCATCCGCGCCTCGCAGGTCGCCGGGATCCCGCTGTCGGTCATCGGCGAGGTGCTCGCCGAACTGGGCGACCACGAGTCGCCCCCGAAGTCGATGTGGGAAGCGGCGTCGAAACGCTGGATGGACGACATCAACCAGCGCATCGCACTGCTCGAGAACATGCGGGACATGATCGGGTCCTGCGTGGGTTGCGGTTGCCTGTCGCTCGGGGAGTGCCATCTCCTCAACCCCGGCGACGAACTGAACAAACTCGGCCCGGGGCCGCGGCGACTCCTCACCGAGCAGTAGCCGTCTCCGCCAGTTGCGATGTCGGGGAGCAGAACAGGCGGCGGTACTGTTGGCCCATGGCTCGACCGTCGCGCGTGGCGCTGGCTCTGGGAAGTGGCGGCGCCCGCGGTTACGCGCACATCGGGGTGATCGCCGAACTCGAGGCGCGGGGGTTCGAGATCGTCACCGTCGCCGGCTCGTCGATGGGTGCTCTCGTCGGCGGGTTGTATTGCGCGGGGAAACTCGACGACTACGTGGACTGGATCTCGGGTCTGTCCCAGCTCGACGTCGTCCGGTTGCTCGACGTCTCGCTGACCAAGCCGGGCGTCATCGGGGCCGAGCGGATCCTGCTGCGGGTGCGGGAGATCCTCGGAGACACCGCGATCGAGGACCTGCCCGTCCCGTTCACCGCGGTCGCCACCGATCTGAACGCCGGCCGCGCGGTCTGGTTCCAGCGCGGTGTCCTCGCCGACGCCCTGCGTGCGTCGATCGCGATCCCGGGCGTCATCAGCCCGCACGAGCACGGTGGGCGGCTGCTGGCCGACGGCGGGATCCTCGACCCACTGCCGGTGGCACCCACCTCGACGGTGTCCAGCGATGTGACCATCGGCGTCATCATCGGTTCCGACGGTGGCCCGGAAGCGGGCGCCACGCGTGAACCGAAGGCCAGGGGACTGCTGCGACGCAACGTGGCGCCGATCCTCGACAACGAGTTCATCCGGGCGGTCCGTGACCGGCTCGGCCACGAGATGCCCTCGGGGGAGGCAGCGGCGTCCGATGCGGCGGTGGCCGCCACCGGCGGCGGCGCCGTCGCGGTCGATGCCGCGGCCGAGTCCGGCTCCGTCCCGTCCGCCGAACAGGTGGCGCCCGCGTTCGGCGTCGACGAACCGGCCCGGATGGGACGCGTGGAGGTGCTGAGCCGGTCGCTCGACATCATGCAGGAGGCCCTGACCCGCTACCAGGTCGCCGGCTATCCGCCCGACGTGCTGATCCGGGTACCCCGCCGGACGGTCCGCACGCTCGACTTCCACAAGGCCTCGGAGATGATCGAGCTCGGCCGGACCCTCACCGCGCGGGCCCTCGACGACCTCCCCGAGCTGCCATGAGGCAGATCCCCCGCGGCATCTGGGTGCTGCTGTCGGCGAACGTCGTCATCGCACTCGGATACGGGTTCATCGCGCCCGCGCTGCCGACCTTCGCCCGCACCTTCAACGTCTCGTTCACCGCCGCGACCGCAGTCATCTCGGCGTTCGCGGTGATGCGCCTGGCGTTCGCGCCCGCAACGGGACGATTGGTCACCGTCTTCGGCGAGCGGCGCATCTACCTGACCGGTCTGCTGATTGTCGCGGCCAGCACTCTGGCGTGCGCGTTCGCCCAGTCCTACTGGCAGCTGCTGATCTTCCGCGGCCTCGGCGGCATCGGGTCGACGATGTTCAGCATCTCGGCGATGGCCTTGCTGATCCGTATGGCGCCGAGCGACATTCGCGGTCGCGTGTCGGGCTTCTTCTCGGCGGGGTTCCTCATCGGCAGCATCACCGGTCCGCTCATCGGGGCGGCGCTGGTCGGCTTCGGACTCCGGGTCCCGTTCGTGGTCTACGCGGTCGCGCTGCTCGTCGCATCGACAGTGGTGGCGACCCAGTTGCGGGAGGTGATCGCACCGGATCAGGTCGACGGCCCGACGGGCGGGCTGATCGGTTTCCGGACCGCCCTGCGCGACAGCGCCTACCGGGCGATCCTCGCGTCCAACTTCACCCAGGGCTGGGCGTCGATGGGGGTCCGGGTCGCGGTGGTGCCGCTGTTCATCACCGAGAGTCTCGGTGCCGGAGCGGGAATGGCGGGAATCGTGCTGGCGATCTACGCCGCGGGCAACGTGCTGGCGATCCTGATCGCGGGCCGGCTGTCGGACCGGTTCGGACGGCGGCCCATCATGCTGCCCGGACTCGTCATCACCGTCGTCGCCACCATCGCGCTCGGGTTCTCGCCGAATGTGGGCGTCGTACTGGCGTTGTCGGTGGTCGCCGGGGTGGGCTCGGGACTGTTCGCACCCACCCATCAAGCCGCTCTCGCCGACGTCCTCGGCAACCGCCAGCAAGGCGGGTCGGCGCTCGCCGCCTACGGCATGTCGTCGGACCTCGGTGCCGTCACCGGTCCGGTCATCGTGGGATTCGTCGCCGATCGGGTCGGTTTCGGGCCGGCGTTCGTGCTGACCGGGGTGGTGGCCGCGGTGGCACTGGTCCTCTGGATCTTCGCGCGGGAGACCGCGCCGGTGATCGTGGGCGACGGCCCGACGATGACTCCGACCGACACGAAGGCCCGCGCAGACGATGAGTGATGTGCGCGGGCGGACGACGAATTACGGTTGAGCGATGACCGCGCCCGCCTACGACTACGCGCTCGGCGCCGACTCGGAGGTCGGCACCCTGCGAGCGGTCATGCTGCACCGCCCGGGCGACGAGTTGCGTCGGCTCACCCCGCGCAACAGCGACCAGCTCCTGTTCGACGGGCTGCCGTGGGTCGGGCGTGCGCAGGAGGAGCACGACGCCTTCGCAGAGGTGCTGCGCGAGCGGGGAACCGACGTCTATCTCCTCGGTGACCTGCTCGCCGAGACCATCGCGCACAGCGGTGCGGCCCGCATCCAGGGCATCGCCGCGGCGGTGAGCGCGCGGCGGCTGGGCACACACCTCGCGGAAGATCTCGCTACCCATCTGCGGGGGTTGTCGCCGACCGACCTCGCGTACGTACTGACGGCCGGCATGACGTTCGACGAGCTGCCGATCACACCCTCTGCCGAGCGGTCCTCGCTCGTGCGTCGGATGCACCACGGACCCGAGTTCGCGATCGAACCGCTGCCGAATCTGCTGTTCACCCGCGACAGTTCGTTCTGGATCGGCGGCCGGTTCGCGATCACCTCGCTCGCGCTTCCCGCCCGCGCGCGGGAGACGTCACTGACCGATCTCATCTACGCCCACCACCCGCGATTCACCGGGGCGCGGCGGGCCTACGAGTCGCAGGTCGCGCCCATCGAAGGCGGTGACGTGCTGTTGCTCGCCGCCGGTGTGGTGGCCGTCGGGGTCGGCGAACGGACGACGCCCGCCGGGGCGGAAGCACTGGCGCGCAGTCTGTTCGACGACCACCTGGCGCACACAGTGCTGGCGGTGCCGATCGAGCAGTCGCGCGCCTTCATGCACCTCGACACCGTCTGCACGATGGTCGACACCGACGCCGTGGTGATGTATCCCAACATCCGCGACACCATGTCCGCGTTCACCCTCGTCCACGACGCCGCGACCGACGCGGTCCGGATCACCGGGGAGCGGCCCTTCGTCGACGCCGCCGCCGAGGCGATGGGCATCACCAAACTGCGTGTCATCGACACCGGGCTCGACCCGGTGACAGCCGAGCGGGAGCAGTGGGACGACGGCAACAACACCCTCGCCCTCGCACCCGGGGTTGTGGTGTCCTACAACCGGAACGTGGAGACCAACCGGCGACTCCGGGATTCCGGCATCGAGGTCATCGAGATCGAGGGCCGGGAACTGGGATCGGGCCGTGGTGGGCCGCGGTGCATGTCGTGTCCGTTGGCCCGTGATCCCCGGTGAGGAGGAGCATCCGGTGACCCCCGACACCCCGGCCGCGCTCGACGCACTGCAGATCGACCCGGCCTCCGACCGGCCGCCCTTCGAACAAGTACGAGTCGGCATCATCGACCTCATCGAGTCCGGCGAGTTGCTCAGCGGCGAACGTCTGCCGACGGTCCGAGCGCTCGCCTCGCGACTCGGCGTGGCCGCCAACACCGTCGCGCGCAGCTACCGGGAACTCGAGGCGGCCGGCGTCATCGAGACCCGCGGGCGGCAGGGCTCGTTCATCAAGGCGGGTCGCCACGATGCGCTCGACGCGGGTTTCGCGGCTGCCAAGCAGTACGTCGAAACCGCTCGCGAGCTGGGCCTGGACGATCCCGTGATCGTTGAGATACTCAACCGTGCGCTCGGACGAACTTGAATACCTGAACCGAGATTGATTGGCTTGACGAATGACAAGTGAACAGGATGTGATCACCGGGCGTCCGAAGCAGACACTGGACCCGGTGGTCTTCACAGTCACCGCGGTACTGGTCATCGCGTTCGTGATCTGGGGGATCGGGGACAAGGAGAGTCTCAACACGACGACCACCGAGGTGCTGGGTTGGATCACCAAGAACCTCGGCTGGCTGTTCATCCTCTCCGCCACTGGCTTCGTGATCTTCGCGGTGTTCCTCGCCGTGTCCAAGTACGGCCGGATTCCGCTCGGCCGCACCGGGGAGAAGCCGCAGTTCCGCACCGTGAGCTGGATCGCGATGATGTTCAGTGCCGGCATGGGCATCGGCCTCATGTTCTTCGGTGCCTACGAGCCGCTCTACCACTTCGCCAGTCCGCCACCGGAGATCGGCTCCGACGACATCCGCGCGGCCATGGCGACAACCATGTTCCACTGGGGCTTCCACCCGTGGGCCATGTACGCGGTCGTCGGGCTGGCGCTGGCCTACAGCACGTACCGGCTGGGCCGGACCCAGTTGATGAGCGCGGTGTTCACCCGGCTCCTCGGACCGCGGGTGGCCAACGGCCCGGGCGGGAAGATCATCGACATCCTCGCGATCTTCGCGACGCTGTTCGGGACGGTGGCATCACTCGGCCTCGGCGCGCTGCAGATCGGATCGGGACTCGACACCCTCGGTTGGGTCAACGAGCCGACGAAGATGCTGCTGGTCGCGATCATCGCCATACTCACCGCCGCGTTCGTCGCGTCGGCCGTGTCGGGGATCGCGCGCGGCATCCAGTGGCTGTCCAACATCAACATGGTGCTCGCCATCGTGCTGGCTCTGTTCGTGTTCGTCGTCGGACCGACGATCTTCATCCTGAACCTGCTGCCGACGACCCTCGGCGCCTACTTCACCGATCTGACGAGCTTCGCAGCCCGCTCGGACGCCACGATCATGACCGAGGAGGGTCATCAGTGGCTGGCGGACTGGACGATCTTCTACTGGGCGTGGTGGGTGTCCTGGACCCCGTTCGTGGGTCTGTTCCTCGCGAAGATCAGCCGCGGCCGCACCATCCGCGAGTTCGTGATCGGTGTGATGGTGGTACCCACCACGGTCTCGCTGGTCTGGTTCTGCGTCTTCGGCGGTACCGCGATCCATCAGGACATCGAGGGCACCCTGGCGTTCGATCCGGCCACCGCGGCCAGTGAGAGCACGCTGTTCGACGTGCTCGCCCACCTGCCGTGGACCGGGGTGGCCTCGGCGCTGGTGATGATCCTGGTCGGCATCTTCTTCGTCTCCGGCGCCGACTCCGCGTCCCTCGTGATGGGCACTCTCTCGCAGCGCGGCGTCGAACACCCGTCGCGTCCCCTCACCGTGTTCTGGGGTGTGCTGACCGGTGTCGTGGCTGCGCTGCTGCTGGCCATCAGCGGCGACGACGCCCTCGACGGCATCAAGACGATGGCGATCATCGCCGCGTTGCCGTTCGTCGTGGTGATGATCGGCATGTGTCTGTCGCTCTATCTCGACCTCCGACACGATCCGCTGATCGTCTCCCGCCACGTGCTGACCGCTCAGGTCGACGAGCATGTCCGGGAACAGGCCAACGCCATCGCGACCGGGGAGCTCGAGGCGATCGATGCCGACGCGATACGACACCTCGAGAAGATCGACCCCGACTACGTCGACCAGGCAAACGGATCGGCGCCCGCCGAGCCGACGGTCGACCCGGGGCCGGACGACGAGCCTCGGGACAAGGGCACTCACGGCACCGACCGGTTGACCGGACCGGCGGTGTGACAACCCCCACCGGGGTCGGCAACCGATCCCGGTGGGTGAGTCGTCGTCGGGCCGGTGGGTCCTCAGCCCTGTCCGACCGCCCCGGCGAGTGCTGTGCCGAAGGTCTTCGCGGTCGCCCGGTCGAGCCGGGAGGTGGTGACGCGCAGACCATTTCGCTGCTCGGCCCCGTCGACGGCGAATACCGTCCCGGGTTGCACGGCCCACCCCAGGCGCGCCAGTTCGACGCCGACCCGCTCCGCGGGCACCTCGGGCGGAAGATCGACCCACACGTTGATCCCGTCGGGCGGTCCCATGGTCGACGCCACCCCCCGGGCATCGAGCACGTCGATGAGAAGTCGTGTGCGACGGGCGTATTCGAGGCGTGCGGTGGCGATGAGCTCGGTCGTCGCCGGATCGGTGAGCAGGTGCGCCGCGGTGGTCTGCAGCAGGTGGCTGACCCAGGGGCGGCCGGAACGCAGCCGGGCGTCGAGCGCGGCGGCCGTGGTCGGGTCGGCATCGACGAGCGCGACCCGCAGATCCGGACCCAGGAATTTCGCGACGGACCGGACGACCGCCCAGTGTCGGCTGTTGTCCGGGATCACCCGCTGATAGTCGCGAACCGACAGGAGTGAGAAGTGGTCGTCCTCGATGACGAGCACCTCCGGGTATCGCTCGAGAACCGTGCGTAGTTCATCGGCACGAGCCGCGGAGAGGGCGATCCCGCCGGGGTTGTGACCGCGGCAGGTGACGATGACCGCTCGGGCGCCCGCACCGAGCGCCCGCGCCAGATGATCGGGGCGCATGCCGTGCTCGTCGAGCTCCATGGGGAGCGCGCGGTACCCGTTGACGCGGATCGTGCCGACGCTGGCGAGGAAGCACGGATTCTCCACTGCGACGCAGTCGCCGCGGACGAGGTGGGTGTTCAGCAGCCGCTCCATCGCGTCGACGGCTCCGTGGGTCGCGATGAGTTCCCCCCGTTGCGGGTGCTCCCCGAACAGCACCGACGCCGCCTCCCGCAGTGCCGGCGCCACCGCGGCGGTTCCGTACATCGTCGGTCGGTAGGGGGCCGCGGCGATCGCGGCGCGCAGGTCGGGCAGGAGATCGGGATCGGGATCGGGATTGCCATCGGCGAGGTCGATGGTGTCCGCGGGAGCGGCGAGTTCACTGCCGGGGTGGAGCCGGTCGGCGACCACCGTTCCGCCCCGGCCGCGGGTGTCGGCGGCGCCCACCGAGACGAGCTGCCGGTACGCAGCGGCCACGGTGTTGCGGTTGACTCCCAACTCGGCTGCGAGTTCACGGATCGGCGGCAATGAGTCGCCCGGTCGCAGACGGCCGGAGACGATGGCGTCTCGCACGCTCTGGACGATGGCCTGCACCGTCTGCCCGGTGATCACGACGCTCACCACGACCTCCCTGCTGATCAAGATCACGTTCTTTTGTCCTAGGACAAATGCTACGGTGGTCGCACGGCACCGAGATCGGGAGTTGTGCGCCATGAACCGAAGTCCCGAATCCGCCCGTCCGACCTGGGGTCGCCAGGTTGCCTACTGGTACGGCGGGCGACTGCCCGCCTCGATGACGGAGTGGGTCGGCAACGACCTTGCCGGTCCCGGTGCGTCCGTGCGGATGGTCGCCCGGTGGTCGATACCGTGCATCCTGCTCCTGCTGCCGATGTTGTTCGTCCCCGCCCCGTGGGGAGTGCGGATCACCATGACGATGCCGATCCTGCTGTCGTACCTGTTCTTCTCCATCGCCCTGAACCGGGTCTACCGTCGCTACCGACTGGTCCAGCACGGACTGGACCCCGAGCTCGTCAACGCCGTCGATCGTGTGAAGAACGCCGACCTGTACGCCGAGTACCACCGGAAATACCGCGGCGAGAACGGCCGGCCGGTGTCCGTCTCCCGGTAGGGGACCAGGCCGCGTCACGGTTACTCAGCCCCAGCTCGGCAGCCAGATCTGCTGCCGCCACAGGCCGGGCGAGATCGGGGAAGCGGTGAGGATCGGCCACAACCACACGAAGTTGGTGACGACCAGACCCACGTAGATCGCCACCACCATGATCGCGAGGGCCCGACGCTCGGGCCGAGCGCGGGCAGTCGCCGCAGCCGAACGCAGCAGGTCGCCGCAGCACAGCGCGAGGCCCATCACCAGGAACGGCGCCAGCACGGTCGCATAGAAGAAGTACATCTGCCGATCCAGGGCGAGGAACCACGGCAGGATCCCGGCGAGGTAGCCGACCAGGACCGCCGCGTACCGCCAGTCACGCCGCACGATCCACGACCACAGTCCCCACAGCAGCATCGGCAAGGCCAGCCACCAGAGAGCCGGTGACCCGATCAGCATCTGCGCGCGCACGCACTCGCCCGCGCCGCACTGGTCGGGACCGTTCTCGAGCGCGTAGAGCATGGGGCGCAGGCTCATCGGCCACGTCCACGGCTTGGACTCCCACGGATGCTGGTTGCCCGCCGAATTGGTCAGCCCCGAATGGAATTCGAGGATTCCCGACTCGTAGTACCACAGCGATCGCCAGGCGCCCGGGACCCAGGCGAACGGTCCGTCGGAGCCGATCGTGTTGCCCACCTGATAGCGGTAGACGGCCGTCTCGCTGTTGAACCAGGGCAGGTAGGTCAGGAAGTAGATGACGACCGGCATCACCGCGAGGCTCGCGCCGCTCGGCACGACGTCGCGCACCAGGGTGCCCACCCAGGGGCGCTGCACGTGGTACGCCCGGCGGGCGGCGACGTCGAAGCCGATCGCCAGTGCGGTGAAGAAGATGACGTAGTAGATGCCCGACCACTTGGTGCCGCAGTTGAGCCCCAGCATCACGCCGGCGACGAACCGGTACCACCGGAAGCCGAGGCGCGGCCCGAAGGGACTGTCGGCGATGCGGCCCTCGCGGTACACGCGGTCCATACGCGCCCGGACCTGGTCGCGGTCGGCGACGAGCGCGGCGAAGCCGGCCACGATGAACAGCGTCTGGAAGATGTCGAGCATGCCCATCCGCGACTGCACGAACAGCACGCCGTCGCAGATCGCGAACACACCCGCGATCGCTCCGACGAGCGTCGAACGCGTCAGCCGACGAACCGCACAGTAGATCAACACGACGATGAGGACGCCCGAAATGGCCGGTGCGACGCGCCATCCGAGCGGGCCGTAACCGAAGACCGCCTCCGAGGCGGCCAGCATCCACTTGCCGACCGGCGGATGCACGACGAGGCCGTACGCCGGGTTGTCCTCGATCCAGTTGCCGCCGGTCAGCACCTGCCAGCCCTGCGGGACGTAGTGCTTCTCGTCGAAGACCGGTGTGCCCTTGTCGGTGGGGTGGGTCAGGGCCCAGAAGCGGGTGATGGTGGCCAGCAATGCGATGACCACGCCGACCAGGAGTCCACGCCCGCGGTCGGGGGCACCGAAGAGCGGTGCGGGCACGTCCGGGCCCAGGCGAGGTGGCACCCGATCGATCCTAGTGGTCCCTCGTAAGCTGGCTGTCGATGAACGCCGCCCAGTCCGACTCGCCCCAGCTCGACGACGATACGACCGTGTCTCCTGACGCCACCGGGGGCGCCGATCCCGGTCCCGGTCACTCATCGGACGCGCGCGGCCGGCTGGTGTTGGCGGCCACCCCGATGGGACAGGTCGACGACGCCTCGCCGCGTCTGCGTGCGGCGCTGCGGACCGCGGACATCGTCGCCGCCGAGGACACCCGTCGCGCCCGTGCGCTGGCCGCGGCGCTCGATGTCGAGATCGGCGGACGGTTGGTCAGCTATTACGACCAGGTCGAGGCCGCTCGGACGCCGGGTCTCGTCAGCGCGATCGCCGAGGGGCAGACCGTACTGCTCATCACCGACGCCGGGATGCCGTCGGTCAGCGATCCCGGGTACCGCGTCGTCGTGGCATGCGCGGACGCGGGACTACCGGTCACGGCACTGCCCGGGCCGTCGGCGGTGACGACGGCCCTCGCGGTGTCGGCCCTGCCCTCCGAGCGGTTCTGTTTCGAGGGGTTCGCTCCCCGCAAGCCCGGCGCACGGGCCGCGTGGCTGCGTGAACTGGTGTCCCAGCCCCGGACCGCGGTCTTCTTCGAATCACCGCACCGGCTCGCCGACACGCTGGCGGCCGCGGTCGAGATCCTCGGTCCGGACCGTCGCGCGGCGGTGTGTCGTGAGATGACCAAGACCTACGAGGAGGTCCGGCGCGGCGGACTCGCCGAACTCGCGGAATGGGCGAGTGGGGGCGTCCGCGGCGAGATCACCGTCGTGATCGCGGGTGCGGTCGCGGCCGAACCCGACATCGACGACCTCGCCGATCGAGCCGAGGAACTCGTGGCCGGCGGCATGCGCCTCAAAGACGCCTGCGCCGCGGTCACGCAGGGTTCCGCTGCCTCTCGACGCGACGTCTACCAGCAGGTGCTCGAAAGACGTCGAGCTGATCCGGGCTGACGCGCAACTCCACCCGCGGCGCGAGGCGGTAGGGGCGGCTCGAGACGAGCGCGCCGACCACCCGGCGCAGCCGCGACAGTTCGGCGCGCACGCTCACCGTGTGGCCGTCGTCGCCGAAGAGCAGCTGGCTCAACCGCTGTGAGGTGAGGCCCTGCTCGCCGGCGTCGGCGAGCAACAGCAGGATCTGGGCGTGGCGACGGGTCAGGACGGTGCGCCACGGTTCACCGTCGCCGGTCACCGTGACCGTCGGCTCACCGTCGAGGGAGAGCTCGGCCAGGACCGGGCCGGACGGACCCGCCGGACGCACCAGCCATCCGCGGCCCAGACGTTCGACCACACAGATCCCCAGTCCCGGCACGAACTGACGCATGTCGTCCGTCGGCACCGCGACGCGCACGGGCGGGGTGCAGCCGCGTCCTTCGGCCACCCACCCGTCGTCGTCGATGAGCAGTCCCGGTCCGTGCAGGCCGGCCAACTGCGCCTGGCCGGTGAACCGGAGTTCGGCGAGCTCTCGCTGGTGGGCGAGGGTGATCTCGTGTTCGCCGAGTGCGGCCAGCGCGGAGGTGAATGCCGATGCTGCCGGCTGCATCTCCATGGCCGGGCCCGCCAGGCCGGCGATGGCGATCATGTCCCCGGTGCGGTGGTCGTGCACCGGCACCGCGGTGCAGAACAGTCCGTGCAGCGAACTGTAGTAGTGCTCGGCGCCGAACAGCCGGGTCGGGCGCTGGAGATGGACCGCGAGGCCCACGGCCGTGGTCGCGGTGGAGTTCTCGTCCCAGCGGCTGCCCTCGACGAGGTCGAGTCGATCGGCCTCCGGGAGAACCGACGCCGAACCTCCCCGCCACAGCAGCACGCCGTCCGCGTCGAACACGCCCAGGGTCATCGACGCGTCGTCCGCGGACTGGGCGAACAGACGCTGCAGCGGCTGCACCGCGTCCCGCAGCGGGTGCGTGGCCCGGCGCGTCTCGAGTTCGTCGTCGGAGATGTGGCCCGGATTGTGCGTGTCGACGGTGGACCGGTGTCGACCCGACCGGACACGGCCCCATGATTCGACGACATCCCCCGGGACCTCGGCACGTGGGGTGCCGCCGGACATGAAGGCATCGTGGTCACGGCGCAGATCACGATCGAGCACCGCGAGATCGGTGGACGACCGGATGGGCACAGTCATGGCGGAATCGTACCCAAAGCGGCACTCGATCATGCCGATCCGCGCGACCCCACGATGCTCGCGGCCTTGTCGAGGCACTCCTGCCATTCCCGAGCCGGGTCGGAATCGATGGTGATCCCACCGCCGACACCGAGCGCGAGGGCCCCGTCGGGTGCGATCTCCACGGTCCGGATGGCGACGTTGAGATCGAGGGCGCGGTCGGGTCCGGCCATGCCGATGGCCCCGCAGTACACGCCGCGAGCATCTGCCTCCCAGTCGTCGAGCAACTCCATCGCCCGCAGCTTCGGGGTGCCGGTGACCGACGCCGGCGGGAACGTCGCCGCGAGAACGGCCTCGTTGCCCGTGCCCGGTGCCACGATGGCCTCCACGCGCGAGACGAGGTGCCAGACGCCCGGGGCGGGCACGACCGACAGGAGCTCGGGTACCCGCACGCTGCCGGTCACCGCGATCCGTCCCAGATCATTGCGGGCCAGGTCGACGATCATGATGTTCTCGGCGATGTCCTTGGCCGACGCCGCCAACGCGTCGGGGTCGGCGTGCGCGGGCAGGGTGCCCTTGATCGGCGACGACGTGATGATGTTGCCGGTCCGGCGCAGGAACGTCTCCGGCGACAGGCTCGCCACTGTTCCCCAGTCACCTTGTAGGAAAGCGGCTTTCGCCGGTGCGGTGGCGCCCGCGAGTTCGGTGAAGAAGTCGACGGGGTCGCCGCCGAGCGTTCCGGTGAAACGGGTGCACACACAGGCCTGGTAGACCTCGCCGTCCCGGATCGCGTCGAGGCATCTCGCGATGGCGGCGAGGTGCGGAACCCGCTCGGGGGCATGCCATTCCGTCGCCGACGATGGGGTGGTGGCGCTCGGCCGGGCCGAGGAACGGTCGCCGGCGGCACGGACGGTCGCCATCGCCCAGTCGGGGATGCCGGTCCCGACGGACTCCCATCGGCCGTCGCGGAGCACGAGCACGCCGTCGGTGTGCCCGCCGGCGTTCGCCGGCAACGACGCCTCGTCCGGCCGCACCGGGAACCCGAGGTAGCCGAACCAGAACCGGTCGGGATCGTCGGGTGGGAGGCAGCCGGGCGTCAGTGCGACCGACGGTGCGATGACCGCGTCGGCGTCGTACCAGTCACCGATCAGCGCGGCCGGTGGCGGCAGGCGACGGGCGGCGGTCTCGGCGTGCAGGGCGCGGAGCACGTCGAGCGCAGGCGCTGCCGCGACCGGGCCGGGCAACGCGGATCCCATCCCGTTCGACGCGACCATACGGAGTGTGCGAGGTCAATTCTCGTATCGCGGGAACACCGGAGTCGGCTTCGGCAGCACGGTTCCGGGTACCAGCCGGCTCGCGACCGCGGTGAACTGACGATCGACGTCGGCGACGAGCAGATCGAGGATCTTGTTGGATGACTCCGGCATGACCGGCTGGCTCAGGAGTGCGACGATGCGCACGACCTCACCGCAGACGTAGAGAACCGTGCCGGTGCGCTCGAGATCGGTCTTGGCCAGCTTCCACGGTTCCTGTGCCGAGATGTACCGGTTGGTCTCGGCCAGCGTCGCCCACAAGGTCTCCAGCGCCAGGTGGATGGCCTGGTTGTCGATGTGGGCTCGCACGGCGTCGAGCAGGGAGTCGGCACGGGCGAGGAGCGCGGTGTCGACGTCGGTGAGTTCGCCCGGTGCCGGCAGGGTGCCGTCGAAGTACTTGCCGATCATCGACAAGGTGCGCTGGGTCAGGTTGCCGAACTCGTTGGCGAGGTCGGCGTTGATGCGCGACACGATCGCCTCGGCGGAGTACGAACCATCCTGTCCGTAGGACACCTCGCGGAGGAAGAAGAACCGCACCGGGTCGAGCCCGAACTCGTCGATGAGGTTCTCCGGGTCGACGACGTTGCCGACCGACTTGCTCATCTTCTCGCCCTTGTTGAACAGGAATCCGTGCGCGAACACCCGCTTCGGCAGTTCGACGCCGGCGCTCATCAGGAACGCGGGCCAGTAGACACAGTGGAACCGGATGATGTCCTTGCCGATGATGTGCAGGTCGGCCGGCCAGAAGCGTGCGAATGCGTCCGGGTCGTCGACGAATCCGACGCCCGTGAGGTAGTTGGTCAGGGCGTCGACCCACACGTACATGACGTGTTCGGGATGGCCGGGCACCGGGACGCCCCAATCGAAGGTCGTGCGCGACACCGACAGATCGGTGAGACCGCCCTTGACGAAACTGATGACCTCGTTGCGCCGGACGTCGGGGCCGACGAAGTCCGGCTGGGACTCGTAGAGCTCCAACAGTTTGTCCTGGTATGCCGAGAGCCGGAAGAAGTAGGTCTCCTCCTCGGTCCAGGTGAGCACGTGTCCGGTGTCGGTCGCGACGCGGTCGCCGGACTCGTCGACCCGGGTGTCCGCCTCGGCGTAGAAGGTCTCGTCCCGGACGTCGTACCAGCCCGAGTACTTGTCCAGGTAGATGTCGCCGCGGTCGCTCATCCGCTTCCACAGTTCCTCCGACGCCCGCTTGTGGTCCTCGTCGGAGGTGCGGATGAAGCGCTCGAAGCTGGACCCGAGGCGTTCCTGCAGGGCCTGGAATCGGTCGGAGTTCCGCTTGGCCAGTTCCGCGGTGGGGATGCCCTCCGCAGCGGCGGTCTGCTGCATCTTCTGCCCGTGGACGTCGGTACCGGTCAGGAACCGGACGTCGAACCCGTCGAGCCGCTTGAACCGTGCGAGCGCGTCGGCGGAGATGTACTCGTAGGCGTGCCCGATGTGCGGAGCGCCGTTGGGGTAGGCGATCGCGGTGGTGATGTAGTACGGGCGTCCGCCGCCGTAAGACGCGCCGGACGGATCAGGGCTGGTCAGATCGGGTGCCATAGTGCCCAACAGACTACCGACCGCGCGCGACCGGACCCAATTCCGGTCCGGCCGATTCGGTCGGTCGTGGGTTTACGGAAATGGAGTGGGTTTGCGGCTCATGAAACCTGGCGCTCAGTCCACCGGCCGCTGGTCCAGAATCACGACCGCTGTCCGGGCGACCATGTCGTCGGCATCATGGATGTACACCTGTAGCGCCGAAGTCGATGCGGTACCGGGGATTTCGGCGAGCGCCTGCACCAGCCTCGATCGGACGGCCGCGTCCGGGTCGGCGCCCAGGCGGTCGACGAGCAGGTCGACGATCCGTTCTCGATGTGCCTCGTGGCCGGCGAGGATCTCGGCGGCCTCGACGTCCCGGTCGCCGGCTGCGATGAGCTCGACCAGTGCATCGACCGCAGCGGCGACGCCGCGACGCCCGAGGGTCAGGGCGGCGATGCGTCGGACCACGGTGTCGGGGTCGTCGAGCAGGCCGCGCAACACCGTGGCGACCTCCGGGGTCTCGTCGATGGCGGCGAGGGCGGTGACCGCTCGGCGTCGGATCGACGGGTCGGGGTCCGACGCGCTGGTGGCGAGACGCTCGATGCCGCCCGGCCGCTGCGCGAGGGCCCAGCGCATCGCGCCGGCGACGTTGGGATCGGTCTCGGCCAGCAGCGCGTCGGCCAGCGAATCCCCGGACACGCCCACCTCCCCGGCGAGCAGTGCGGCCTGCTGACGAAGGGCCGCATCCTCGGACTGGACCGCACGGAGCAGACCGATCACGCCCAGCACCGACGACCAGTCCGAGGGACCCGTCGCCCGGACATGTTGCAGGCGCTCGAGGAGCTGCGCGTCGGCGGCCATCCTCGCCTTCGTGTCGTCGACGAGCCGGTCCATGAGCGAGTCCGGCGCGAACTCAGGGTCGTCGAGCGCGAGTCCCACCTCCCGCAGCGACAGTCCGAGCGAGCGGAGACTCTCGACGTGCATCAGCCGTTCGAGGTCGGCGTCGGAGTATTCGCGATAACCGCCCGACGTCCGGCCCGTGGGCCGGACGAGTCCGAGCGAGTCATAGTGGCGCAGCATCCGGTTGCTCAGGCCGGTGTGCCGCGCCACCTCGCCGATCAGCACCGCTATGTACCGTCCTCTGACTCGATCGTCGACGAATCCTCCGCCGCGGCATCGCTGTTCACCAACCGTGTCGCGTACTCCAACGCAGCGGCGAAGTCGCTGTCCGGGTCGTCGATCAACCGCTCGGTGGCGGCCACGTGTGCCCGTACCGTCAGATCACCGCGCCTCTTCGCGGCGGTCAATGGTCCGGCGGCGAAGCCTTCGAGCCCGGCCAGGGCACGGCTGAGACTCCGGTGTACGTCCGTGCTCCCGCGGCCGAGTTCGCCGGCCAGTTCGTTCGCGAGCCAGGTCTCCCGCCCGGACGGGACCAGGCCGACGGCGGTCCGCCACGCGGCGCGCGCCACCTCGTCGTCCGCGTCGTGCAGGAGCGCGACGGTGATCGACGTCCACGCCGGTCGATCCCCGATCTTCGACAGGGTGTGCAGGGCCTGCGCCCGCGCCTGCGGCGACGCCGACCCCAGCTCGGCCACGAGTCCGGGAACCGTGAGATCGGCGGGCAACCGCGTGAGGGCCCAGGTCAGCATGTCCCGCACGAAGAAATCCGGCTCGACGCCGCAGCGTCGGATCAGCTCCTCGGCGTAGCCGGGATGGGGGTTGCTGCCCGCCGCCATCGCGGCACGCAGCCTCGTCGAGGCGTCGTCGGCGGCGAGCGCCGCCAGCAGGGCAGGGTCGGGCGCGTGGGTTGTCTGGTCGGTCATCGTCGACCACCTCCTTCGCCACCCATCTGAGCGCTTGACACAGTGAGAAGGTCAAGCGCTGAGATGTAGTGGTGTGTCTCGGAAATAAGCGACTGGTCTCCGGCGCTCGATCGGTGCCTGGCTGCGTTGTCGTCGGTCGAGATAGCTCCGCTATCCCTCCCTCCTCCGCCTTGCCAGACCACCGATCGCTCCACCGGATACCGGCCACCTATTTCCGAGACACACCACTAGATCTCCCGGCGATACGGTTCGCACCCCGGCGGGGCCTTCGGTGGTTCGCGGTATTCCAGTTCCGGAATGTGCATGGTCATCGGCGCGGATTCGAGCGTGAACTTCTCGCCGTGGTGCGCCAGGTCGATCGGCGGACCCGACAGGAGCCGGTATGTCGCATTGTCCTTGTCGACGGCCACCACGATCTTCGAGTCCCGGATGATCATGCGGAAGGACATGTAGGTCAACCGCTTCGGCAGCCGCGGTGCGAACGTGATGTTCCCGCCGAAGTCGCGCATACCGCCGAAACCCGCCACGCAGTCGGTCCAGGCACCGGCGAGAGCCGCGATGTGCAGGCCACTGCTGACGTTGTTGTGCAGGTCGTGCAGGTCGGTGAACACGGACTCGGCGAGCAGGTCGTAGGCGAGATCGGGGTAACCGACCTCGGCGGCGGTGACCGCCTCGCAGCAGGCCGACAGCGACGAGTCACGAACGGTCAGTGGGTAGTAGTAGTCGAAGTTGCGCAGCTTCTGCTCGGGCGTGAAGGCGTCGCCGAACAGGTAGGTCGCGAAGACCAGGTCGGCCTGCTTGACCACCTGCTTGCGGTAGAGGTCGTAGTACGGGTAGTTCAACAGCAGCGGATAGCGTCCCACCGAGGACTCGAAGTCCCAGGCGCCCAACAACGTGAACGACTCACACTGCTGGTGCACGCCGAGCGCATCGTCGAAGGGGATCGTCATGTCGTCGGCGCACGCTTCCCAGTGCGCTGCCTCGGCGGTCGTGACCCCGAATTGCTCGGCGAGATCCGGACGGCGATGCACCGCCGCCACGGCGTCGCGCAGATTCTGTTGCGCCGCCAGGTTGGTGAAGGTGTTGTTGTTCACGACGGCGGTGTACTCGTCGGGACCGGTGACCCCGTCGATGCGGAACTTGCCGTTCACATCGTGGTGCCCGAGGCCGGCGAACAGTCGGGCGGTCTCGACGAGAAGTTCGACGCCGCATTCGGTTTCGAACTGTTCGTCGTTGGTGGCCCGCAGGTAGCGCGCGGTGGCGTTGGCGATGTCGGCGGAGACGTGGACGCCCGCGGTGCCCGCGGGCCAGTACCCCGAACACTCGTCGCCGTTGATGGAGCGCCACGGGAACATGGCCCCGCGTTGCCCCAGTTCGGCGGCGCGGGACTTCGCCTTGTCCATGGTGGAGTGGCGCCATCGCAATTCCTCGCCGGCGGCGGCGGGGACGGTGTAGGTGAGCATCGGGAGGATGAAACTCTCGGTGTCCCAGAAGGTGTGACCGTCGTAGCCGGGGCCGGTGAGACCCTTGGCCGGGATCGCGCGGGACTGACCGCGCGCGCCGGCCTGCAGGACATGGAACAACGCGAAGCGAACCGCCTGCTGCAGTTCGGGATCGCCGTCGAGTTCGACGTCGGCGTCGCGCCAGAAGTCCTCGAGGTAGCGGACCTGGTCGGCCTTGAGCGAATCCCAACCGGTCTCCATCGCCATCGCGAGGGCCGCGTCGACCTGGGCGCGCAGCGCCGGCACCGAGCGTCGGGCCGACCAGCCGTACCCCATGTACTTGGTGAGGGTGAGGCTCTTGCCCTTCGGCACGTTGGCCGCGATGGTGAGCCGGGCCAGGTCGCCGTCGGCGCGGATGAAGGTGTCGGCCTTGTCGGGGAAGTAGATCTCGTGGTCCATGCCGGCCGCCATGTGGAGGCCGGACTTCTTGGTGTGGTGGACCAGCATGCCCCAGTAGTTGCGGCAGGTGGCGAGGTCGGAGACCAGCGGGGCGTCGAGTGCCGCCGCCAGGCGCGGGTCGTTGCCCGGTGCCGGAACCGGCTCGTTGGCCAGGAGATCGGACTGCAGAACGAGTTTCATGTCCTCGTCGACCGGTTCGACCTCGTACCGGATCGCGGCGATCGTGCGTTTGGTGAAGGACACGAGGCGTTCGGACTTGATGCGGACCTTCCGGCCGGTGGGTGAGGTCCACACCGTGTGACGACGCAGGGTGCCGGTCCGGAAGTCCAGCGTCCGTTCGTGCTCCTCGGTACGCCCGTACCGAAGGTCCATCGGCTCGTCCTCGACCAGCAGCCGGATGATCTTGCCGTCGGTCACGTTGACGACGGTCTGTCCGGATTCGGGATATCCGTAGCCGCTCTCGGCATAGGGCAGGCCGCGCAGCTCGTAGAAGCCGTTGAGGTACGTGCCGGGATGATCGACCGGCTCACCCTCTTCGAAGGACCCGCGTAAACCGATGTGCCCGTTGGACAGTGCGAACAGCGTCTCGGTTCGGCCCAACATGTCCAGATCGACGCCACCGCGCCACTTCAGCTGCCACGGATGGATCTCGAAGCCGAAGTCGTGGCCGTGCTCGGCGGTCATGCGGGGAGCAATTCGACGAGGTCGTTCACGACGATGTCGGCGCCGGCGGCACGCATCGCCTCGGCCTGGCCGCCGCCGACCCGGTCGATGCCGACGACGTAGCCGAAGGCTCCCGCGCTGCCGGCCGCGATGCCGGAGATGGCGTCTTCGAAGACGACCGCCGCGGCGGGCTCGACGCCCATCAGTTCGGCGCCCAGGAGGAACGAGTCGGGTGCGGGTTTGCCCTTCAGGCCTTTCGACACGATGTCGAGTCCGTCCACCCGGACCTCGACGAATTTCGACAGGTCTGCCGCATCCAGCACTGCTGCTCCGTTCTTCGAGGAGGTCACCACGGCGATCCGGAGACCGGCGTCGCGCGCCGCCTCGAGATATCGCACGGACCCCGGATAGGCCTGCCCGCCGTCCTCGGCCAGGCTGACCAGGAACATGTCGTTCTTACCGTCTCCGATCGCGGTCACGGTCTGCGCGTCGACATCGTCGATTCCGCGAGAGGCGAGGAAGGCCCGGACGCCGTCCTCACGGGGACGTCCGTCGACGTAGTCCAGATAGTCCTGATCGGTGAACTCGACGAAATCGGCGTGGTCTGCGCCGCCCGCACGGGCAGCGAGAAAGGCGTCGAACGCCTTCTTCCACGCCTTGCGGTGGAGCACCGCGGTCTCGGTGAGAACCCCGTCGAGGTCGAACAGTGCGACGGTGATCGAATCTGGCAATCCCAACACGCTTCGCCACGCTACCCGTCCCGGGCGACTCCGGCGCGATTTGCGTGGCCACCCCGGGCGTTTTCTGCCGGCCGCGGGCGCGCGATCGCACGCGTCGTCCCGGACAGCGGTTCCGCCGGCGACGCCTGCGCGCCCGAAAAGGCTTTGACCGGGCGACAACTGGAGGTGAGACGATGGTCCGATGACTCGACGATTCGCTCAGATCGATGTGTTCTCCGCTACCGGGACCGGTGGTAACCCGGTTGCCGTGGTGCTCGATGCCACCGACATCCCCGACGACCGGATGGCCGCGTTCGCGCGCTGGACGAACCTGTCGGAGACGACCTTCGTGCTGCCGCCGACCGACCCTGCCGCCGATTACCGTCTGCGCATCTTCACCCCGGACGGCGAGTTGCCGTTCGCCGGGCATCCCACCCTCGGCTCGGCACATGCCTGGCTGACGACGGGCGGCCGGCCTGCGGGGGAGGACATCGTGCAGGAGTGCGGCGTCGGCCTGGTGCGACTGCGGCGCACTGGTGCACGGCTGGCCTTCGCGGCGCCGCCGTTGCGGCGGTCCGGACCCGTCGACGCCGCCGTCGTCACCGAGGTCGCCGCGGCGCTACGGGTCGACACGGCCGAGGTCCGCGCGGCCGAGTGGGTCGACAACGGGCCGGAATGGATGGTGTTGCAACTCGAATCGGGCGAGCGGGTGCTCGAGGTGACCCCGGACATCCCTGCCCTCGGCGATCACAAGGTCGGGTTGTTCGGGCGGTACGGCTCGGGGGACGGAGAGGTCTTCGGCGAGGTGCGCGCGTTCGTGCCGGGCATCGGGGTCCCCGAGGACCCGGTGACGGGCAGTCTCAACGCCGGCATCGCCATGTGGTTGCGGGCCACCGGGCAGGCGCCGGCGTCCTACGTCGCCGCGCAAGGTGCGGCGCTCGGTCGGGCCGGCCGCATCCACGTCCACGACGACGGCGAGCACATCTGGATCGGCGGCGACACGACGACGGTGATCGAGGGCACGGTCACGCTCTAGCGATGTCGCGACCGCACCGGATGGTGTCGGCGCGCTGTGCCAAGGTGGGTGCCATGAGCGACGCCCCTGGCGACCCGGACAAGGGTGATCCCGAGACGAGTGGCGGCGAGACCCTGAGCAACAAGGCCGGCAAGAAGCGACGTCGACGCGAACCGCCACCGGACCCGGGGCCGCTGCCCGGCCTCGTCGACGCGCACACCCACCTCGCTGCATGCGGCGGACGCGACGCCGAGACGGTCCGCGCGATCTGCGACCACGCGCAGGGCGTCGGCGTCGGCCATGTGGTCACCGTCGCCGACGACATGGTCGATGCACGGTGGGCGGTCGCCGCCGCGGAGTGGGACGATCGCGTCTACGCGGCGGTGGCCCTGCACCCGATGCATGCCGGCGATCTGAACGACGAGACCGCCGCCGAGCTCGAGCAAATGGTGCGTCACCCGCGAGTCGTCGCGGTGGGCGAGACCGGGCTCGACTATTACTGGCCCGGGAAGTCCGACGACTGTGCGTCGCCCGAGGTGCAGCACGAGACGTTCCGCTGGCACATCGACCTCGCGAAGCGGGTCGGCAAGCCGCTGATGATCCACAACCGCGAGGCCGACCGGGATCTACTCGACGTCCTGGCCGCGGAGGGCGCCCCGGAATCCGTGATCATGCACTGCTTCTCCGGTGACCGAAATGTTGCACGCGAATGTGTCGAGCGTGGGTTCATGCTCAGTTTCGCCGGCACTGTGAGCTTCGCCAACGCCGATGAGCTCCGGGTCGCGGCCGAGTTGGTCCCCGACGACCAGATCCTCGTCGAGACCGACGCGCCGTTCCTGACCCCGCATCCCTACCGTGGCCAGCCCAATCAGTCCTATTGTCTGCCGTACACGGCCCGGGCCCTCGCGGCCGTGCGCGGCGTGGCGGACGAGGAGATGGCTCGCATCCTCGGGGCGAACGCCCGGCGCTTCTACGGCATCCCTTTGCCATAATCTGGCCGGTTCGTTATCGTACTGTGATCCAGCTGGCCGACGTGCTGATCCACTCGGCCGGCGTGGTGCCAGTGTTGCCTATCAGGATGTCGTGCCCTTGTCTTCTCTGCCCAACCCAGAGCTGCAAAACCCCGAACTCTCGAACCCGGAGCCGTCCGCTCCGACATCGTCCAATTCGGTGTTCGCCAAGATCAACGGCTCGAAGTCGTTGCGTGTCCGCGTCGCCGTCGGCGCCGTGTGCGCCACCGTCGCGGCCGGCGGGGTCATGGGCGTCAGCATGCACAAGAACGTCGCGATCGACGTGGACGGCGACATCCGGCACGTGTCCACCATGGCGATGTCCGTCGAGAGTCTCCTCGAGTCGGAGGGGCTGGCGCCCGCCGACGGTGACAAGGTGAGCCCGGCACCCGACTCGGGCTTCGGCGACGGCCAGACCATCAAGGTCAACAAGCTCAAGGAACTCACCCTCGACATCGAGGGCAAGCGCGAGACCATCGTCACCAACGCCTCGACCGTGGACCAGTTGATGGCCGAACGCGGACTGACCCACGCCGCCGAGGAGACCGCCTTCGGCGAGGAACTGCCGGTCGACGGCGGTCAGATCGAGGTCGCGCTGCCCAAGCCGGTGAACCTCGTCGACGGACCGGCCCGCAAGCGCCCGACCGTCGCCGCGCACACCGTGAAGGATCTGCTCGAGTCGCTCGGCACCCCGCTGGGCGCCGAAGACAAGGTCACCCCCGCAGCGGACACCAAGATCACCCCGAACCTCAAGATCGTCGTCACCCGGATCAAGACCGAGGACGTCACGCTCACCGAACCGGTCGCCCCGCCGGAGGTCAAGAAAGAGGACCCGACCCTCGTCCGCGACCGCAAGGTCGTCGAGAAGAAGGGCACGCCCGGCGAGGCGCGTGTCACCTACAAGGTGACCACCGTGAACGGCCGGGTCGTCAAGCGCGACAAGCTGACCAGCGAGGTGCTCAGCGAGCCCGTCGCGGCCACCGTTCGCATCGGCACCAAGCCGGGTGCGCCGTTCGTGCCGCCGGGGTCGGTGTGGGACGCGCTCGCCGCGTGCGAGGCGACCGGCAACTGGGCGATCAACACCGGCAACGGCTTCTACGGCGGCGTCCAGTTCGACCAGAACACCTGGGAACGCTGGGGCGGACTCGAGTACGCGCCGCGCGCCGACCTCGCGACCCGCGAAGAACAGATCGCCATCGCGAAGAAGACCCAGGCGGTCCAGGGCTGGGGCGCATGGCCGTCCTGCTCGTCCAAGCTGGGCCTGCGCTGATCAGCGACTCGACAGCGGGTTCACCCGACGGCGCGCCCGACGAGGCTCCGCGTCTCCTCGGGCCGGCACAGATCAGGGAGCTCGCGACGGAGGTCGGCGTCCGGCCGACCAAGACTCTCGGACAGAACTTCGTCCACGACGCGAACACCGTGCGAAGGATCGTCGCGGCATCGGGGGTCGGGCCCGACGACACCGTCCTCGAGGTCGGTCCGGGCTTGGGCTCACTGACCCTCGCCCTCCTCGGGGCGGCGGGCAGGGTCGTCGCCATCGAGATCGATCCGGTGCTCGCGGAACGTCTTCCGGCGACGATCGCGGAGTATGCCCCGAGTCGGCAGGGCAACTTCGAGGTCATCCTCGCCGACGCGCTACAGGTGACGCGCGACGACCTGCCGGTGGTCCCCACCGCGCTGGTCGCGAACCTGCCGTACAACGTGTCGGTGCCGGTCCTGTTGCACCTGCTCGGACTCTTCCCGGAGATCACCACCGCCCTCGTGATGGTGCAGGCCGAGGTCGCCGACCGCCTCGCCGCCGGCCCGGGCAGCCGCACCTACGGGGTGCCGAGCGTCAAGGCGCGCTACCACGGTCGCGTGAGCCGGGCCGGTGCGGTGGGGCGCAACGTCTTCTGGCCCGAACCGAAGGTGGAGTCGGGTCTCGTCCGCATCGAACGAACCGACGACCACTCGACCGATCCCGTTGTGCGGCAACAGGTGTTCGCCGCGATCGACGCCGCATTCGCCCAGCGACGCAAGACGATGCGATCAGCGCTGGCCGGCTGGGCCGGTTCGGCGGCCGAGGCCGAACGCCGACTCCGTGAGGCCGGTATCGATCCGGGTGTGCGGGGCGAGAAGCTCGACGTCGACGACTTCGTCCGCCTCGCTCGCACGACCTGATTTCGACGCCGGGTCGCTGATCGCGGGAGACCGCGGCTCGTCGTGGGGGCGGGCGCAAAACCGCTCGCCGTCGGCGGGGAGAGGCTCGTACCGTGTTGTGCATCCGCAGCATCGACGACGAGGTCCGGCATGGTTCCACCACAGACTCTGACGACGCCGAGGCTGCGGCTGCGCCCACCCGCCGACCGTGACATCGAACCGACCTTCCGCGCCTGCCAGGATCCGGACATCCAGCGCTTCACACTGGTCCCGGTCCCGTATACGCGTGCGCACGCCGAACGTTTCGTCCGCGACATCGCCCCGGCCGCCGGGTCGTCGGTGTGGGCGATCGAGATCCCCGGCGGTGAACTCGTCGGCACCATCGGACTGCGAACCGTCGAGAAAGGCGTTGCGTCACTGGGCTATTGGTGCGCGCCGTCGCATCGGGGCCATCGCTACCTCACCGAGGCGCTCGCCGCGGTCCTCGACCACGCCTTCGCCGACCCCGCCGACGGCGGAGCCGGGTTCGATCGCGTGATCTGGCGGGCGCTTGTCGACAACGTGGCCTCGGCGCGGCTGGCGGCGTCGGCCGGCTTCCGCTACACCGGCCGACGCCCCGAGGACGAGATCGATCAGCTCCCGTCGGGTCGCCACGTCGGCGATGTGCACACCGCCGTGCTGCGGGCGGGCGAGGACCGCACCCCGCAGTCCTGGGACCTCGAGCAATCGGACTCAGTTCGACGCGGCGCGCAGTTTCTCCAGTAGCTCGGGAGCGGCGTCGCGCAGGAACGCGTCCTGGGTGTCGCCCCCGATCTGCACCAGCGCGATGTCGGTGAACCCCGCCTCCCAAAAGGGTTTCACCGCCTCGACGATCTGGTCGAGGTCCGGGCCGCAGGGGATGTTGCCCGCGACGTCGTCCGGCGTGACGAACTGCGTCGCCGCGGCGAAGCCCGCGGTGGTGCGCAGGTCGGCGTTGACATCCCACCCGCCGGCGAACCACCGGAACTGATCGTGGGCGCGCTCGATCGCCCTGTCGCGGTCGGGATCCCAGCTGATGGGGATCTGCCCGATCGCGCGGGACCGCTGCCCGTCGACGGTCGGGGTCGACGAATGTTCGTTCCACGCCTTGATGAAGTCGGCGTCGGGTTCGACGGCGATCAGGTGGTCGGCCAGTGGCCCGAAGGTCTCGATACCCGCATTGCCCGCCACTGCGACGCCGATCGGGACGGGCTGGTCGGGCAGATCCCAGATCCGGGCGGCGTCGACCTGGAAGAACTCGCCGCGGAAGTCGACGAGCTCACCGGTGTGCAGTTTGCGGATGATCTCGATCGCCTCGGCGAGCATGTCCTGGCGGTCGGCGACCGAGGGCCAGCCCTCGCCGACCACGTGCTCGTTCAGGTTCTCGCCCGAGCCGAGGCCGAGAGTGAAGCGACCGTCGGCGAGGATCTGCAGCGTCGCAGCCTTCTGCGCGATGATCGCCGGGTGGTAGCGGATCGTCGGGCACGTCACGTAGGTCATCAGGTCGACCCGCTCGGTCGCGTGGGCCACGGCTCCCAGGACCGTCCACGCGTACGGGGCGTGTCCCTGGGCCGAGAGCCACGGGAAGTAGTGGTCGCTCGACACCTCGAAGTCGAAGCCGGCGTCTTCGGCGCCGACGGCGTACCGCACCAGCTCTTTCGGGCCTGCCTGCTCGGTCATCAGGGTGTAGCCGAAACGTGTTGCCATGGAGGTCTCCTCTGCGAGATGGGTCGCTTCGGTGTAGCCATGAGTCATGGGTCCGAAACCCGGGACGCTCGAGACGGTGGTGCCCGGACGACGGACGTTCGACGACGGGGCGCGGTTCTCGACCCCGGAAACGAGGCGCAGATGCCAGACCAGAAAGCGGACGGGTCGGTCGACACCGTGCTGCTCGATGTCGACGGTACGCTCGTCGACTCCACCTACCTCCACGCATTGGCGTGGATGCGGGCCTTCGCTGCTCACGACCTGATGCCGCAGTGGTGGCAGGTGCACCGGGCGATCGGCATGGGCGGCGACCGTCTCGTCGGCGAGCTGCTCGGCGACGACGTGGAGGAATCGCTCGGTGACACCTTGCGCGACGAGTGGGAGGAGGCCTATCGCGACCTGCTGCCCGACGTGCGGCCCCTGCCCGGCGCGGCCGATCTGGTGAAGGGACTGCTGGACGCCGGCTACCGGGTGGCGCTCGCGTCGTCGGGCAAGTCGGAGTTCACCGACGCCGCGCTCGAGTCGATGGGATTGTCGCGGAACGACTTCGCCGCCGTGACCACCTCGGACGACGCCGATTCGTCCAAACCGGCGCCCGACATCCTGTCGGTCGCCCTGGACGAGGCCGGCGGCGGTAAGGCCGTCGTCGTCGGCGACACCGTGTGGGATGTGGCCTCGGCGCATCGCCTGCCGGCGGAGTGCGTGGCGGTACGGTCCGGTGGATTCGCGGAGGGTGAGTTGCGCGACGCGGGCGCGGTGCTGGTCGTCGAGCACGTCGGTGAACTCGTCGACCGCGGCTGGCGCCCCTGATCGACGGCGGCTGGATCGCCGGACCGACCGCATCGGTGGGCGCGGGGCCGACGCCGGGGCGCTAGGCTGGATCATTGTGTCGCGAACGTCGCTGTCTGTGGTGTCGGACTCCGTCACCGCGCGGGCTCCGTCGAAAGTCAATCTGCACCTCGGGGTCGGTCCGCGCCGCGAGGACGGCTACCACGACCTCGTGACCGTCTTCCAGGCGCTGTCCCTGCACGACGACATCAGGGTCGCTCGGGCCAACGAGATGAGCATCACGGTTCGTGGCGAAGGCGCCGGGTCGGTCCCGACGGACGAGTCCAATCTGGCGGTCCGGGCGGCGCTGGCACTTGCCGAGTGGGCGGACCGTCCCGGCAAGGTCGCGATCGACATCGACAAGACGATCCCGGTGGCCGGGGGCATGGCCGGTGGCAGCGCGGATGCCGCCGGGGCGCTGGTCGCACTCGCCGCACTGTGGAAGCTCGACATCGGCCGCGACGACCTCGCCGCGATCGCGGCGGACCTGGGCAGCGACGTCCCGTTCGCGTTGCACGGCAACACCGCCCTGGGTACCGGACGCGGCGAGCGGCTGATGCAGGTCCTCTCCCGCGGTGACTTCCACTGGGTGCTCGCGCTCGCACGCGACGGACTGTCCACGCCCGCGGTGTACCGCGAACTGGATCGGCTGCGCGACAGCCGTTCCGGAGAATGCGCCACCGACGACGAGCGGGACCTCCTCCGCCGCCCGGACGAACTCATGCAGGCTCTGGCGTCCGGCGACCCGCATGCGGTGGCGCCCCTGCTGCACAACGACCTACAACCGGCGGCGCTGTCGCTGCAACCCACCCTCCGCCGGACCCTGCGTGCCGGAATCGACGCCGGAGCACTGGGCGGCATCGTGTCCGGCTCCGGTCCGACATGCGCCTTCCTGTGCGCCGACGAGACCGGCGCCGTGAACGTCGCCGCCGAACTGTCCGGCGCCGGCGTCGCCCGGTCGGTCCGCACCGCCAGCGGTCCCGCCGCCGGTACGCGCGTCCTCGGAGCCGACGTCCGCCACTGATCGCCTACGGTTGCCTGATGTCCCGCAGACCCTCCGCAGTCGTCGCCCCACTGCTCGCGGTCAGCGCAGTCGTCGCTCTACTGCTCGCGCTCTGCATCGTCACGGCCGGCCCGTCGACGGCCGCCGCACCCGCCGACGGTTTCGTCTTCACCACCTCCGAGGTTCCCGACGACGAACTCCCGTCGGCGGCCGGTTCGGGCACCCGCCTCACCTATGCGACGCGCGATCAGAACGGCCGCCCGGCGATGTCGAGCGGCGTGTACTGGGTGCCGAAGGGTACGCCGCCCGCTGGTGGCTGGCCCGTCGTGTCCTGGGCACACGGGACGGTCGGCCTGGCCGACGAGTGCGCGCCGACCCTGCACCGGCTGGGCGACGGTGTCGAGGCCCCGGTGCGCGCGGCGCTCGACGCCGGGTTCGCGGTCACGGCAACCGATTACGCGGGGCTCGGGTCGGCGGGGGAGACCGAATACCTCGGCGGTCGCGCGGCGGCTCACTCGGTGATCGACATGATCCGCGCGGCGCGGTCGGTCGACGCCTCGCTCGGATCACGCTGGGTGTCGACCGGGCACTCCCAGGGCGGCCACGCTGCGCTGCACGCGGGCCGTCTCGCCGCGGAATTCGCACCGGAACTGCCGGTCGCCGGCATCATCGCGATCGCCCCGGTCTCGTCGCTGGAGAACCTGTTCGGTCTGTTCGGTCCCCGCGTGCCCGGCCTCGGCGCGCTCAATGTGCTGAGTGCGCCGTTCCTGTTCACCCTCGCCGGCCTTGACCACGCGAATCCAGAACTCCGCGTCGCCGATTCCCTGACGTCGGACGGCAAGCGTTTTCTCGACCGCGCGCGTGCCCGGTGCAACGGGGATCTCGTGGATGCGTTGCGGTCGGTGCCGCCGGGCTCACTCGTGGCGTCGTCGTTCACTGCGGAGCAGGACTTCCGGGACGCCCTGCGGGAGTACGCCGAGGTGCCCGTCTCTGGCTACCCGGTGAAAGTCACGCTCGCACATGGTCTTCTCGATCCCGTGCTGCCGTACCCGCTGAGTCGTTCGCTGCGGTCCGCGATGCGCGACGCCGGCACGGATGTGGACCTCAAGACCTACGCGCGGGCCGATCACAGCGGCGTCGTCGACGAGTCGCTGCCGGACGTGTTGGCCGCGATCCGGGAGTCGTTCGGCCGTTGAGGTCGGGCCGACCGGTTCTCGCGGAGTCGATCACTCGACGCTCTCGCCGAGTTCCATCCAGCGTTCCTCGAGTTCCTCGAGTTCGGATTCCATGCTGCGGATGCTCTCCGTCTCCGCGGCGAGGCCTTGGTAGTCGGACTGATCATGGTCGGCGAGCGCGGTCCGGGCAGCATCGATCTTGCTGTGCAGCTTGTCGATCCGACGCTCGAGCGAGGCGAGCTCCTTGTTGGCCGCGCGCAGCTCGGCGCCGCTGAGGGTGGAGCCCGACACGCCGCCGTTCCCCGAAGCTGTGGCGCTCGCACCGGATCCGCCCGACGTCGATCCGGAACCCGACGTCTTCGCCTGTGCCGAGCGGAGTCTCAAGAACTCGTCGACGCCGCCGGGGAGGTGGCGGAGCCCGCCGTCGAGGACGGCGAACTGCTGATCGGTGACCCGCTCGAGGAAGTATCGGTCGTGCGAGACGACGATCAGCGTGCCGGGCCACGAGTCCAGCAGGTCCTCGAGCGCGGCGAGCATGTCGGTGTCGAGGTCGTTGGTCGGCTCGTCGAGGATCAGCACGTTCGGCGCGTCGAGCAGGATGAGCAGCAACTGCAGCCGCCGCTTCTGCCCGCCCGACAGGTCGCGGACCGGGGTCGAGAGCTGCGCGCCGTCGAAGCCGAGGCGCTCGAGCAACTGCGACGGCGACAGTTCCTGTGCCTTCGACCCGGAGCCGAATAGGTACGTGGTCTGCAACTGGGCGATAACGACACGGACGGGGTCGTCGAGGTACCGGTCGAGGTCGTCGAGGCGTTGGGTCAGGGTGGCGACCTTGACCGTCTTGCCGCGTTTGACCCGGCCGCCGGTCGGTTCCACGGTTCCGGCGATGAGGCCGAGCAGCGTCGACTTGCCCGCGCCGTTGACCCCGAGGATGCCGGTGCGCTCACCGGGCGCCAGCCGCCACTCGACGCCGTCGAGGACGGTGCGGTCACCGTAGGAGACCGACACGTCGAGCAGGTCGACGACGTCCTTGCCCAGACGAGCGGTGGCCAGTGACTGCAACGCAACCGTGTCGCGGACCGGTGGGACGTCGGCGATGAGGGCATTGGCCGCGTCGATGCGGAACTTCGGCTTCGACGTCCGGGCCGGCGCGCCGCGGCGGAGCCAGGCCAGTTCCTTGCGGGCGAGATTCTGTCGTCGTGCCTCGATGGCGGCGGCCTGCCGGTCCCGTTCCACCCGCTGCAGGATGTACGCCGCGTAGCCACCCTCGAAGGGTTCGACGATGCGGTCGTGGACCTCCCAGGTGACCGTGCACACCTCGTCGAGGAACCACCGGTCGTGGGTGACCACCAGCAATCCGCCGGCGTTGGCCGGCCAGCGTCGCTTCAGGTGGTCGGCGAGCCAGGTGATGGCCTCGACGTCGAGGTGGTTGGTCGGCTCGTCGAGCGCGAGGACGTCATGCTCGCCCGCGAGGAGGCGTGCCAGCGACACGCGGCGGCGCTGACCACCCGACAACGAACTGGTGGGCGCCGTCCATTCGACGTCGCCGAGCAACCCGCCGATGACGTCGCGGACCTTCGCGTCGCCCGCCCATTCGTGTTCGGGACGGTCGCCGACGACGGCGTGCCCGACGGTCTCGTCGTCGTCGAAGACGTCGACCTGGTCCAGCACGCCGATGCGGACGCCGCCGCGGACGGTGACGCGACCGGAATCGGGTTGCATCCGTCCGGCGAGCATCGCCAGCAGACTCGACTTACCGTCGCCGTTTCGGCCCACGATGCCGATCCGGTCGCCCTCGTTGACCCCGAGGGACACCGACTCGAAGACCTTGGTGGTCGGGTATTCGAGGCCAAGGGTTTCCGCGCCGAGTAGATGAGCCACCCGACAAACGCTAGTGGGTGACCGGTCTCGGCCTAACGGCGGATGGCCCCGTTGATCATGGCCGCGAACGCGACGGCGCCTGCCTGGTTGACGTGGAAGGGCAGCGCGATCCGATTCGACAGCGCGCTCTCGTACCAGGGATTGATGAGGTTGCAGGCATCGTGTCCCGCCGATCCTCGGTTGGCGTCGATGAAGGTGCCGCCGACCTCGGTCGACGCCCGCCAGAGCGCGCCGTTGGCGCGGTTGAAGACCTCGCGCATCCACCGGGCGTCGGGGTCACTCAGCGGGACCAGCGGCCAGCACCCGGTGAACCCGATGAAGCCGCCCAGACCGACGACGATGATCTGGGCGTGCGGCGCCTTGTTCCGGATCGCGCGCAGAGCGGGGGTGACGCGGTTCTCCATGAGTTCGATCCGCCACCGGACCTCGTTCTCGAGGGCACGGTTGTGGCGGCAGCGCCGGTCGGTGAACGCCGGGGTCCGGCACTGGCCGAAGATCGCGCCCCACCGCATGTCGTTGCCGCCGATGCTCACGGTGATCAGCTGAGCGTCGCGCGGAACCAGGTGCAGCTGAATGGGTTTCATGCCACCGCTGGTGTGCTGCGGGGCCCGGTACAGATGTGCCGACTGCGCGCCCGCACACGAGGCGTCGATGAAGCGTCGCGGCAGGGTCGCGGCGGCGACGAGGGTGGGGTAGTTGAACGCCGACCGCTTGCATCCGCCGAAGTAGGCGGGCGTCGGGGTGTAGAAGCTGCCGGACGCACGCGAATCACCGAGAGCGACGTAGGTACCGCCGGTGTAGCGCGTCGGGGCCGCCTGCGCGGGCGCGGCCACCGCCGCCATCATCGACACCACGAACGCGGTGACCAGCACCGTCGCCAAGATCTGGACCCCGCCCCGAAACCTGCCTACCACCGAACACCGCTTCCACTGCCCACCGAGTTTGCTCAGGGAATCTTAAGGCACGACCTCGGGTCCGACGACAGAGTGCGGGATCCGTATTGGAAACCGGCACGAATCCCGCACTCTGCGGGAAGTGGAACCGGCGCGATCCCGGGTGCGTCTACAACCACATGGCTACTGCACCTGCGTTGCGGACCTTCATCCTCACGCGCGACGGCGTGATCACCGCGGCGCAGGCCCGCGAGCAAGGTCTAAGTCGTGCCTCGGTGGCCCGGCGGGTGAAGTCCGGTGAGTGGGTTCGTGCGAGTTCCGGCGTCTATCGCCTGGCCGATCATCCGGTGACCGCACGGACCCGGACCCGACTGGCGACCCTGCAGGTCTCCGCGGACGCCGTTCTCAGCGGACTCGCGGCGGCGTGGTGGCACGGCCTCGTGACCAAGCGGCCGACGACGACTACCGTCACCGCTCCCCGAAGCTGGCACGGTTCGCCGGAGAAGGGGACGGTGGTCATCCGGAGATCCCTCGACGCGGCCGACGTCGTGGTCGAGAAGGGACTCACGGTGACCGCGGTGCCGTTGTCCGTCCTCGAAGGCGCCGTTGAAGGAAAGATGGACGTACTCGACCGGGCACTTCAGAACAAGAAGGTCACGGTTGACGCTCTCCTCGAGACCTACCAGCGGCGACGCCGCTGCCGTGGTGCCACCGAGATGGCGAAGATGCTCGTGCTCGTCGGTTCTGGTGCCCGTTCGGCTGCCGAACGGCTGACCGTGAAACTGTTCGCCGAGCACGACATAGCGGGTTGGGTCGCCAACCACCCGGTGTCCGGTTACCAAATCGACTTCGCCTTCGTCGGGAGGAAGGTGGCGGTCGAGATCGACGGCATGGCTCATCACCGGGACGCCGAGGCGTTCCAGCACGACCGCACCCGCCGCAACACCCTCATCGCCCTGGGCTGGACGGTGTTGAACTTCACCTGGGCGGATCTCGTGGAACGCCCGGGATACGTCGCGTCGCAGGTGCGACGAGCGACCGTCTGATCACCCTCCGCAAAGTGCGGGATTCGTACTGGAAACCGTTACGAATCCCGCACTTTGGAAGAGCTCTGGACCACCTACAGGCCGAGATCCTTGGCGATGATCGTCTTCATGACCTCGCTGGTGCCGCCGTAGATCCGCGTGACGCGGGTGTCGGCGTAGAGCCGGGCGATGGGGTACTCCAGGACATAGCCGTACCCGCCGTGCAACTGCAGGCACTTGTCGATGACCTTGCCGGCGGTCTCGGTGGCGAACAGTTTCGCGCGGGCCGCATCGGGGACGGTGAGCTCACCCTCGTTGTGGAGTTCGAGTGCGCGGTCGACGAACTGCCGGATGGCCTCGACCTCGGCGGAGCACTCGGCGAGGACGAACTTGGTGTTCTGGAACGCCGCAACGGGTTTGCCGAAGACGTCGCGCTCCTTGGTGTAGGCGATCGCGTGCTGAACGGCCGCGGCGGCGGTGGCCGACGCCCCGATGGCGATGGTGAGTCGTTCCTGCGCGAGATTGTGCGCCAGGTACGAGAAGCCGGCACCCTCCTCGCCGAGCCGGTCCTCGACCGGCACCTTGACCGAGCTGAACGAGAGCTCGGCGGTGTCGGAGGCCTTGAGGCCGATCTTCTCGATCTTGCGTCCGACGGCGAAACCCTCCGACGAGGTGTCGACCACCAGGATCGACAGGCCCGCACGACGATTCGACTCGTCGAACGGTGCGGTCCGGGCGACGACCAGGATGCGGTCGGCCAAGGCGCCGCCGGTGATGAACGTCTTCGCGCCGTCGAGTACGTAGTGCGACCCGTCCTCGGACAGCTTGGCGGTGGTCGAGATGTTGGCGAGGTCCGACCCGGTGCCGGGTTCGGTCATGGCGATCGCGAACATGAGTTCGCCGGAACAGAATCCGGGCAACCACCGCTGCTTCTGCTCGTCGGTGGCGTACTCGACGAGGTAGGGGAGGATCAGGTTCGAGTGCACCGAGTAACTGCCGAAGGTGACACCGGCCGCCGATGTCTCCTCCGCGATCACCATCGAATAGGTGAAGTCCGAGACGCCACCGCCCCCGAACTCTTCGGGTGCCTCGATGCCCAGGACGCCGAGTTCGCCCAGCCTGTTGTAGAACTCGCGCGGCGGATGGCCCTGCTTCTCCCAATCGTGGTACACCGGCGCGACCTCTTTGGCGATGAAGTCACGGATGGTCTTGCGGAAGGACTCATGGTCCTCGGTGAAGATGCGACGCTGCATTGGTCCCTCGAAACTGTTGTGGGCGGACGGGTCTGACGACATTCACCTCAAGTGGTCATCGCTCCTGATATTCGCGTAGGAGCCCCTTGGAGATGATCTGTTTCTGGATCTCGCTGGTGCCCTCGCCGATCAGCAGGAAGGGCGCGTCGCGCATGAGGCGCTCGATCTCGAATTCCTTCGAGTAGCCGTAACCGCCGTGGATGCGGAAGCTGGCCTGGGTGACCTCGGCGCAGTACTCACTGCACAGGTACTTGGCCATCCCGGCGGCGACGTCGTTGCGCTCGCCGGAGTCTTTCAGTCGTGCCGCATTGACCATCATCAGGTGTGCCGCCTCGACCTTCGTCGCCATCTCGGCCAGCGAGAACGCAACGGCCTGGTGCTCGGCGATGGGTTTGCCGAAGGTGGACCGCTGCTGCGCGTACTTCACCGCGAGTTCGAAGGCGCGCTGGGCGATTCCGCAGGCGCGGGCCGACACGTTGACGCGCCCGACCTCGACGCCGTCCATCATGTGCGCGAAGCCGCGGCCGGGTTCGCCCCCGAGGATGTCGGTGGCGGGCGCGCGGTAACCGTCGAAGATCAGCTCGGTGGTGTCGATGCCCTTGTAGCCCATTTTGTCCAGCTTGCGCGGGATAGTCAGGCCTGGGAGTACCTCGCCGAAGCCGGCCGGCTTCTCCACCAGGAACGTCGTGAGGTTCTTGTGCGGCTTCTCGTTGCCCTCCTCGGTACGGACAAGAGCGGCAACGAGAGTCGACGACCCGCCGTTGGTCAGCCACATCTTCTGACCGTTGATGACGTATCCGTCGTCTCCGTCCCGCTTCGCGCTGGTCTTGATCGCCGCGACGTCGGACCCCAGTTCCGGTTCGGACATCGAGAACGCGCCGCGCACCTCGCCCGTCGCCATGCGGGGGAGGAAGCGCTGTTTCTGCTCGTCGGTCCCGTGCTGGCGGATCATGTACGCCACGATGAAATGGGTGTTGATCACGCCCGACACGCTCATCCATCCACGTGCCAGTTCTTCAACGCACAACGCGTAGGTCAGCAGGGACTCGCCGAGTCCGCCGTACTCCTCGGGGATCATCAGGCCGAACAGGCCCATCTCGGCCATGCCGTCGACGATGGCCTGCGGATACTCGTCGGCGTGCTCGAGTTCCTGTGCGGTGGGGATGATCTGCTTGTCGACGAACGAACGGACGTTGGCCAGGATCTCCGTCTGGATCTCGGTGAGGCCCAGGGTCTGCGCGAGGCGGGTCATGGTGGCTGGTCTCCGAAGTCGGTCGGGGTGCGCTCGCACCGTCGGGCGGACGTGGTGCGCGACCGGCACGCGTCCGTCTCACAGCATGCCCGGCGGCGGCCCGGCGAAGTAGTCGCGGTGAACTAAGGGAGCGATAGCGCGAGCCAATGGCTCTCGGCTGCGCCACCGGCGCCTATCGGTCCGATAGCCATCGCCGATGACCCCGCTCGCAACTCCGTGTCCTCGACACATAGGCAGCGACAGTCAGGTCGTTCGCCGAGCGAACGTTGTCACATGGGTTCGACCCTGGTTTGAATCGGAACGGATGTGAGCCATAACACTGACGGAGCGCATCGCAACCCAGATCACTCGGCTGGAAGAGGTAATGCCATGACGGTCTCCACCGCCTCCGGATCAGGAGCCGGCGACAAGCCCGGGTCAGCGGCGCGCACGGGACCCGCTGGTCCCGCCCACACCGTCGACTTCGAAGCGGCCCAGACGCCGCGAGGTCTCGGCCCACGCGGCGAATCACGCGCCGGCGCCTGGGGTCTCACGGCTCTGCTGGTCAGCCTCTACGTCATCAACTACGCCGACAAGGCAGTGCTGGGCATCATCGCGCAACCGCTCCGCGAGGAGCTGGGCCTGAGCTCCTCGCAGATCGGTCTCGTCGGCAGCCTGTTCTTCCTGACGTTCACGATCGGCGGATTCTTCGCGGGACTGCTCAACCGCTGGATGACCCTGCGCTGGTCGCTGGTCCTGCTGGCCCTGTGCTGGGCCGCGGCCATGCTCCCCATGGTGGTGGTGGCGTCGTTCGCGGTCCTCGTCCTCAGCCGGCTGTTCCTCGGTCTCGCCGAAGGTCCGAGTTCGGCGCTCCTGCACACGGCGGCCTACTCCTGGCATCCGCCGGCCCGGCGCGCCTTGCCCGGTGCCCTCCTCGCCGGTGCCGCGTCGATCTCGAAGATCGCGATCGCTCCGCTGCTCGCCGTGATCACAGTGAGCTTCGGGTGGCGCTGGGCACTGATCTCCCTTGCCGCCGGTGGCCTCGTCTGGTGTGTCGTCTGGCTGTCGACCTGGCGCAACGGCCCGTACATCGCGAGTGGGAAGACGTCGAAGGACGCGCCGACCGCGGGTGCCGGCGCCGAACCCGCGACGCCGTGGATCTCGATCTTCCGCTCACGCACGTTCGTCACCGGCGCGCTCGTCGTGATGAGCGTTTATGCGCTGGTCAGTGTCGTGCTCACGTGGTTGCCGTCGTACTTCGAAGAGGGGCTGGGGTACAGCCGCCTGCAGTCCGGGTCGATGTTCGCGTTCCCCTCGATCGTCGGCCTGGTCCTGATGGTGCTGAGTTCGATCACGAGTGACCGGATGATCTCGAAAGGGGCGACCTCGCGGATGCTGCGCATCGTCGTGCCGTCGGTCGGGGTTCTCGTCTCCGGCGTCCTGCTGTTCCTGCTGCCCTCGGTTGGCACACCGATCGTCGCGGTCGCGATCCTGTCGATCGGTTATGGCTTCGCGGCCACGGTGTTCCCGCTGTTCAACGCGGCCGTCGCCGAGATCTGCCCGCCCCGGCAGACCGCCGGAACGCTAGGTGTCTTCCTGGCGATCATGGCGATCGGCGGTCTCGTCGCGCCGTACTCGACGGGTGTCATCGTCGACGCGGCCGCCACGCCGGCCGAGGGTTACGCCACCGCGTTCCAGGTGCTCGGAATCGTCGCCGCGGTGTGCGCGGTGCTCGCGCTGGTCTTCGCCGATCCCGAGCGCGATCGTGCTCGGTTGCGTCCGCACGCGCCGACCGTCGAAGGCGCCACCTCGTGACTTGCGCGTCCCATAGGTAGGGCCTCATCGACTGTGAGTGTGAATCGACTTGTCTGCCAAGCGCCCCGGTGGTCGGCTCGTCACAGCGGGCGATCGGCGTCCGCCGGCGTGGTGCACGTCGGACACAACTTCATCCCTTGCCCTGACATCGAGGAGTCCCCATGCGTGATGCAGTGATCGTCGACGCGGTCCGCGCGCCCATCGGCCGCCGCCGCGGCGCCCTGTCCGGTATCCATCCCGCCGACCTGTCCGCCCACGTACTGGAGGCCCTCGTCGAGCGGACCGGCATCGATCCGGCCGTCGTCGACGACGTCGTCTGGGGATGTGTCAGCCAAGCCGCCGAGCAGGCGGGCAATGTCGCGCGGACGGCCGTGCTCGCCGCCGGCTGGCCCGAGAGCGTCCCCGGAACCACCGTGACGCGCGCCTGCGGGTCCAGCCAGCAGGCGGTCAGCATGGCGGCCGCGGCGGTGGTGTCCGGCCAGCAGGATGTCGTGATAGCCGGCGGGGTCGAGTCGATGAGTCGTGTCCCGATGGGCAGCGCCGCACCGAATGGCGAGCATCAGCCGCCCACGGTCCTCGACCGTTACGGCGTCGACAAGTTCAGCCAGGGGATCGGCGCCGAGATGGTCGCCGCGAAATGGGGATTGGACCGCACCCGCCTCGACGAGTACTCGCTGCGCTCGCACGAACTCGCTGCGCAGGCGGCCGACCGTGGTGCGTTCGACGCCCAGTTGGCGCCGATCCCGGGGGTGCTCGAGGGTGACGAGGGCATCCGCCGCGGTGGGACGCTCGAATCGCTCGCCAAGCTCAAGCCGGCCTTCAGCGAGGACGGCGTGATCCACGCCGGCAACTCCTCGCAGATCTCCGACGGGTCGGGTGCCCTGCTGATCATGTCCGGCGAGACCGCGAAGTCGCACGGTCTCACGCCGATCGCCCGCATCCACACCGCGGTCGTCGCAGCCGATGACCCGGTGATCATGCTGACCGGGCCGATCCCGGCCACGGCCAAGGCGCTCAAGCGATCCGGGCTGTCGATCGACGACATCGGGGCCTTCGAGATCAACGAGGCGTTCGCCCCCGTCCCGCTGGCCTGGCAGGCCGAGACGGGTGCCGACATCGAGCGTCTCAACCCGCTCGGCGGTGCGATCGCCGTCGGCCACCCGCTCGGCGGTTCGGGCGCCATCCTCATGACGCGGCTCGTCCACCACATGCGCGACAACGGAATCCGGTACGGACTGCAGTCGATGTGCGAAGCCGGTGGCATGGCCAACACCACCATCCTCGAACTGCTCTGATCCAAAAAAGGCGCAGCACCGCTGGCCCTCCTGCTCCCTGCCCTAATCCGAAAGAAGCGACCCATTTGCTCCCTGAGGGGCGTCCGGAGCTTGCGGAGGACGCGGTTGTTCTTGCTCCCTGAGGAGCGTCCGGAGCTTGCGGAAGAGGCGGTTGTTCTTGCTCCCTGAGGAGCGTCCGGAGCTTGCGGAGGACGCGTCACGAAGGGTCTGCCACGCACCTCGCCAGGACCCTTCGTGACGCTCGCAAGCTCGCTCCTCAGGGAGCAGGAGGAGCAGGGGTGGCCATCTGCTCCCTGAGGTGCGAGGAGCGATAGCGACGAGCCTCGAAGGGTCTGGCGACGGAGGTTGCGAGACCCTTCGTGACGCTCGCAAGCTCGCTCCTCAGGGAGCAGGGTTGGGCTCGCTTCGCTCGCACTTTAGGGTCCACGATAAATCACATCGAAAGGTACTGGATAACAATGAAACTCAATGGACTGTCGGTCGCGATCACCGGCGGCGCATCCGGTCTCGGGCTCGCAACTGCTCAGCGCGTCGTCGACGCCGGTGGCCTGGTCACCCTGATCGATCTGCCGACCTCGGACGGTCAGGCCGTGGCCGACGGACTCGGCGCCGCAGCGTCGTTCGCGGCCGCCGACATCACCGATCGTGAACAGTTCGCCGCCGCACTCGATGTCGCCGACGACCGAGGGGGCCTGCGCGGACTCGTGCACTGTGCCGGGGCGGGCCGGCGCATGCGCATCCTGGACAAGGAGGGCAAGGCGGGTTCGGTGGAGGACTTCGAGTTCGTCATCAAGCTCAACCTCGTGGGGTCGTTCCATGCGCTCTCGCTCGGCGCGGAACGTATCGCGCGACAGGAGCCCGTCGACGGGGAGCGGGGCGCCATCATCATGACCGCGTCGGTCGCGGCGTACGAGGGACAGATCGGCCAGATCAACTACTCGGCGTCGAAGGCGGGCATCGTCGGGATGACGCTGGTCGCCGCACGGGACCTGGCCAGCAAGCTCATTCGCGTCAACACCATCGCGCCGGGCACGATGGACACGCCGTTGCTCGCCCGGCTGCGCGACGACGTGCGCGATGCGCTCGCCGCGAGCATTCCCAATCCGGCGCGGCTCGGTAGGCCGGAGGAGTTCGGTCAACTCGCCGCGTCGATCCTGGAGAACACCTATCTCAACGGCGAGACCATTCGCCTCGACGGGGCGATCCGGATGGCGCCGCGGTAACCCGAACCCCGGCACGTCCGTTCTGCGTCTCCACAACGCCTTTCGAGAGGAATCATCGCGATGTCTGTCACGGCGCCCACCACTCTGAGCTATCCCGACGCCACGATGGCGGTGCTGCCGGCGAGTATGGCCGCCCTCTACGGCGAGCGCGCGGCCGTCGTCGATGGCGCGACGACGCTCACGTTCACCGAGCTCGACGCGCGTTCGGCCGCCGTGGCGTCGGCCCTGCGTGCGGTCGGAGTGAGCGATCGCGATGTGGTCCTGCTGTACCTGACCAACAGCGTCGAGTTCGTCGTCGCCTACTACGGATCACTGCGGGCCGGTGCGGCGGTGACCCTGGTCAATCCGTTGCAGCCCGTACCGGGTCTGCGACGTCAGATCGCGGAAACCGCTGCGGTGGTGGGTTTCACGCAGGTCGAGCAGTCCGCGCGTCTCCTGTCCGCCGCCGTCGGGACGGCGTTGACGACGGTGGTGACGGTGGACGGGGCCGCGGATGCGCCGGAGGGCATCGACACCGTCCCCCTGGCGGAGTTCGTCGTCGGGCAGGAGACGGCCCCGCCGGTCTCGACCACGAGCGACGATGTCGCGCACCTCGCCTTCACCGGCGGCACCACGGGTGTCTCGAAGGGCGTTCGGGTCCTGCACCGCAACGTGCTCGGCAACGTCACGCAGATGATCGCCTGGCGGGCAGGTCATTCCGTGGCGGTGGGAACCGACGGTCTCCTGACCCTCACTCCCCGGTCGTCGGAGAACCCGGGGGTGGTGCCCGGGCATGCGGCGACGGTCGTCGTGTCCCCGCTGTTCCACGCGCACGCCCTCATCAACATGTCGTTTCTCCTGCTGTGCGGCGCCACGCACGTGTTCGCCGGTCGGTTCGAGCCCGGGCGGATGCTGGCCCTCATCGAGGCGCATCGGGCGTCGTACGTGACCGGGAGTCCCGCGATGTGGCATGCGCTCGCCGTGCACCCCGACGTCTCCGCACGGGACCTGACCTCGGTGCGGGTGGTCTCCTCCGGCGCGGCGCCGATCGATCACGTGACCCTGGAGCAGCTCGAGAAGGCGTTCCCGGCAGCGGCGATCGTGGAGGGATACGGCCTCACCGAGGCGACCTGCCTGGTGTCCTCGGCGCCCCTGACGTCCGGGGGTCGATACCGGCTCGGGAGTGTGGGTCTGCCGACGTTCGACACCCAGATCGAGATCCGCGCCGTCGACGATCCGGCTGTCGTCCTCGCGCCGGGGGAGAAGGGACAGTTGTGGGTGCGCGGCCCGCAGGTCACCGACGGCTATCTCGATCACCCCGAGAAGACGGCCGAGCAGTTCGTCGACGGGTGGCTCGACACCGGTGACATCGCCTACCGCGACGCCGACGGGTACCTCTACATCTGCGACCGCGCCAAGGACATGCTGATCTACAAGGGCTACAACGTGTATCCACGCGAGCTCGAGGAGATCCTGGTGACGCATCCGGACGTCGGTGCGGCGGCGGTCGTCGCCCGGGAGGCGGGCGCGGTGGGGCAGGAGCCGGTGGCCTTTCTCGTCGCCCGGGACGGTCACGTCATCGACGCCGATGCGGTGTCGGACTTCGTCGCCGCGCAGGTGTTGCCCTACAAGAAGATCCGGGACGTGTACGTGGTCGACGAGCTGCCCACCTCGGCGGCCGGCAAGGTCCAGAAGGTGGCGTTGCGGGAGCGCCTGGCGAACGCCTGACAGGGTCAGCGCCGGCGCCCGAGGCGCCGGCGCACGCGCGTGTGGTCAGCGCTGCGCGCGCTTGACCAGGTTGCGCCCGATGATGAGTCGCTGGATCTCGCTGGTGCCCTCGTACAGGCGCAGCAACCGCACCTCGCGGTAGATGCGTTCCACCGCGACATCGCGCATGTAACCGCTGCCGCCGTGGATCTGCACGGCGAGATCGGCGACCTTGCCGACCATCTCGGTGCAGAACAGCTTGGCAGCCGACGGGGCGATGCGGCGGTCGGTGTCGTCGACCCACGCCCGGGCGGCCTCGCGGACGAGCGCGCGTCCGGCCATCACCCCGGCCTGCTGGTCGGCGAGCATGGCCTGGACCAGTTGGAACTCGCCGATCGCGGTACCGCCCTGGGTGGCGGTGGCGGCCCAGGTGACCGACTCGTCGAGCGCACGCTGCGCGGTGCCCACCGAGAGAGCCGCGATGTGCACCCGGCCTCGGGCCAGGCTCATCATCGCGGCCTTGTAGCCCACGTCCTCGCTGCCGCCGACCAGTGCCGACGCCGGCACCCGCACGGCGTCGAAGTGCACGTCGGCGGTCCAGGCGCCCTCCTGGCCCATCTTGCGGTCCTTGGCGCCGACGCTGAGGCCGGCGGCGTCGGCGGGGACCAGGAACACCGCGATGCCCGTGCCGTTCTCGTCGGCCGGACGGGTACGTGCGAACACGACGAACAGATCGGCCAGCGGCGCATTGGTGATGAACCGCTTCTCGCCCGTGATCACCCAGTCGTCACCGTCGCGGACGGCCTTCGTGCGCAGCCCGGCCGGATCGGACCCGGCCCCCGGTTCGGTCAGCGCGAACGAGGCGACGACCTCGCCGGACGCGATCTTCTCCAGCCACGCGGACTTCTGCTCGTCGGTGCCGAAGTGGACGAGGACCTGGCCGGCGATGCCGTTGTTGGTGCCGAACATCGAGCGCAGCGCCAGGGATGTGTACCCGAGCTCCATCGCGAGTTCGACGTCCTGGGTCAGATCGAGGCCGAGACCGCCCCACTCCTGCGGGATGGCGTAGCCGAAAAGGCCCATGCTCTTCGCCGTCTGGCGGATGTCGTCGGGGATGGCGTCGGTGTCGAGGATCTCCTGCTCCCGCGGGACCACCACCTCGCGGACGAACTCGCGCGTCGCGGCGAGGATGTCGGCGAAGTCCTCGTCGCCCACCTCGGAGGAGGTCGTCCGCGCTGAATGCATCACTCCGGTCATGCTGTCACTCTCGCGGCCGGCGGGCGAGGGGTCCAATACGAAACCGGGATCGCTGCGATAGCCGTTGCGTATGAGCGCGGACGGGTCGATCGGGGCGGAACCTCGATAGATTTGTCCCCGCGGCACTCACCGCGGGCCCGGCGCTTCGCGACCGGTTGCCCGACGACCGTCACCCCGCCGCCCTCGAAAGGACTCCGATACATGTCATCGCACCCGCCCGCCGCCGCGTTGCTGGAGGGTCGTACGGCCGTCGTGACCGGCGGAGCCCAGGGCATCGGTTTCGAGATCGCCCGCTCGTTCGTCGACGCCGGCGCGCGAGTCGTGCTCGGTGACCTCAGCCTCGACGCCGCGCAGGCGGCCGCGGACGAGCTCGGCGGCCGCGACGTGGCCCGCGCGGTGAGGTGCGACGTCGTCGACGCGGGGGAGGTCGACGCGCTGCTCGCGGCCGCGGTCGACGGGTTCGGGGCACTCGATGTGCTGGTGAACAACGCCGGGATCACCCGGGACGCGACGAGACGCACCATGACCGAAGACGATTTCGATCAGGTCATCTCGGTGCATCTCAAAGGCACCTGGAACGGCACACGCAAGGCGGCGGCGATCATGCGCGAGGCCAAGCGTGGTGCGATCGTGAACATCTCGTCGCTGTCGGGCAAGGTCGGCATGGTCGGGCAGACCAACTACTCGGCCGCCAAGGCGGGCATCGTCGGCCTCACCAAGGCCGCGGCCAAGGAGATGGCCCATCACGGCGTGCGGGTCAACGCGATCCAGCCCGGCCTCATCCGGTCGGCGATGACCGAGGCGATGCCGCAGAAAGCGTGGGACCAGAAGATGGCGGAGATCCCGATGCGGCGCGCCGGCGAGGTCGGTGAGGTCGCGAGCGTCGCGCTGTTCCTGGCGTGTGACATGTCGTCGTACATGACGGGCACCGTCCTCGAGGTGACCGGCGGCCGTTTCATGTGACCGCCGGCCCTGCTCCATGCCTCCTCTGACACCGAAAGGTCACCCATGCGCGACGTCGTCATCTGCGAACCGGTCCGTACCCCGATCGGCCGTTACGGCGGGATGTTCAAGAATCTCACCGCCGTTGATCTCGGGGTCGCCGCGCTGACGGGGATGCTCGACCGGACCGGACTCGACCCGGAGAAGGTCGAGGACGTCATCCTCGGTCACTGTAACGGCAACAGCGAGGCGCCCGCCCTGGGACGAGTCATCGCACTCGATGCCGGGTTGCCGATCACAGTGGGCGGCATGCACATCGATCGTCGTTGCGGGTCGGGACTACAGGCCGTCATCCAGGCCGCCTACCAGGTGTCCTCGGGGGACAACGACGTCGTGGTCGCCGGCGGTGCTGAGTCGATGAGCAACGCGTCGTTCTACTCGGTGGACATGCGGTGGGGTGGGGCCCGGACCGGAATTGCCATGCACGACAGCCTCGTCCGGGCGCGCTCGACCGCCGGCGGCAAGAACTACCCGGTGCCCGGCGGCATGATCGAGACGGCCGAGAACCTGCGCAAGGACTACGAGATCTCCCGGGAAGAACAGGACGAGCTGGCTGTGGCATCGCACGAACGAGCGGTGCGGGCCCAGAAGGATGGCGTACTGGCCGAAGAGATCGTCCCGGTCACCGTGGCTTCGCGATCTGGTGATCAGGTCATCGACACCGACGAGCATCCACGCCCGGATGTCTCGGTCGAATCGCTGTCGAAGCTGAAGCCGATCATGGGCAAGACCGACCCGGACGCAACCGTGACGGCGGGCAACGCCAGCGGTCAGAACGACGCCGCGTCGATGGCGATCGTGACCACCCCCGAGGTCGCCGAGAAGCTGGGTCTACGCCCGCTGGTGAAGCTGGTGTCGTGGGGTCTGGCCGGTGTGCCGCCGCGCACCATGGGGATCGGGCCGGTCCCCGCGACCGAGAAGGCGCTTGCCAAGGCCGGTCTGACGCTAGCCGACATCGACGTGATCGAGCTCAACGAGGCATTCGCGACCCAGGCACTCGCCGTCACCCGCGAGTGGGGCTTCGGCCGGTTCGGTGCCGGCGGCGATTTCGACCGCACCAACGTCAACGGCTCGGGCATCTCGCTGGGCCACCCGGTCGGCGCCACCGGGGGACGCATGCTGGCCTCCCTGGCGCGTGAACTGCACCGGCGCGAGGCCCGCTACGGCCTGGAGACCATGTGTATCGGCGGTGGCCAGGGCCTCGCCGCGGTCTTCGAACGCGTCAGCTGACCTCGAGACTCACCGGGCCCCACCTGATCCGCACCGGTGGGGCCCGGTGTTCCACCCGTCATCCCGCAGTTTCGCGCACGAGGTCGACGAAGGCCTGACCGACGGCCGACAGCGACGGCGGGTGGAATGCGATGGCAAAGGGTCGCACCACATTCGGTTCGATCTCACGGATCACGACCGGCTCGTCGGCCGACTCCGCCACCGATCGTTCGAGTAGAGTGCCGCCGATTCCGGACTCCACCATCGGGAGCCGTTCCTCGCGGATCTCCGACAGCACGGCCAGCGGCGGACGGACGCCCCCGACGCGGATCGCCTCCTCGAACTCGTCGGCCACCGAGTAGCCGCGCGGCACGAACACCATCGGGATCGCCGGCAGATTGTTCAGCGGGATCGGGCCCTCGGGTACGTCGGTGCCCTGCGGGTAGACGAGCACGTGTTCGTGTTCGCCGATCACGATCACCTCGAGGTCGTCGCCGGCGATGGGTAGGTGGGCGACGGCGAACTCGCAATGACCGTCCTCGATGGCCGACGCGGCCCTGGTCTCATCGCGTAACTCGCCGAGTCGCACCGAAACCCGCGGATAGGCGGCCCGGAACCGGGCGACCAGATCGACGACGGGCCCGACCGCGGTCGCGGCGAAGGCCAGGATCTCGAGGTGGCCGGTGAGTTCGTCCTCCGAGGCGGAGAGCAGATCGTCGACGGCGTCCATGTCGCGCACGATCTGTCGCGCGGGACCGACCATCGTGCGCCCGGCCGCCGACAGGACCATCCCGCGACCGATGCGGTGAAACAGCTGGACTCCGAGTTCGCGTTCGAGCGCCCGGAGTGCTTGGGACACTGTGGGTTGCGCGACACCGAGAGCCGACGCGGCCCCGCCGATGCCCTTGTTCTCGACCACCGCCAGGAAGTACTCGACCTGTCGCAATTCCATGGTGTGTCACCAATCCCGTGGTTCGGCGTGGTCCGGCGCGATCCCGCAGTGGACCTTCGCCGCGGAGATGAAGGCGAGGGCGGCCGGTGAGGGGAGCCCGGATCGCAGCACGAGACCCCACGGTCGGGTGAGTGGTGGGTCGAGCGCGAGTCGACGGAGTCCCGCAAGCTGCCGGTCGGCCACGGTGCGTGGGAGAATCGTTGCGCCCGTGCCCTTCTTGACCAGACTCCACACCGCGGACGGTAATTGGCAGTCGACCACCACGTTCTTGGCGTTGTCGTCGAGGAGTCCGCCGAGGAGTTCCGCGGTGATCGGGTCGCTGTGATCGACGACGAGTGGCAGCGAGCGCACCGCAGACTGCGGTATCGGTTCGGGCAGACCGTCGGCGAGCGTCGTCGGCGCCGCGACGATGAGTTCCTGCTCGGCCATCGGGATGGCGGTGAAGGCTGCGTGTTCGGCGGCCGAGTCCATGATCCCGACCTCGGCGTCCCCGGATCGCAACGCCGACAACACCCCGGTGGGGCTGTCGGCGGAGACGACTCGAACCGACAAGCGCGGGAACCGTTCCCGGAACAGGCGGACGATGTTGACCACCGGGTCCACGCTGAACGCCGCGTAGGTCACGATGTCGACACGACCGGCGCGCAGCTCCCGAACGGCGTCGACCTTGGCCTTCGCGCGGTCGACGTCGGCCAGGATGCGCCGGGCGGCGACGTCGAGTTTGCGTCCGGCCTCGGTGAGTTCGAGGCGTCGTCCGGTGCGGTCGAACAGGGTGACGCCGAGACGTCTCTCGAGCGTGCGGATCGCCTGGGACAGCGACGGCTGTGAGATGTAGAGCGACTGGGCGGCCTTCGTGATGCCGCCGTGGTCGACCACGGCGACGAAGTAGGTCACGAGGTGCAGGTCCACCCCGGTCACTCTATCCGGCGCCGGGAGCGGAGCGAGCGGGCCGAATCAGCCCGGCGCCGGGAGCGGAGCGAGCGGGCCGAATGAGTACTGCGCCCGGATCTGTCACTTGCCGGTCCAGCGCGGCGCGCGTTTCTCGGCGAAGGCGATCGCACCTTCCTTGGCGTCGTCGGAGACGAACACCGGACCGAGGAAGTCCCACTGCTTCTTGATCAGTTCGGGATCGGTGTAGCGGATCGCCATGGAGGTGACCTGTTTGGTGGCGCGGACGGCAAGGGGGCCGTTGGCGGCGATGACGGCGGCCAGTTCGCGGGCCCCGGCGAGTGCCTCGCCGGGTTCGGTGATCCGGTTGACCAGGCCGAACTGGTGGGCGCGTGCCGCGGTGAGCGGGTCGCCGGTGAGCGCGAGTTCCATGGCGAGCTGGTAGGGGAGGATCTTCGGGAGGCGTAGGAGGCCACCGGCGGCGGCGGCGAGTCCGCGCTTGACCTCGGGGATGCCGAACTTGGAGTCGTTTGCCGCGACGACGAGGTCCGCCGACAACGCGAGTTCGCATCCGCCGGCCAGCGCCCAGCCCTCGACGGCGGCGATGAGGGGCTTGGTCGGCGGGGCCTCGGTGAGGCCGCCGAACCCGCGTCCGTCCAGCGCGACCTTCTCGCCGCGAGCGAAGGCCTTGAGGTCCATCCCGGCGCAGAACGTGCCACCGGCACCTGTGATGATGCCGATGGTGAGGTCGTCGCGCGACTCGAGTTCGTCGATCGCGGCGGCGATACCCTCCGACACCTCGAGATTCACGGCGTTCTTCGCCTCGGGGCGGTTGATCGTGATGACGGCGACGCCGTCGGCGAACTCGGTGAGCACGGCACTCATGGGGACTCCTGGAGTTGGTGGACGGGATGGGCGGTCAGGTGTTCTCGGATGTGGAGATCTGTTGCGGCTCAGCCGGTGTGGGCTCGCCGGCGGCAAACCAGCGGATCGGTTCCGGGGTGGTCGGATCGGTCGCCGTCTCATCGGGAACGTGGGCGTCGAGGACGCCGCGTTCCTGCAGGACGACGAGATGGGCGTGCGTCTCCCGCAACGCGAGTCGGCTGAGGGTGAGGGACAGCTCCTCGAACGGACGCGACCACGTCACCGACCGGGTGATCTCCCAGGCCGTGCTCTCCGGATACCGGGTCACGGTCGAGGCGATCTCATCGAGCCGCTCCTCGTGATGCGTGAGGAGACCGGTGACGCGGTCGCCGAGGCCTCGGAACCGGTACTCGTGGGACGGCAGCGCCTCGTGGTCACGCATCTTCTCGGTGTTGGCCAGCGAGATCAGGTAGTCGGCGAGGGGACTGTCGGTCTGCATGGGATTGGTCGAGATGTTCGGACTGATCCGGGGCAGCAGGTGGTCGCCGGTGAAGACGATGCCGGCGGTGTCGTCGGCGAAGCAGAGGTGCCCCGCGGTGTGGCCCGGGGTCCAGACGGCGCGGAGATCCCAGCCGGGGATGTCGAGCGGGGCGTCCCCGGTCAGCTCGCGGTCGACGGTCCGCCCGTCGGGCAGGCGGATGAAACCGACCAGCCCCTCGTCGGCGACCTCGGTCGGTGCGCCGAGAGCGCGGAGTTCGGATCGCGCCTGGCCGAGTTGGGTCTCCACCTCGGCATCGGAGTAGTGGCGCAGGTACCGGGAATCGTTGCGATGCATCCACAGCTCGGCGTCCACGTGCTCGAGTAGACGCGGCACGAGCCCGAAATGGTCGGGGTGCAGATGGGTCACGCCGACAGACCTGATGTCGGCGAGGTCGTGGCCGGTGGAGTGGATGCCTGCGACGAGGATGTCCCACGACTTGTCGGACGGCCAGCCGGCGTCGATCAGTGCGAGACCGCCGTCGGGCAATCCGAGGGCGTAGACCAGGACGTATCGCAACGGATTGGATCCCATGGGGACCGGGATCGACCACAGCTGCGGCCGGACCTCCTCGACCGGGGGCAACACCTTGTCGGCCCAGGCCTGCTTCTGCAGCGTGCCGGTGACCTCGATCGTGCCCATCCAGCCTCCCGCCGGGTCCGTCGCGTGGTGACACCGCTGATGATCGTTGCAGTGATCAACAGTCATCCGATCACGAGAGGCGATCGCGCTCAAGCTGTGGGCGGCTCAGACATCCTGAGGTAGGACCTATGGATCCAGGTCGGCGAGTCCGGCCGCGGCCCCGTCGCAGCTCGCCGCGACGTCGAGCACCAGTCGCCCGGCGAGTTCCGGCTGGATGAGCGGGAACAGATGGCTTGCCCCGGGGACGACGGTCAGCGACGCGTGCTGTGCTGCCTCGACGAAACGTTGTTCGTGGACCCGGAACTGGTCTTGGCTACCGTTGACGAACATCGTTCGGCCGGGGTAGCGCCGGACCTCGCCGAGCGCGTCGAACCGCTTGATCTCGGCGACGACGTCGGCGATCGACCCCAGTGCCAGTCCGCCGATCTCCATGTCGGCGGACACCCGACGTCCCACGGCGAGGCGGGTGGCCACCTGACTGATGATCGCCGCCTGACGCGGCAGGAACGCGGTGACCGCACCGAACGTCTCGAACGGCGCGGCCAGCAGCGGACTGGGCTGCGCGGTCGCGCACATCGGGACCAGGGCCGCGACGGCTTCCGGATGGCGTCCGGCGACCGCCATCGCCACATAACCGCCCATCGACATCCCGGCCACGACCGCCGGCCGGCCGAACCTGCTGATCTCGGCGAGCACGGCGTCCACCGCGCCGGACATCGTGAACGTCTCGTCGCGGCGCTGCCCGTGGCCAGGGAGGTCGGGGGTGGCGACCGCGCGCCTCGAGTCGGGACCGGCCACAGCCGCCGCGACCCGGTGCAGGGTCGCGCCGCTCACGCGCAAACCGTGGACGAGGACGACGGGCGTGGGTTCGACCACCGCCGCGTCGACGGGAACGGGTACGGGCTCGGCCATCGCACGCAGTATGCCGCCGAACGGTTCTCGACGCCGCCGGCGTCACCGACTGTTCGTCAGCGATCTGCTTCGACGTCGGTTTGTTCGGCACCTATCTGCCCCGGCGTTCCCGACGGTTCGCCCGGTGGGGGCACCGGTGACACGCGCCGACCGATGCCGATGCGGTCGAGGAACCCGGCGTCGTGGGAGACGACCAGCAGCGCACCGGTCCAGGCCTCGAGTGCGTCCACGAGTTGCGTGACGGTGTCGAGATCCAGGTTGTTCGTCGGCTCGTCGAGGATCAGCAGTTTGGGTGTCGGGTCACCGAGCAGTGCATCGGCCAGTGCGACGCGCAGCCGTTCGCCGCCGGACAGTTCGGCGAGTGCGCGATCGGCGCGCGCACCCCGGAACAGGAACCGCGCGAGATGCGCCCGCACCTCCTGCGTCGAGATGTCCGGGTGGGTCCGCGCGAGGTGCTCCGCGATCGAGACGGTCGGGTCGGGGAAGGTGATCTGCTGCGGTACGAAGGCGAACGGTACGACGACGGATTCGGAGGCGATCAACTCCGCGATCAGCGTCGATTTCCCGGAACCGTTGGGCCCCACCAGAGCCACCCGCTCGGGTCCGTCCATGCGCAGGCGGTCATCGACGACGATCTGGGCGCGCGGGGCCACCTCCGGCGTCGGCACGACGATCCGTGCGGTGCGGTCGGTGCGGATGTCCTCGCGGGCCTCGTCGAGACGCGTTGCCGCAGAGGCTACGTCGTCACGATGGGCGTTGCGCAGTTTGCCCGCCGACACCTGCGCCTCGCTCCGGCGGTTGTGTGCCACGATCTTCGGCACCCGCTTCTCGCGTTCGGCCGTCGCGCCCGTCCGGGCCCGCCGATCGAGTTTGATCAACGCCTCGGTCATCTCGCGGCGCTGCTTGCGCAGATCGCCGGCGGCGGTGGCAACCGCTGCCTCGGCGGCGTCTTGTTCGGCGTCGATGATCTCGCGGTACCGGGAGTAGGGCCCGCCGAACAGCCGCACTCGACCTCGGTACAGCTCGACTGTCGTATCGACACGTTCGAGGAGCTCGAGGTCATGACTGACCACGACCACCGTGCCCGGGAACGACTCGATGGCGTCGAAGAGCCGGGCGCGGGAGTCGGTGTCCAGGTTGTTGGTCGGTTCGTCGAGGAGCAGGATCGCCGGGTCGGCGATGAGTGCGGCGACGATCGCCAGCAGGGTCGCCTCCCCGCCGGACATGGCGCCGACCGTGCGGTCGAGGTCGGGCGGCAGTCCCATCTGCTCGAGGAGTCCGATGGCGCGCTCCTCGACGCCCCAGTCGTCCCCGACTGCGTCGAAGTCCTGCGGATCTACCGAGCCGCTCTCGATTCGTCGTATCGCACAACGAATCTCGTCGATGCCGAGCGCTTGTGCCACGGTCGACGACGGATCGGACTGCGGGTCCTGCACGACCACAGCGACATCGGTCGTCGACGTGTCGCCTGCGATCGTGATGCTGCCCGACGCCGGGCGTGATCGACCGGCGATCAGGCCGAGGAGGGTGGACTTGCCCGCACCGTTCGCGCCGATGAGGGAGTAGGTCTCGGCGCCCAGGGCGAGGTCCAGGTGATCGAAGACGACTGTCCCGTCGGGCCAGGCGAACGAGACATCGGACAGCACGATGGAAGATGGCATGAGCGCTCCTGAAGTGGGTCGGGTACACCGACAGGGCGTCGGTGGGGTCCGTCGGCGGTGCCGACGGCCGGGGCCACTTCAGTTCTTCATCGCGTGGATCACTCCTGGAGGGTCTGGGGGCAAGTGGTGACCACCGTAGCGGACGCGCGCGGAGTTGCAAACGGATTATCCGCCGACGAGTCGGATCCGGGCTCACCGCTACGGTTGGGGTATGTCATTTCTCCGCACCTCGGTGTCCAACGGCGTCGGCGAGATCGTCCTGGACCGGCCCAAGGCTCTCAATGCGTTGGACCAGAGCATGATCGACGACATGTACGTCACGCTCGGCGAATGGGGTGACGACGACGCGATCGACACCGTCCTGGTCACCTCGGCGAGCGACCGGGCGTTCTGCGCCGGAGGCGACATCCGTGCGATCCGCGAGCACGCCATCGACGGCGACCACGCCTCGATCAGCCGCTACTTCGCCGGCGAGTACCGGCTCGATCAGCTCGTCGCCGACTACCCGAAGCCCTACATCAGCCTGATCGACGGGGCGGCCATGGGCGGGGGTCTCGGGATCAGCGTGCACGGCGAAATCAGGGTCGTCACCGAGAAGGCGATGATCGCCATGCCCGAGACCGCGATCGGGTTCTTCCCCGACATCGGTTCGACCTACTTCCTGCCGCGGCTCCCGGAGGGCGTGGGCATGTGGCTCGGACTCACCGGCGCCCGGATCCGCGGAGTCGACGCGGTCGCCGTCGGCCTGGCAACGCATTTCGTGTCCTCCGCCGACCTGCCGGCGGTCGCCGACAGCATCCGTTCTGGTGCCCCGCTGGCCGACGCGCTGGCCACGTCGGGAACCGAGGACACCAGCGACGTGCCGTTGCGCAAGATCGGCGAGTACTTCGCCGACGACAACGTCAACGCCATCCTCGGCGGCCTGCGCGGCGCGGTCGGCGACGACTGGGCCCAGGAGATGGTCGGTCTGCTCGAGGGCGCCTCACCCACCAGTCTGTGGGTCACCGCGGCGATGATCAGCGCCGGGGCGAGGTCGGGGATCGACGAGTGCTTCGACCGGGAACTGCATGCCGCAGAGGAGATCACGAAGACCCACGACTTCCGCGAGGGCGTGCGGGCCGTGCTCGTCGACAAGGATCGCAGTCCCGAATTCGACCCGGCGCGCATCGACGACGTCGATCCCGCCGTCGTGGCCCGGATCGTCGGTGCCACCGCTGGTTGAGCCGCCTCCCCGCTGGCTGAGCCGCCTCCCCGCTGGTTGAGCCGCCTCCCCGCTGGTTGAGTCGCCTCCCCGCTGGTTGAGTCGCCTCCCCGCTGGTTGAGCCGCCTCCCCGCTGGTTGAGCTTGTCGAAGCCACTGGTCGGGTTTGCGAGGTCGGTTGCCGAGGTGGCCTCGACGGACGCGGCGTCCTCGCTACGCTCGGTCGACGCTGCTCGACCAGCGGGGGTTGGCGTCCTTACTACGCTCGCTCGACGCTGCTCGACCGGCAGATCTCAGGGCGTGAGGTAAAACCACCCCGACAACGACACGCTGTCGGTCGAGTTGCCCTCGGACTCCGGCTGTTTCGTGGCCGACGACTCGTCGAGGTCGTAGCGGACGTCGTCGTCGGGCGCGAGCGGGTTGGCCTCGACCCGTGTCGCCGTCGGGCAGGTGAACGAGCCGGCCGCGAGTGAGCCAGACATGCCGCTCACGCTGAGCTGGCACGCGGACGAGTGGTGGTAGTCGCCGTTGATCGAGACCCCGATCTGGGCGTTGATCGGTCGTGTCAACGGCCCGACGGTCGGACGTGTCGCGCCCACCGGTGGCAACAGGCCGCCGGTCAGTTCGCTGATCAGGAACTCGATCTGCGCGCCGCCGGTGCCGGCGTCCTTGAACACGAAGAGCAGCGAGTCCGGCGGCACATCGGGCCGCGCCGGGCCCCACCGGTCGAACTCATAGCAGTTGGGCTCGTCGGCGGGGGTGGCGCCCACCGCGGGTCCGCGTCGGGAGTCCGCCGGCGTGTCCGCGACCGCGATCTTGATGTCGCCGTGACGGAACTCGAAGTTCTGGCCACTGCGGTCGACGTTGCCCTGCGGTGGTTTCTCGGTGCAGAGCGTCGGGTCGACCGGGCGTGCGGTCGGCACCGGCGTCGAGGTGGTGGGCGTGGACTGGGGCGGGGCGTCGGAGCCACAGGCGGTGACGAGCGACGACACCGCCGCGCACATCAGCACGGCGGCGCGCACCGGCCGGCGCCGTGTGCTCGTCGACCGGTCAGTCCGCTGCCGCGACAAGGGGTTCGAGAGTGAGGTCGGGGTGTTCCTTCTCGATGTACTGCAGGCGCCATTTGTCGCTGAAGAGCGCGAGAACGGCGCCGTCGGTGCGGGTGAAGACCTCGACGCCGCGTTGCCGATTCAGTTCGGGCGCGCTGTCGGCATCCGTGCGACGGGCGAGGGTGTAACCGAGCGGCTCGATGATGGTGTCGACGTTGTACTCGGCCTTCATCCGCGCGGTCACGACCTCGAACTGCATCGGCCCGACGGCGGCGAGCACCGGCGACGCATCACCGCGGGTGTCGTTGCGCAGGACCTGGACCACGCCTTCGCTCTCGAGCTGGTCCATGCCCTTGCGGAACTGCTTGTACTTGTCTGCGGTGGTCGCACGCAGGGTCGAGAAGTGTTCGGGCGCAAAGGACGGGATCGGCGGGAACTGCACCTTGGGGCCGTCGTAGAGAGTGTCGCCGGGCGCGAGCGCGGTCGCGTTCACCAGACCGACCACGTCACCGGGGTAGGCGGTGTCGACCGTCGAGCGGTCGCGGCCGAAGACGGCCTGGGCATACTTGGTGGCGAACGGCTTTCCGGTCTGCGCATGGGTCACGACCATGCCGCGTTCGAACTCGCCGGACACGATCCGCATGTACGCCAGGCGATCCCGGTGGCTGGAGTCCATCCCGGCCTGCACCTTGAAGACCACCGCGCTGAACGGGTCGGTCACCGGCCGTGGAATGCCCTCGACGTCGGCCCGCGGCCCGGGCGGGGGAGCGAGCTCCACGAGGACCTCGAGGAGTTGCCGCACACCGAAGTTCAGCATCGCGGAAGCGAAGATCATCGGCGAGGTCTGCCCGGCGAGGAACAATTCCTGATCGTGGTCCTGGCCCATCTCGGTGAGCAGTTCGCTCTCCTCGAGTGCCGAGGTCCACTCGTCGCCCTCGCGAGCCAGCGCGTCGTCGGCGGACATGATCTCCTCGGGCGCGATCTTCGCGCCCCCTGCGGTACGCGTGAAGTGCACGTACTCGCCGGTGCGCCGGTCGAGGAGACCACGGAAGTCGCCGGCGATGCCGACCGGGAAGAACAGCGGGGTCGGGGTGAGGCCGATGCGCTCGGTGATCTCGTCGATGAGCTCGAGGGGACTCTGCCCCGGCCGGTCCCACTTGTTGATCACCGTGATGACCGGGATGCCCCGGTGGCGACACACCTGAAAGAGTTTGAGGGTCTGCGGCTCGAGTCCCTTGGCGGCGTCGATGAGCATCACCGCGGCGTCGACCGCGGTCAGCACGCGGTAGGTGTCCTCGGAGAAGTCGGCGTGACCCGGGGTGTCGACGAGGTTGATGACACTCGGGATCTCGGGGTCGGCCTGGGCTGCGGCCGAGTAGTTGAACTGCAGCGCCGTCGAACTGACGGAGATGCCGCGCGCCTTCTCCATCTCCATCCAGTCGGAGACGGTCGACTTACGTCCGGCCTTGCCGTGGACGGCGCCGGCCTCGCTGATCATCCGCGCGTGCAGCGCCAGCGCCTCGGTCATCGTCGACTTACCGGCGTCGGGGTGGGAGATGATGGCGAAGGTACGACGACGCGTCACTTCGCGACTGATCACCTCGGAACTCACGAGGTTCCAGGCTACCGGGCGTGCAGGGGGCGGCCAAACTCGCTCGCGGTGGAGTGCCGGGGCAGGTTGTGCCGGTATGCGGCACCTTGTGCCCCCGCCCCGAGAACTGGGAACCCGTCACCGTTGCTGTGCGTCTGATGGTCGTGCAGCTTCCACCGGGCCTTCGGCGCCGCGTTCTCGCCCGTGACGGGGTACTGACCGTGGCGGATGCGCTCGAATTCGGCCTCACGCGGTCCGCGGTCCGGCGTCGAGTCGATTGCGGAGACTGGATGCCGCACACGCGCGGGGTGTATTCGCTCGCCGATCATCCGACGACGCCGGCCACCCGTGCGCGACTGGCAGTCGCGAGCGTGGGCCGCGGTGCGGCGCTGTCCGGAGCGGGAGCGGCGTGGTGGCACGGGCTCCTCGACGAGCCGCCGAAGAAGTTCACGGTCACCGCACCGCGATCGCGGCATGGCTCTCCGGTCGAGGGCGTTCGGGTCCGGCGCCGCTGCCTCGCGGACGCGGAGGTGGTGACCCGCAAGGAGTTGCTCGTGACAGCCTTGCCGCTGTCCGTGCTGGAAGCCGCACTCGAGAGCGACAGCGGAGTCCTCGACAACGCGCTGCTCGTTCGCAAGGTCTCGCTGCGTCAGCTGCGCGTCGCCGCTGATCGTCGACGTGGCAAGGAGGATGGACCCGCGATTGCGGCCCTCGTCGACGGCGTCGAATCCGGCGCGCGCTCGGTGGCGGAGCGGCTGGCTGTCGACGTGTTGAGCGCCGGAGGTGTGAGCGGTTGGTCGTGCGGTCACCCGGCCAGCGGGTACTTCATCGACCTCGCGTTCCCGGATCGGCTGTTGGCGGTGGAGATCGACGGGATGGCGTTCCACCGCGACGCGGAGACGTTCCAGCGAGACCGCCGACGCCGAAACGACCTCATCGCATTGGGTTGGACCGTCCTCAACTTCACGTGGAGTGATCTGCGGGAGCGGCCCGACGACGTCGTGGCGCGTGTCCGCCAGGCGCTCGGCTTGCAGCGCGACCGGCCGGCATGACCAATCCGGGGGCATCATGAGCCGCTGAGCGGATCAAATTGCCCCCGGACTCGATACGGCGCCCTACTCGAACGGAACCGGCGGCATGGTGACGACCTGCGCGGCGTAGGAGAGTCCGGCGCCGAAGCCGAGGAGCAGCGCGGTCTGGCCGGGCTGTGCTTTGCCGGTGGACAGCAGGTCTTCCATGGCCAGGGGAATCGAGGCGGCGCTGGTGTTGCCGGTGTACTCGATGTCCTTGGCGACGACCGCGTCGTCGCGGAGTTTGAGGTTCTTGGCGAGCAGTTCGTTGATACGGGCGTTCGCCTGGTGCGGCACGAAGACGTCGAGGTCCTCGGAGCCGAGCTTCGCGGCCTCGAGGGCGCGGTGGGCGACCTTGCCCATCTCGAAGGCGGCCCAGCGGAACACCGCGGTGCCCTCCATGCGCAGGTAGGGACGCTGGGTACGGTCGCTGTCGAGGAAGGTGACCCAGTCGAAGTCCTGGCGGATCGCGTTGAACTGGGAGCCGTCCGAGCCCCAGATCACCGGGCCGAGCTGCTGCTGCTCGGTGGGTCCGACGACGACCGCGCCGGCGCCGTCGCCGAAGATAAAACAGTTGGTGCGGTCGGTCATGTCCATGGTCACCGAGAGTTGCTCGGCGCCGATGACCAGCACGTGGGTGGCGCTGCCGCCGCGGATCATGTCGGAGGCGAGTGCCATGCCGTAGCCGAAGCCGGCGCAGCCGACGGTGACGTCGAAGGCGGGCACGCCGTTGCAGCCCAGTTCGGTCGCGACCTTGGTCGCGCCCGCCGGGGTCAGCAGCAGGTGGGTGTTGGTGGCGAGGATGACGGCGTCGATGTCGGACCCCTGCAGCAGCGCGTTGGCGATCGCCTTGCGTCCGGCGTTGACCGACATCTCCATGACGTTCTCGTCGCGACGCGCGAACCGGCGGGTCTTGATCCCCGTACGGGTGTAGATCCACTCGTCGGAGGAGTCGATGTGCTGACAGATCTCCTCGTTGGTGACGACGCGTTCGGGGCGGTACGCGCCGATGCCGAGCATGCCGATGTTGTTGATGCCAGTGGTGTCTGCGATGACCGCCATGGTGAACCCTTCCCAAAACGTGCCCGGCGAATATGTGACCCGACATACGACGGTACTCACACCGCCTCTTACTGGGAAGTAGCGGGACCCCGCCCCTAATCGTTACGGGGTCGCGGAACGCGGACCGAAGTCGTCCTCGATGAGCGGGATGCTGGTCCGCAGGTCGATCGAACACCGCCGGGGCGTCGGAAAGCGGCCCGCGGTCACGACGATCAGCACACGATGACGTGCGCGCAGCGCCGAACGCACGAGTCAGTACACCATTCGACGACATCGAGAAGGGGAGTCCGCATGATCCACGCACGCGGTTTGGTCCAGGTGTTCAGCACCGGGAAGGGAAAGAAAAAGCGCGAGGTGAGGGCCGTCGACGGCGTCGACCTCGACATCGCCGAAGGGGAGGTGGTCGGGTTCCTCGGACCCAACGGCGCGGGCAAGACGACGACGCTGCGCATGCTGACGACGCTCCTGTGCCCGACCGCGGGAACCGCGACGGTCAACGGCTTCGACGTGGTGGCCGACCCGGTCTCGGTCCGGCGCAGCATCGGATACGTGTCACAGGCCGGCGGCACCTTCAGCCAGGCGCAGGCCGGCGATGAGATCGTCGATCACGGCATGCTCTACGGGCTGTCCCGGGCCGAGGCGACCCGCCGCGGCCACGCCCTGTTCTCCCAGCTCCAACTCGACGGCCTGTGGGAACGCCAGCCCAAGAACATGTCCGGCGGGCAGAAACGCCGACTCGACATCGTGATGGGATTGGTCCACGAACCGTCCCTGGTCTTTCTCGACGAGCCGACCACCGGCCTCGACCCGCAGGCGAGGGCCAATCTCTGGGACCACATCCGGCGGTTGCGCACCGAACGCGGCGCGACGGTCTTCTTGACGACGCACTACCTCGACGAGGCCGACGAACTGTCCGATCGGATCATGATCATCGACAACGGCCGGATCGTCGCCGCGGACACCGCCGACAACCTCAAGGCGCAGGTGTCCGGCGACCTGGTGGCACTCGAGGTCGCCGACTCCGCGGCCGTGTCCACCGCCGCGGAGAAACTGGCCTCGGTCACCGGTGGCCGCGCGGACGGCCGGATCGAGATCGACGGCCGGCATGTCCGGAGCCGGGTGCCGCGGGCGGGCCGGGCCGTCCCCGGACTGCTGCGTGACCTCGACGCCGCGGGCATCACCCTCGACTCCATCGAGGTCATCCGCCCGACCCTCGACGACGTCTTCCTCACCCTCACCGGTCGGTCGCTGCGTGACGCCGAGACCGAGCGGGGCAACGAGATCCATTCGGAAACAACCGATTCGACGAGCGCCGACGCCCCGTCGGTCGAACTCAACCAGCAGGGAGTCAGCCGATGACCACGTTCCTCCGCGAGAGCACCATCGTGTTCCGCCGACAGATCCGCATGAACCTGCGCAACCCGGCCTGGGTCCTCATCGGGGTGATGCAACCGGTCCTCTACCTCGTCCTCTTCGGGCCGCTGCTGAAGCCCCTCGTCGCGCAGTTCCCGGGCGGCGCCGACAATCCGTACACGTTCCTGGTCCCCGGTCTGCTCGTGCAACTCGGTCTGTTCGGCGCGTTGTTCGCCGGATTCAGCCTGATCGGGGAATGGCGCGAGGGTGTGATCGAGGCCGAACGGGTGACCCCGGCCAGCCGCACCGCCCTGCTCACCGGTCGACTCATGCGCGACATGCTGCAACTTCTCGTGCAGGCGCTGATCCTGGTGGTGCTGGGCTATCTGATGGGCATGCGCGGTTCGGTGATCGGCGTGATCCTCGGCATCATCATCACGATGCTGATCGGTGGCGCGTGCGCCGCGGCGTCGAACGCACTGGCACTGACCACGAAGAGCGAGGACGTGATGGCGCCGCTCATCAACATGGTCATGATGCCGGTCCTGTTGCTGTCGGGCATCCTGCTTCCGATGACCCTCGGGCCGTCGTGGCTGCAGAGTCTCAGCGACTTCATGCCGTTCCGGTGGATCGTCGACGCGGTGCGCGACACCTTCTCCGGCGACCTCGCCAGTGCTCAGGTCCTCTGGGGCGTCCTCGCGTCGCTCATCCTGGCCGGACTCGGAACCCTGTGGGGCACTTCGGTGTTCCGCAAGGAGAACGCCTGAGGCGTGAGCCCGCCCCCTGCTCCCTGAGGAGCGAGCTTGCGAGCGTCACGAAGGGTCCTGGTGAGATTCGTCGCCAAGCCCTTCGTGGCTCGTCGCTAACGCTCCTCGCACCTCAGGGAGCAATGGCTTTGTCGTTCCTTCGGATTAGGGAGCCGGGGGTCAGTCGAAACTGGTGATCGCCGGGGCCGGGGGAAGGGTGACGACCGCACCCGCGTAGCTCAGGCCGGCGCCGAAGCCGAGGAGCAGCGCGGTCTGTCCGCCCCTCGCCTTGCCGGTGGCGAGCATCTCCTCCATGGCGAGCGGGATCGAGGCCGCCGAGGTGTTCCCGGTGTTCTCGATGTCGTTCGCCATCGGCAGGTCGTCGGGGAAGCCGAGGTTCTTCTTCATCAGGTCATTGATGCGGGCATTGGCCTGGTGGGGCACGAACACCTCGATGTCCTCCACGCCGACGCCGGAGGTCTCCAGCACGGTGGCGAGGGCCCGGGGCAGGGTGACGGCCGCCCAGCGGAACACCTTGGGCCCCGCCATCGTCACCACCATCCGACCGACCGGGTCGGTCTCGGGGTCTTTGTCCTGGTAGGCCTGCGCGCGGTCCATGTACTCGGGGATGTCCCAGTTCTGGCCGATCGCCTCGGCGTTCTCGCCGTCGCTGCCCCAGACGGTCGGAGAGATGCCGTTGTCCGCGCTCGGCCCGACGACCACGGCCCCGGCTCCGTCGCCGAAGATGAACGCGGTGTTGCGGTCGGTGGGATCCATGACCACCGACATGGTCTCGACGCCGACGAGCAGGACGTACTCGGCGCTGCCGGCGCGGACGGTGTCGGCGGCGACGCCGAGTCCGTAGCCGAAGCCGCCGCACCCGGCGGCGACGTCGTAGGCGGGGATGCCGTTGAGCCCGATGTCGGAGGCGACGCTCGGGCCACCGTGCGGGATCTTGGTCTTCCAACTGTTGGTGGCGAGGATCAGCGCACCGATCTTCTCCTTCGCCACCCCGGAGTTCGCGATGGCCCGCTCGGCGGCCGCGGCGGCCATCGAACGCGCCGACTCGTCGCCGCTGATCCATCGGCGGTTGCGGATACCGCTCCGCTCGAAGATCCACTCGTCGGAGGAATCGAGGACCTGGCAGACCTCGTCGTTGCTGACCAGGCGTCGCGGACGGTAGGCGCCGATGCCGAGCATCGAGACGTTCTGGTGTCCGGTCTTCACCGAGAGGTTGACCACTGTTGCCGATCCCTTCGCATTGCCCGCCGCAGCGATTCTACGGCCGCGCGGCCGCCGAATTCGGTGTCCTCACCAGGCGTGCACGGTGTTCTGCGCGGACTCCAGATCCTGTCCGAGCAATAGTTCGACGGCGTCGCAACCGTTGGCGATGAGGAGTTCGACCTCGCTCCGAGCCGAGGACGGAAACGGTTTCAACACGAAATCGGCGGGATCCTGCCGGCCGGGTGGCCGGCCGATGCCGATGCGCACGCGCAGATAGTCGCGCGTACCGAGTGCCTGACTGAGCGACCGCAGCCCGTTGTGGCCGCCCTCGCCGCCGCCCCGTTTGAGACGGACGGCGCCGAAGTCGATGTCGAGTTCGTCGTGGACGACGATCAGGTCGTCAGTCGTGACCGAGTAGAACTTGGCGAGCGGGCCGATCTGACGGCCGGACTCGTTCATGTAGGTGCGGGGTTTGGCCACGAGTACCGACTGGCCGCCGAGGCGTACCTCGGCGACCTCGGCGCCGGACTTCTTGTGCACCTTCCAGCGCTCGCCGGCCGAGGCGACGAGGCCGTCGGCGACCATCGCGCCGACGTTGTGCCTCGTCTTCTCGTACTTGGACCCGGGGTTGCCGAGTCCGACAATGAGTTTCACCACTTACGCAGTTTCACCACCCGAGCCGGGCAGTCCGGGGTCGGATTACTCCGACTCCTCGGCGGCTTCCTCGGTCGCCTCGCCCTCGGCGTCGCCTTCGGCCGCGGCGTCTGCCGAGCCGTCGGCGTCGGACTCGGTGGCGGCGAGCTGCGCCTCGGTGACCGACACGATGAGGGTCTCGGGATCGGCGGTGAGGGTCACACCCTCGGGCAGGTCCAGATCAGAGGCGTGCACGGACAGGCCGATCTCGGCACCCTCCACGCTGACGACGATCTGCTCGGGGATCGACAGGGCGTCGGCCTCGACCTCGACGACGCTGGCGTCCTGGACGACGAGGGTGCCCGGGGCGGCGTCGCCCTCGACGATGATCGCGATCTCGACGGTGACCTTCTCGCCACGACGGACAATCAGCAGATCGGCGTGCTCGATGTAGTTGCGGATCGGGTGGACGTCGACCTGCTTGGTGAGCGCGAGCTGGCTGGAGCCCTCGATGTCGAGGTCGATGACGGCGTTGAGGCCGCTGTTACGCAGGATGGCGGCGAACTCACGGGCCGGGAGGTGCAGGTGCTGCGGGTCGGTTCCGTGGCCGTACAGCACGGCGGGGACCTTGCCCTCGCGACGCGCGCGGCGGGCTGCGCCCTTGCCCTTCTCGGTACGGGTGCTGACGGACAGCTTGCTGGTCTGGGTGGCCATGACGGTCTCCTCGCGATCGGTGGGTGTGTTCTGTCGGCGTCGCGACGAGCACCACCGGACACGAGCTCCGACCGCGGGCATCCACCTGCCCCGAGGGCGTGAGGAGTACTGCGATGGCCGCGCCGATCACGGTGACTGGGTCACCCTCGCCGAGACAACGGCGACCAGAGTAGTCGATGACCAGCCGGGATGTCACATCGCCCGCTACCGACGCCGCGCTCGGGGATACTGGTCTGCCATGACCTCACAGACGCCGATCGAGATCGTGACGACCCTGCTGACCGAGTTCGCGCGGGGCGATGTCCCCGCAGCACTGGAGACCATCGACGACGACATCGCCTACACGAACGTCTCGCTGCCGACGATCCGCGGCAAGCGAAAGGTGGCCGGTGTCCTGGGCGGGGTGGCGCGCAAGGACTCGGTGGGATTCAACTACCGGATGATCAACGTGAGCGCCGACGACGCCGGTGTGGTGCTGACCGAGCGGGTCGACGAACTCCGATTCGGTCGGCTGCATCTCCAGTTCTGGGTGTGCGGCCGGTTCGAGGTACGCGAGGGCCGGATCACGGTGTGGCGCGACTACTTCGACTACTTCGACATGACCAAGGCACTGGTGCGCGGGGTCGCGGCACTGGCCGTGCCGTCGGTGCAGCGGCCGCTGCCCGCGCCGGCCGTGTCGGCCTGACCTGAGCGCTGCCGCGCCCCGGAGTCAGAGGATCTCGTCGAGCTTCTCGATGGGCCGGGGGATGCGAGTGCCCTTGTCGGTCACCACGATCGGACGTTCGACGAGGATCGGGTGCTCGACCATGGCGTCGAGGATCTGCTCGTCGGTGGCCGATGCGAGATCGAGCTCCTTGTAGAGGGCCTCGCGTTTGCGGACGGCCTGCGCAGGTGTGATCCCGGCGTCGGCGAACAGCTCGACGAGTTGTTCGCGGCTGTACGGCTCGTCAAGATACTTCACGACTGCCGGCTCGATCCCGGCGTCGCGCAGGGCCTGCAACGCCTTCCGCGAGGTCGAACACTTCGGGTTGTGATAGATCGTCGCGTCCACGGGTGACACGGTACCCGGCGGGGCGCCGCTTGTTGGCTGAGGTGCGGGGAGCCGCAGCTTGCTCCCTGAGGAGCGCTAATCCCTCTGCTCCCTGAGGAGCGTCAATCCCTCTGCTCCCTGAGAAGCGCCAATCCCTCTGCTCCCTGAGGTGCGAGGAGCGCAAGCGACGAGCCTCGAAGGGCTGGCGACGTCATCTCGCCAGGACCCTTCGTGACGGCCTCCGCAAGCTCCGGCCTCCTCAGGGAGCGGGGGAGGCTCGCTTCGCTCGCACCTCAGGGAGCGGGGACACTCAGGCGATGCCGTCGAAAAGGCTTGTGACAGAACCGTTCTCGAAGACCTCGCGGATCGTCTGCGCGAGCAGCGGCGCGATGGAGAGGACGGTGAGGTTCTCGAACCGCTTCTCGGCCGGGATCGGCAGGGTGTCGGTGGCGATGACTTCCTTGGCGCCGCAGGACGCGAGACGCTCGGCCGCGGGATCGGAGAACACGCCGTGGGTGGTGGCGATGATGACGTCACCCGCGCCGGCGTCCTTGAGGACCCGCACGGCGCCGGCGATGGTGCCGCCGGTGTCGATCATGTCGTCGATGAGGATGCAGGTGCGTCCCTCGACCTCGCCCACCACGCGATTGGACTTGACCTGGTTGGGCACGAGCGGGTCACGCGTCTTGTGGATGAACGCCAGCGGCGCGCCACCGAGGGTGTCGGCCCACTTCTCGGCGACACGCACGCGACCGGAGTCGGGGGAGACCACGGCGATGTTGTCGGTGCCGTACTTGCCCCGGATGTACTCGGCGAGCTGTCCCTGAGCGTGCATGTGATCGACAGGGCCGTCGAAGAAGCCCTGGATCTGGTCGGTGTGCAGGTCGACGGTGATGATCCGGTCGGCGCCCGCGGTCTTGAGCAGATCGGCGATGAGGCGGGCCGAGATCGGCTCACGTCCGCGGTGCTTCTTGTCCTGGCGGGCGTAGGGGTAGAACGGCAGGATCACGCTGATGCGCTTCGCCGAGCCGCGCTTGAGGGCGTCGATCATGATGAGCGCCTCCATGACCCACTGGTTCAGCGGGTACGGGCAGCTCTGCAGGACGAAGGCGTCCGATCCGCGGACCGAGTCCTCGAAACGAACGAACAGTTCGCCGTTGGCGAAGTCGCGGGCGGTCTGCGGGGTGACCTTGATGCCCAGTTCATCGGCGACTGCTTCGGCGAGTTCGGGATGGGCACGACCAGAGAACAGCATCAGGTTCTTCTGGTTGTCAGTGGTCCAGGTCATGAAAACTCTTCTGTTCGTGTCGTTTCGGATCTGCAGGGTCGAGCGCGGGTCGGGGTGTCAAGCCGTCCCGGGGTTCTTGTCGCGTGCATCGAGGGCCGCGCGCGCCGCCGCGGTGTCGGGCCGCTTACGCACGACCCAGTCCTCGATGACGCGTTGTTCGCCCGCCGAGACCGCGAGGGCTCCCGGCGGTACATCTTGCCGCACCACGGTTCCGGCGCCGGTGTATGCCCCGTCGCCGACGCTGACCGGCGCGACGAACATGTTGTCCGAGCCGGTGCGGCAGTGGTCGCCGATCACGGTGCGGTGCTTGGCAACCCCGTCGTAGTTGACGAAGACGCTCGACGCGCCGATGTTGGAGTGCTCGCCGATGGTGGCGTCGCCGACATAGGTGAGGTGCGGGATCTTGGACCCGGCACCGATGGTCGCGTTCTTGGTCTCGACGAAGGTGCCGATCTTGCCCGCGTCCCCGAGGGCCGTGCCCGGTCGCAGGTAGGCGAAGGGCCCGACGGTGGCCTCGGCGCCGATGACCGCCTGACTGCCGTGCGTGCGGATCACCTGCGCGCCGGGTCCGACGGTGACGTCGGTGAGAGTGGTGTCGGGTCCGATCACGGCGTCGGCGGCGATGTGCGTGCGTCCGTGCAGCTGTGTGCCGGGCGCGATGTGCGCGTCGGGCTCGATGGTGACGTCGGTGTCGATCCAGGTGGTGGCGGGGTCGACGACGGTCACCCCGTCGAGCTGATGACGACGGATGATACGGCGGTTCAGTTCGGCGCCCAGGGCGGCGAGTTGGGCACGGTCGTTGCAGCCGGCCACGAGCACGGGATCGGCGACGGTGTGTCCGCGGACGGCCCGGCCCTCGCCGCGGGCGATCTCGACGATGTCGGTGAGGTAGTACTCGCCTTGCACGTTGTCAGTCGACAGCTTCGACAACCCGTCGCGCAGCGCAGCGGCGTCGAAGGCGTACACGCCGGCGTTGACCTCGGTGATCGCGCGCTGCTCCGGGGAGGCGTCCTTGTGTTCGACGATCGCGGTGACGGCCTTCCCGTCGCGGATGATGCGTCCGTATCCGGTCGGGTCGTCGGCGACGAAGCTCGTCAGCGTGACCGCGGCCCCGCCGTCGGCGAGATGGGTGTCGATGAGCGCGCGGAGGGTTTCGGAGTCGAGGAGGGGGACGTCGGCAGCGGTGACGACGACGGTGCCGTCGAAGTCGTCGGGGAGTCCGCCGAGTCCCACGCGGGCGGCGTCACCGGTCCCGCGGGGCGCGTCCTGTTCGGCGATCCCGATCTCGACGCCGAGGCCTGCCCCGATCTCGCCGATGGCAGCCGAGACCCGTTCGCGTTCGTGGCTGACGACGGCGATGAGATGCTCGGGGTCGATGCCCGCGGTCCCGTGGAGCGCGTGGCCGACGAGCGAGCGGCCGCCGATGGTGTGCAGGATCTTCGGGGTCTTGGACTTCATACGGGTACCGGCACCCGCGGCCAGGACGATCACGGCCACGGACGGCGACGTTCCCGTCATCGAATGCCCACCCTCTTCCTGATCGGTGACTGCCACGATCATGTCTCTCCGACGGCGCCGGCGGGGGTCGCTGACCGGGTTCGCGGTCGCACGTCGGGTGCGATCCTACGCATCGGTACCCGATGGCAGAAATGCAGCGCGCTGTTTGTGGCGAAACCTCGCGACCGGGCCTGATAGAACACATAGGGACCGCAACGCCGAGCGATCAATCGGTAGATCATTGCCGTTGTCGCTGACGGAACAGGGTGGGTGCGGGGGAACCAACCATGCGCGCCGGAGTCGTCCGGCTCGCGAAACGACCACACGGAGGTAGTGAATGAGCACGCAGAAGACGGCGATCGTCACCGGGGCCGCACGGGGGATCGGTGCGGCGGTGGCCAAGCGCCTGGCCGACGACGGGCTCGCGGTGGCCGTCCTGGACCTCGACGCCGACGCCTGCGCCGACACCGTCAAGGCCATCACCGACGCCGGTGGCAAGGCCGTCGCGGTCGGCGCCGACGTCGCCGACGAGGCCTCGGTGAACGCGGCCGTGGACAAGGTCGTCGCCGAACTCGGAAAGCCGACCGTCGTCGTGAACAACGCCGGCATCACCCGCGACAACCTGCTGTTCAAGATGACCGTCGATGACTGGGACGCCGTCATGGCCGTGCACCTGCGGGGCGCGTTCAACGTCACCAAGGCCGCCCAGAAGTACATGGTCGAGGCGGAGTGGGGACGCATCGTCAACCTGTCGAGCACCTCGGCACTCGGCAACCGGGGACAGGTCAACTACTCGGCGGCCAAGGCCGGCATGCAGGGCTTCACCAAGACCCTCGCCATCGAACTGGGCCGGTTCGGCGTGACCGCGAACGCCATCGCGCCCGGGTTCATCGAGACCGAGATGACCGCCGCCACCGCCGAGCGCGTCGGCGTGCCCTTCGAGGACTTCAAGCGCGCCGCCGCCGGCCAGATCCCGGTCAACCGCGTCGGCGTGCCCGAGGACATCGCCCACACCGCGTCGTTCTTCATCAGCGAAGGTGCCGGCTTCGTGTCGGGGCAGGTCGTCTACGTGGCCGGCGGCCCCAAGGACTGATCACTCCCAGACGTCGACTCGACTCCCAGACCTCGATCGAAGTCTGTGAGTCGAGTTGACGTCGAGTGGTCACCTGGCGTGAGTGCCCGCGGGCTGTGGCACAATCGTCAGCGCAGTGATCCGCCATGGTGTAATCGGCAACACTCCTGATTTTGGTTCAGGCATTCTAGGTTCGAGTCCTGGTGGCGGAGCTCATGAGTCGCGGCGCAGCCGCGGCCTCCGGAGAGTCTCACGACGAGCAGCCCGGTCCCAGGCGAGGCTCAACCCCCCGGGCGCGCAAGTCCCAGATTGTTCCGCAGCGTCGATCCCTCGTAGTCGGTGCGATACACGCCCAGCTCCTGCAGCGCCGGCACCACCTCGTCGACGAACCGGTCGAGCCCGCCGGGCACGATGTGGGGCACCAGGATGAAACCGTCGGCGACGTCGGCCTGCACGAAATCGTTGATCGTGTGCGCGATCGTCTGCGGCGAGCCGACGAAAGACTGGCGGCCGGTGACCTCGATGATGAGTTCACGCGTCGTCAGGTTCTTCGCCTCGGCCAGGTCGCGCCATTCGCGCGCCACGGCGACCGGGTCACGGTGCATGCGCACGCTCGCGCGTCCCTTCGCGACCGTGTTCTCGCCCGGGATCGGATCCACCTGCGGCAGCGGACCGTCGGGGTCGTGATCGGACAGATCCCGGTTCCACAGCTGTTCCAGGAACTTGATCGCCGTCTGACCGCTGACCTGTTGCAGGCGCACCTCGTGGGCGAGTTCGGCTGCCTGCGCGTCGGTGTCGCCGACGACGAAGGTGGCGGCGGGCAGTGCCAGGAGCTGTTCGGGGCGTCGTCCGTATGCGGCGAGTCGTCGTTTGACGTCGGTGTAGAACGCCCGGCCGGCGTCGTAGGTGGCGTGCCGGGAGAAGATGGCGTCGGCGGTCGCGGCCGCGAACTCTCGGCCCTCGTCGGAGTCCCCGGCCTGGAAGATGACCGGCCGCCCCTGTGGCGGACGAGGCGTCGGAAAATGTCCGCGGATGTCGAATTGCGAACTGGTGACGTCGAATTCACCCGCCTCGAGGCGTGCCAGGAATCGGCCGTTCTCGGCATCGGCGACGACGTCATCGTCGCGCCATGAGTCCCAGAGCGTCGCGGCGGCGGTGAAGAATTCCTTCGCGCGTGCGTACCGTTGGTCCTCGGGCAGATAGCCGCCACGGCGGAAGTTCTCGCCGGTGAACTCGTCCCACGAGGTCACCACATTCCAGGCCGCGCGTCCGGCGGACAGGTGATCGAGGGTGGCGAATTGCCGTGCGACGTCGACGGGTTCGTTGAAGGTCGAGTTGATGGTGCCGGTCAGGCCGAGGTGGGTGGTGACCGCGGCCAACGCGGACAGCACGGTGAAGGTGTCCGGTCGGCCGACCACGTCGAGGTCGTAGATCAGCCCGTTCTGCTCGCGGAGCCGCAGTCCTTCGGCGAGGAAGAAGAAGTCGAACTTCCCGCGCTCGGCGGTCTGCGCGAGGTGGACGAACGAGTCGAACTCGATCTGGCTGCCCGACGCCGGGTCGCTCCACACCGTGGTGTTGTTGACCCCGGGGAAGTGGGCGGCGAGATGGACCTGTTTGGTCATGCGACACCGGCCTTTCCAGTGGCGAAACGATTGGACGGGCGCGCCAGGCCGAGGTGCCCGCGCAGCGTCGAATGGCTGTACTCATCGCGGAACAGGTTGCGGCGCCGGAGTTCCGGTACGAGCTCTCGGGTGATCGCGCGCAGGTCCTCGGGCAAGGCGGCCGGGTGCAGTCGTATTCCGCTGATCCCTGCCACCGCGGCCCAGCGCTCGATCTCGTCCGCGAGCCCGACCGGTGTGCCGGTGAAGACCGCGCTGTCGGGCGTGAACGGTCCATCGGCTAAGTCGTCGAGCCGCGCCCGACGGTCGTCGGCCTCCGCCTCCGATGCGGCGAGCACGACGAACAGGTCGACGAACAGGAGTGCTGGATCGGTGATCTCGCGACCGGCGTCGGAGTGTGCGGTGCCCACGGCGTCCACCGCGCGTACGGCGTCGTCGACGTCGCGCGGGCTGATGAACCCGAGGTCGGCGCCCCGACCGATCAGCCGCAGATCGGTGGGGTGGGCGCCGGTCGCGGCGATGACCGGCCGGCCCTGCGGCGGGCGCGGCGTGATGGCGGGGCCGCGCACCGAGAAATGATCCCCGGCGAAGTCGATGTGGTGCAGCTTGTCCCGGTCGACGAAGCGACCGGTTGCGACGTCGCGGATCTCGGCGTCGTCCTCCCACGAATCCCAGAGCAGACCGAGCACGGTCGCGAAGTCGAGGGCCTCGGACGCGAGATCGGCGAGCACCGCCGGATCGTCGGGAAATCGTCGTCGGCCGAACAGCGCGGCCTCGTCCGGGTCCGCGGTCGTACGCAGCAGGACCCCGGCGCGACCCTGACTCACATAGTCGAGGGTCGCGATCGCCTTGGAGACGTGGAACGGCTCGGTGTGGGTGGCGGTCGCCGTCGGGATCAGCCCGATCGAACGGGTCGTGGGAGCGAGACGGGAGGCGAGTAGTACCGAGTCGAGTCCTCCCGTCGCCCGGTCGGTGCGGGGATGCCCGCGATGCAGGGCGAAGGTATCCGCGAGGGTGACGAAGTCCAGGACCCCGGCTTCGGCCTCGCCGACCAGTTGCTGCCAGTGCGCCGCTGTCGTGAGCGCGTTTGCCCGGGCCCCGGGCGCACGCCACGCACCCGGATGCGACCCGCAACCGTCCAGCGCCACGGCGACGCGTACGTGTTCGGTCATCGAGTCTCCCCTCGAGTCGTGTCGTCGATGTGTGTCTCCGTCTCGAACAGTGGCGGCATGACACGGGATTCCAGGGCCCGGTCATCGGATCGGCGTGGGCCTAACCCTTCCGATGTCCCGCCGATGCCGCTTCGGTGATCAGGATGAGGTGTGTTCGGCACAGGACTCGAGACGGTCGGGGAGCGGTATGACGGGACATGAACCCATACCGCTGTCGGTGCTCGACCTCGCGCCGGTCACCGAGGGAAGTGACGCGGCGACGGCGGTGCGTCGCAGCGTTGCCTTGGCCCGGCACGCCGAACGTCTGGGATATCACCGCTTCTGGCTCGCCGAGCATCACTTCGTGGCAGTGGCCAGCTCGTCGACGACCACGCTCATCGGACTCATCGCCGGCGCGACCGAGTCCATCCGCGTGGGATCTGCGGCGGTCCAGAGCGGCCTGCACACCCCGGTGTCGATCGTGGAGGCCTTCGGGACCATCGACGCGCTCCACCCTGGCCGACTGGACCTGGGTCTCGGTCGTTCCGCGCAGCGTCGCACCGAGTTGGCGACCGCCGACCGGAAATCCGCACCCCGCGAGCCCGCACCCCGACAGCCCGACGAGGTCGTCGACGGCCTGCTCATACCGTCGCCGTTCCCCGTCGAGTCGATCCTGAACGCGCCGCGGGTCGTCGCCGCGTTCGAGGCCTCGCAGTTCGACGGTGCGTCGCCGCCGGACTTCGACGACGCCGTCGGTGATGTCCTGGCGCTCCTGACGGGCGGGTTCAGTCACCGCGACGTCGAACTGACCGCGGTGCCGGGGCAGGGCGCCGACGTGGCGGTCTGGATCTTCGGGAGCAGCAAGGGGCAGAGTGCCCAGACCGCAGGTGCGCGCGGGTTGCCGTTCGTCGCCAATTATCACGTCAGCCCGAGCACGGTCCTGGAGGCCGTCGAGGCATACCGAAGTGCGTTCCGGCCGTCGCCGGTACTGGCCGAGCCGTATCTGGTCGTCTCCGCGGATGTCGTTGTCGCCGCTGATGAATCGACCGCACGGCACCGTGCATCCACCTACGGACACTGGGTGTACGGCATCCGCAGCGGAGCGGGCGCGCAACCGTACCCGGACCCTGACACGGCACGGCCGCTCGACGATGACGCGCTCCCGCTGGTCGACGATCGCGTGCGCACCCAGTTCGTCGGCGACCCCGACACCGTGGTGGACGGGCTGCGCACCCTCGTGCGGGTGACCGGCGCCGACGAGCTGCTCGTCACCAGTGTCACCCACGACTTCGACCATCGGCTGGCGTCGCATGAGTTGCTGGCGGCCGCATGGGGATTGCGAGGGAAGTGAGATGACCGGCTACGCGGCAGAGGGTTTCGGACGACGCGCCGGTGTGCGGTCGTCGTTGAGGGTGCTGTTCACCGGCATCCGGCGTCGCGTCGACGTGGATTTACTCGCCGTGTGTGCGGCGCTGCATCCGGAGGCACCGCCCCTGGGTCTCCCGTTGGAGTCAGCAAGAACGGTCGGCCGCGGAAAGGTCTCATAACCGGGTCCCGGTGGCACCATGAGGTTCTCCGGTGACGACGGTCGTCGCCGACGAGCAGCCACGAGGAACGCCCACCATGTACGAGACCCCGGATGAACTACACGAACTGCAGACCCTTCTCGACGCGTCCCTGTCCCGATCGACAGATCATCTGCGGTCCATCATCAGCAGCCAGAACACGGTCGGCGCACCGCAATTGGTCGAGATCCTGACGGGCATGCGTGTTCTCGCGCTCTCGACCGTGACCGCGGCGGGCGAGCCGAGAATCAGCGCCGTCGACGGGCATTTCCTCCACGGGAAGTGGATCTTCGGCACGGCGCGCACAGCTGCGAAGGCTCGGCACCTCACCGCCCGTCCGGCCGCCAGCGCGGCTCACATCCAGGGCGAGGAGCTCGGAGTGTTCACCCACGGGACGGTCGAGATCCTCAACCCGCTCGACGGCGACCGCGCCGATGACTGGCCCGAGTTGGTGGCCCACTTCCAGAAGATCTACGGCGACGATGCGTTCGACTGGGACGTCGAGGTCATCTACTTTCGCCTGCACCCGCATTGGATGACGGTCTAGGCACCGAACCAGTCTCATTGACTCCGAGTCGACGGTCAGTCGACCGGGACGATGAAGCCTTCCTTCACGAGCCAGTCGTAGGCGACGTCGGAGGGGTCGGCGCCATCGATGTCGATGAGTCCGTTGAGTTCCTGCATGAGCTCGTCGGTGAGTTTCGCCGACACCGGTGCCATGAGTTCGGCGATCTCCGGGTTGGCCTCGTTGAGGCCGGTGTCGATGACGACACACCCGCTGTAGGGCAGGAAGAACTTCCTGTCGTCTTCCAGGACGACGAGCTCGAGGTTCTTGATCCGGCCGTCGGTGGAGTAGACCATGCCGAAGTTGCAGGGTTCGCTGCGCGCGGTCGAGGTGTAGACGACACCGGAGTCCATGGTCGTCACGTTGCTCTTGGGCACGCCGCCGGGGGCGTCGAGCGGGATGTCGTAGGCCTCCAGCATGGGGATGAAACCGTCCGCGCGCGAGAGGAACTCGTCGTTGATGCAGAACGTCCGCTCGGATTCGGGCAGCTTCGCGATGTCGGACATCTTGGTGACGTTCAACCGCTCGGCCGTCGGTGCCGAGGCGGCGAAGGCGTAGGTGTTGTTGAACGACGACGGCGGTAGCCACTCGACACCGTTGGCGCGTTCGGCGTCGCGGACGCGCTCGTACAGCTGCTGCGGATCCGCGATGGTCTCGGTCTCACCGAGATAGGTCTGCCAGGCGGTGCCCGTGTACTCCCACACGATGTCGGCGTCACCGTTGAGAACCGCCTGCCGCGAGGACATCGAACCCGGTGCGTTGGTGAGGTCGTCGACGTCGGCCCCGGCCGCTGCCAGATAGGTCGCGGTGATCTTGCCGAGCAGGACCTGTTCGGTGAAGTTCTTCGACGTCACGGCGACCGACGTACCCTCCAGCGGGCGTTCACCGCCGGGAAGGGAAGCGGGACGGAAGGTTCCGGACGAACTCACCAGACCACACGCCGACAGCGTCATCACGAGGGCCGCCGACGCGGCCAGGATTGCGAGTGCCCGGGAGCGCAGCGAGCGGGCCGACTGCGACCGGCGCCGGGAGCGCAGCGAGCGGGCCGACTGCGACCGGCGCCGGGAGCGCAGCGAGCGGGCCGACTGCGACCGTGTCATCATGCGATCCCCCGTGGTGTTGCGACGAGTTCGACGAGGCGGCCGAGCCAGTCGATCGTCATGGCGAGCAGGGC